>DASVBJ010000194.1:0-2781 GCA_036375895.1 Actinomycetes bacterium | reverse complement strand
CCCATCGACGACGAGCGGCTCCGGCTGATCTTCACCTGCTGTCACCCGGCGCTCGCGATGGAGACCCGCGTGGCGCTGACGCTGCGCATGGTCGGCGGTCTGACCGTGCCCGAGATCGCCCGCGCCTTCCTGGTGCAGGAGGCCACCATGGGGCAGCGGATCACCCGCGCGAAGGCCAAGATCAAGGCGGCGCGCATCCCTTATCGGGTGCCGTCCGCGGCGGATCTCCCGGCCCGCCTCTCCGGCGTGCTCGCCGTCCTCTTCCTCGTCTTCAACGAGGGCTACCTGGCGACCGGCCCCGACACCGATCCCATACGTGCCGACCTGACCGCCGAGGCGATCCGGCTCACCCGCCTGATCCGTGCCCTCATGCCGGAGGACGGTGAGGTGGCCGGGCTGCTGGCGCTGATGCTCCTCACCGAGGCCCGCCGCACCGCCCGGGTCTCGGCGAGCGGCGAGCTGGTCACCCTCGACGAGCAGGACCGTGGGGGCTGGGACGCGGCGCTGGTCGCCGAGGGTCATCGGCTGGTGCGCGAGCGCCTCGTTGCTGCCGCCGCCGGGGTGGCTCCGGGTCGCTACCAGATCCTCGCAGCGATCAACGCCGTGCACACCTCCGCCCGAGACGTACGCGACACCGACTGGTCCCAGGTCCTCGCCCTCTACGACCAGCTCGTCCGCCTCGAACCCTCGCCGATCACCGCCCTCAACCGCGCCGTCGCGGTCGCCGAGCTTGACGGCCCCGAGGTGGCGCTGGCGGCCGTCGACCGTCTTGCGGACAAGTTGGCCGGCTATCACGCCTACCATGCGACCCGCGCCGACCTGCTGCGCCGGCTGGGCCGCAGTCAGAGCTCGCGCGCGGCGTACGACAAAGCCATCGAGCTGGCCGGCAACACCGCCGAGACCGCCTACCTGACACGCCGCCGTGACCAGCTGGCGTAGTGCTCGTGCGGAACCCCATGCAAGGCGGCGCCCGGAGCAAGGCGCGCACCGCCCAAAGTGGCCGGCCGGGGCAGGGCCGTCTGGTCAGGCGTGTGGGTCCCGGTGCGAGTGTCGCGGAGCGCGACGGTCGCCGTAGAGGAACCGACGGAAGATCCGGGTCATCCGCGGCATGACGACCCACGTCATCAGCCCGGTCAATGTTCCCGAGAACACGAGCGTGCGGGCGACCAGCGGCCAGCCGTGCAACAGGGGCAGCACCAGCACGTTCATGAGCAGGACCAGCGGGATGATCGCGAGGATCGTGACGGTCGCCATCTTCCAGCGGGCCGGCGCAGGGGCGGTGCGCCCCGGCATGGCGAACCAGGTCTCGAGGCCGGACACCCGGCGTACCGCGGTGTCCTCGACGAAGGCCTCGGCCCGGCGCAGCCAGCCGGCCCGCTCCGGCGAGTGCTCCCAGCGGCGCAGGGAGTCGGCGTCGGCGAACCGGTAGACGACGTGCCAGTCCTCCCCCATCCGGTGCGGGCGCAGGACGCCGGAGCCGAGGAAGCCGGGGAAGCGCGAGGCGGCGGCGATGATCCCCTCGTACCAGTCCTGGAACTCCATCTCGCGTCCAGGCGCCACCCGCCGCGCCACGGTCACCGTCACCGGCTCCGCGCGGGGTCCGGTCGGCGGACCGGCGGATCGAGTCATCAGGCGGGGCACTCTCACGGAGCAACGGACCCGGCATGCATGTTCCCCGTTACACGGGAGACCATGGTCACATGCCCGAGGGCGACACGGTGTGGCTCGCGGCCCGCAACCTGCACCGAGCGTTGGCGGGCCGGGTGCTGACCCGTACCGACTTCCGCGTGCCGCAGCTCGCGACCGCCGACCTCTCCGGGCGCGAGGTGGTCGACGTGGTGAGCCGCGGCAAGCACCTCCTCACCCGGGTCGGTGCCGACCTGACCCTGCACACGCACTTCCGCATGGACGGTTCCTGGCACCTGTACCGCCACGGCCAACGGTGGCGCGGCGGGCCCGCGCACCACGTGCGCGTGCTGCTCGAGAACGCCGAGTGGCAAGCCGTCGGCTACCGGCTCCCCGTGGTGGAGCTGGTCAGCAGGGCCGAGGAGGCGCGGGTGGTGGGGCACCTCGGGCCGGACCTGCTGGGTGCGGACTGGGACCTCGACGAGGCCGTGCGCCTGCTGCGCGGGTCGCCGCAGCGTGCGATCGGCGAGGCGCTCCTCGATCAGCGCAACCTGGCGGGCATCGGGACGCTCTACCGGGCCGAGACCCTCTTCCTCCGCGGCGTGCACCCGCGTCGCCCGGTCGGCGAGGTGCCCGACCTCGCCGGGCTCCTGGACCTGGCCCAACGGCTGCTGCAGGCCAACCGGCACCACCCGGCGCAGGTGACGACGGGCGACGGCCGAAGAGGCAGGCAGCACTACGTCTTCGAGCGCGCGGGCCAGCCGTGCCGCCGGTGCGGCACCCGCCTGCGGGCCGAGGAGTTCGGGCCCACCGGTCAGGAGCGCCTCAGCTACTGGTGCCCCACCTGTCAGCCGGGCTGACGCGGGCGCGACCCGTGTCGGGTGGCGGAGCGCTGCGGGCGGCCGGGACGGCGCGCAAAGCACGACCGCCCGTCCACACCCCCGTTAGCGCATGGGGTGGACGGGCGGTCGATAGGTCACGGTCTACCCGCGACGCGGCGTCTCATACCTCGCAGTGAGCGATGTCTCACGCAGCCACGTTCGTGATGTGCAGCGGCCCCGGGTCGGGCTGGACCGGCTGGGACAGGGTCAGGGACTCGGCCAGCGCGAGCTGGTCGCTGACCTCTCGCATGACCTCGGACAGCGGCACCTCGAG
>DASVBJ010000240.1:0-12678 GCA_036375895.1 Actinomycetes bacterium | reverse complement strand
CCTCGCGACGGGTTGCTGTACACGACCGAGCCGGCGCGTGACCTGCTCCACGCCATGGACTCCTCCGGGCGCCTGGTGCGCAGCTACGACATCGGCGACGCGGACATCCGAGACCTGCGAGGCATCGTCTTCGCGCCCACCGCCGACCAGACCGACGACCCGGCAAGCACCGACCTGTACGTCGCGGACGCCGGCGATGCGGGTACGTCGGGCCGGGTGGCCGAGGTGTCGCTGACGGCCGCCGCAACGGCGGCCGCCGCGTCGCTGACGGCGACCCTGGTCCGCACCGTCAACACCTCTGCCTGGTCGCCGTCGAGCCCCGATCCCTCCGGCGTGACCGTGTTGCCCAACGGCCAGCTCCTGGTGGTCGACGGCGAGGTCGACGAGATGGGCATCTTCCAGAACGTCAATGCCTGGACCGTCACGCGGGACGGGGCCACCGTGACCGACCGCGGTGTCACCACCCGCTTCACGCACGAGCCGACCGGCGCCGGCTACGACCCGCGGAACGGGCACGTGTTCACCTCCGACGACGACGCGATGGAGGTCTACGAGGTGTCCGTCGGCGGGGACGCGCGCTACGGCACCGCCGACGACACCTGGACGACGATCAGCGCGAGCGCGCTCGGCGCCGGTGACAACGAGGATGTGACGATCGACACGAGAAGCGGCAAGCTCTACCTGATCGACGGCCTGAACGCCGAGGTCTACGAGGTGTCGCCGGGACCCAACGGTCGGTTCGACGGCCTCGCGCCATCCGGCGACGACACGACACGGCACTTCGACGTCGGCCAGTTCGGTGCCGGTGACCCGGAGGGCGTCTTCTACGACGCCAACCGCGACAGCCTCTTCATCGTCAGCTCGGTGTCGCACGCGGCGTACGAGCTGAGCACCACCGGTGCCCTGCTCAACGTCATCGACATCAGGGCCGCGGGCGGGACGTCGGAGGCGGGCATCGCCCTGGCGCCTCCGAGCGCCGGAGGCAGTGGCGCCAACCTCTACATCGTCGACCGCCGGGTCGACAACAACAGCAACTCCTCGGAGAACGACGGCCGGATGTACGAGATGGCCGTCAACCTGCCGCCGACGGGCAACCACGCGCCCGTTGTCAGCGCCGGCCCAGACGTCTCCGTCGTCCAGCCGAACGCCGCCTCGCTGGCCGGCTCGGTCAGCGACGACGGGTTGCCCAACCCACCCGGGGCGGTGACCAGCCAGTGGTCCATGGTGAGCGGCCCCGGCACGGTGACCTTCGCCAACAGCGGTGCGCCGACGACGACCGCGACGTTCAGCACGCCGGGGACCTACGTGCTGCAGCTCACGGCCAGCGACAGCGAGCTCAGCGGCTCGGACCAGACCACTGTCACCGTGACCGGTCCGAACGGACCGTTCGTGTGGGAGGGCGCTGTGGCGGCGGGGTCGGACGACGCGGAGCAGGCTCCGGGCGGGAGCGTGTCCCTGACGAGTAGCGACCTGGAGCTGGTGACCGACGGCTCGACGGTGCAGACGGTGGGCATCCGGTTCGCCGGGGTGCCGGTGCCGCGCGGGGCCACGGTGAACAGTGCCTCGGTCCAGTTCCAGACCGACGAGGTCTCCACCGAGGCGACCACGCTGACCGTGGCGGGCCAGGCAGCGGACAACGCGGGCACGTTCACCTCCAGCAGCGGCAACGTGTCCACACGAGCCCGCACGACCGCGAGCGTGGGCTGGACGCCGCCATCGTGGAGCCTGGTGGGTGAGCGGGGACCGGCCCAGCAGACACCGGACCTGTCCACGGTGGTGCAGCAGATCGTCAACCGCACCGGCTGGGCCAGTGGCAACGCGCTCGCCCTGATCATCACCGGCACCGGACGGCGCACAGCGGAGGCCTTCGAGGGCGGCCCACCGCCGGTGCTGCGCGTCGTCTACACCACCGGCGCAGCGACCAACCAGGCGCCGTCGGTCAGCGCCGGGCCGGACCAGACCATCACCCTGCCCGCCGGCGCCACCCTGTCCGGGGCCGCGTCCGACGACGGGCTGCCCAACGGCAGCACCTTGACCACCGCCTGGTCCACGGTCAGCGGCCCCGGCACCGTCACCTTCGCCAACCCCGCCGCGCAGTCCACCACCGCCACGTTCAGCACCAGCGGCAGCTACGTGCTGCGGCTCACCGCCTCCGACGGGGCCCTGTCCGCCACCGACGACGTCACCATCACCGTCAACCCGGCAGGCACCACCCAGACGATCGACGTCCCGGTCGCGGCCAGCTCCGACGACGCCGAGCAGTCGCCCACCGGAGGGGTCAACCTGACGAGCACCGACCTCGAGCTGGTCACCGACGGCACCAAGGTGCAGACCGTCGGCATCCGGTTCGCCGGACTGGCGATCCCCAAGGGTGCGGTGGTCACCAACGCCTACATCCAGTTCACGACCGACGAGGTGTCCACCGACGTCGCGACGCTCACCGTGGCCGCCCAGGCCGCCGACAACGCCGCCACGTTCACCGCCACCAACTCCAACATCTCCAGCCGACCGCGCACCTCGGCCACCGTCGGCTGGAGCCCGCCGACCTGGCCCACCGTCCTCGCCCGCACCGCGGACCAGCGCACCCCCGCGCTGACCGCCATGGTCCAAGAGGTCGTCAACCGCGCCGGCTGGAACAGCGGCCAGGCCGTGGCCTTCGTCGTCACCGGCACCGGCCGGCGCACCGCCGCCTCCTTCGACGGCACCCGGGGCGCCCCCATCCTGCACGTCGAGTTCCAGCCATGAGATCCCCGATCACGGAGCTGACATGACATCGACCGGCGTCTGGTACGACTGGCCGCTGATCCTCGCCTACCACAGCATCAGTGACCGCCGTAGCGATGGACTCGCCGTGCGGGTCGACGACTTCGATGGCCAGCTCGGGTGGCTGCGACGCCACGGATTCCGCTCCATGACCCTGGCGGACTACATCGCCGAGCGTCCCGAGAAGGGATCGCGGATCGTCATCGTGACGTTCGACGACGGCTACGCCGACAACTTCACGAACGCGTTTCCGTTGCTGCGGAAGCACGGCTTCGTCGCCACGGCGTTCGTCGTGTCCGACGTCGTCGGCACCGACCACGTCTTCGGGTGGGACGTGCCGAAGCTGGACCCGTCGATCGGCCCGGCGCCGTACCAGGCGCTGCAGTGGGACCAGGTGGAGGAGATGGCGTCATCGGGCGTGGAGATCGGCTCGCACACCTGCACGCACCCTGAGCTGACCGGGGTCACGGTCGAGCAGTGCCGCGACGAGGTCACCCGGTCGCGACTCGACATCGAGAGGCGGCTGGGTCGGGGAGTGGTGTCCTTCTGCTACCCCCGGGGGATGTTGGACGACAACGTCGTACGAGCCGTCGAGACGGCCGGTTACCAGGCCGCCGTCGTCACCCCGAAGCGGTCCGGTATCCCGCTGTCGCCGTTCACGCTCCGCCGGGTCGGTGTGTACAACAACATCACCCCATTGCGCTTCCGCGCGAAGATCACCCCACTGGTCCGGCGTCACCTGGAGCGGTCGATGCCGGCCGTCGCGACCGCGGCGGGGTGAGCGATGACCATCACCCGCAGTGGCTCAGGTCGTCGCGAGAACGGCGAACGCCTCGCCGTGCTGCACCTGTTGCTGACGATGGGTGAGACCAGCGCCGGCTACAACGAGCACTGCCTCCCGATGGTCGGCGCGCGGGACATCACCGTGTGCACCTACTTTCGACCCCAGGTCCGGCCACCTGCCGGCATCACTCTGTTTGCGGGCGACAGCACACCCGCCGGCTTCGCACGTGCCGTGAAGGCGGCGCTGCGAGCACGCGACTACGACATCGTGCACGCCCACTCCGTGCACATGTCGCTGTTCTTCCTGTTGGCCGCCACGACGCTGCGGCCTGGACTGCTGAGCCGCTCGACCTGCACGCTGCACAGCTCGTTCCCGAACTACAAGCTGCGCAACAGGCTGCTGCTCCTGCCCTCGTTCGCCTTCCACCGCAGGGTCGTCTGCTGCAGCTCCGCCAGCTACGAGAGCTTCCCGCCCGCGTTGCGGCGCCTCGCCGGAAGCCGCCTGCGCGTCGTGGCGAACGGGCTGGATCTCGCCCGCGTGGACGACGTCATTTCGCGCACGGCTTCGGACCCCGGCGACCGGCCCTTCACCGTCGCCTCGGTCGGCCGTCTGATGGAGATCAAGGACCCCATGACCGCCTTGGACGCCTTCCTGGAGGAGGACGACGGCACCGGTCGACTGGTGTTCGTGGGTGAGGGGCCGCTGCGCGGACGGCTGCAGGAGCACAGTCGCGCCCGCGATGCTGTGGGCCGGGTCGAGCTCGCCGGGCTCGTGCCGCGCGAGGACGTCTACGGGCGACTGATGGACGCCGACGTGTTCATCTCGACGTCCCGTGTCGAGGGCCTGCCGGTGGCCGTGGTCGAGGCCATGGCCTGCCGCCTGCCCGTGATCCTGTCCGACATCCCTCCGCACCGTGAGATCACGGCCGGCGCCGACTTCCTGCCCCTGATCCCGGTCGGCGACACCGCAGGGTTCGCCAGAGAGCTGCGCCGGTTGCGCCTGATGACCGCGAGCGAACGCGCCGGGATCGGGCAGCGTTGCCGAGCCCTGGTCGAGCAGCGCTTCAGCCTCGGGGCGATGCGTGCCGGCTACGACCAGGTCTACCGCGAGGTGCTCGGCGAGAGGGCGCCGGCTACTGCCGTAGCGCGCTGACCAGGCGGTCGGCGAGGCCGTCGACCTGCCTTGGATCAGGCGGCGCGTCGTCGTTCGTCAGCACGACGACGGGGACGCCGGGACCCGACGGACCCTGCCACCAGGCGAGCAGCTCGCCGAGGCGCTCGTGCCCCTGCCGCAACGCTTCCCCCTGCTGCCCGGTCGCCAGGTGCTGCACCCGGCTGTGCCGCGACAACCGTCGGCTCAACCGGTCCTGCACAACCGGGAGAGGCGCGTCGACGACGACCACCAGGTCGGGCCAGGGCAATTGCCCGTCGAGCACCGCAAGGACCCGGTCGACGCTGCCGCGCATCCCGATGGACCACAGGGTCTGCAGCACGCCCTCCTCGAACAGGTGCAGCCCAGGCGCCGACCGGGCGGCCGCGAGCAACCGCTGGGTCACAAGCCACTGCACCCCCAACGAGAGTGCATCGCGTCCCTGTGGCTGCGAGGACGCGACCCTCGCCACGACGTGGGCGGAGCGTCGAGGATGCCGCAGCAGCTCGCTCCCGGAGCGCACCGCCTTGCGGATCAGCCGAGCCGCATGACGGGCATCCGCACCCACCGGCGCATCCACGACCAGGGCCGGCGCGCCCCTCTCGCGCACCGCCCGGACGACCTCGCGGGCGAGGCGGGACTTGCCGGAGCCGGGGAGGCCGGCCAGCTCCACCACCAGACCGGGAGCACCGACGCCACGACGCAGCACCGGCGGCCGGACGTGCAGCGTCACCTCGCCCCCTCGGGGACCCGGACCCGCACCGCGGGGGCTACGCCGACGCGCAGGTCGGGCTCACGGCGCCTGCTCACCGGAGCCGGTAGCCGCGCGCTGACGACAGCGAGGCTGAGGAAGACCCACGTCTGCTTCTTGTCCTCGAGGTTGTAGAACGTGGCGCCGATCAGCCAGGCGGTGAGGACGCTGGTCCAGAGCCCGCGCAGCATGCCCCGATGGCGCCAGCCGCTGACGAAGGCGGTCAGCACCAGGGCCGCGACGAGCGCGAGGCCAACCAGGCCGAGCTCCGCCACGAGCCGGAAGAAGAGGTCGTGGGCGACCTTGTTCGACTCGGTCTCGCGGAAGGCCGCGCTGCCGACCCCCGTGAAGGGGTGCTGCTCGAAGGTCAGGAACGCCGCGCGCCAGAGCTCGACCCGACCGTTCAGGTCGCCGCCTGCGGCCTGGGAGCCGCTCGACTCCAGTCTCGCGAGGGTCTCGGTCGGCACCAGGGGCCGAAGCAGGAGGAACAGCGCGACCACGGCGCCGATCGTCGCCCAACGTCGGTTGCGGTCCAGCTCACGCAGCGACATCGCCATGAACACGAGGGCCGGGACCACTGCCACCAGGGCGGCCCTCGACCCGGTGAGCATGATGGCGACCACGGCAGCCGGCACGTGCAGGAGGTTCACCAGCCGCAACCACCGCGACCAGCGTCCTTCGGGCGGGTTCATCGCGAGGTACCAGGCCACCGGGATGCCGAGGGCCAGGATGAGCCCGATGTCGTCGAGTTGGAACGAGCCGGCCCCGAACCGGATCTGGTACTGCGCGGGCGGGGTGAACAGGTAGCCGTGGAAGACGCTCAGGACCGTGACCCAGGATCCGAGCACGTATGCCTGCAGCACATGTGCGAGGTCAACCCGCGTCGCGATCGTGTCCCACAGGATGTAGACCATGAGGAGCAGCTGCGCGTAGGTGATGAACCGGCCCACCGTCGCCGGGACGTCCACCGACCAGAAGGCGCTCAGGCCGTTCCACAGCACGAAGGCGAAGAAGAGTGCGTGGAAGGGTTTCGGCGACCTGAACCGCCCCGTGGTGAGGACCGCGGGCAGCCAGACTGCCGCGGCAGCCAGGCCGGCGACGCGGCTGATCCGCCCCAGCGGCGGCGTGTCGATGATGTTCTCGAACGGCAGCGTGAAGACCATCGCCACCGACACCCAGAACGCCAGCCGCCTCATGTGTCACCCGCCGAGCATCAGCTGCAGGTAGCGGTCGGCGACGATGTCCTGCCGGTAAGGCGCCCAGCTCTCCGGCACCGGCGCCGGCACGTCACCGTCGAGAGCGTCGCCGATCGCCTGCGCGAGTGCATCGACGTCGCCGACGGGGACGAGCGACCCGAACCGGCCACCCCGCAAGATCTCGCGCGGCCCGCTGGGGCAGTCGGTCGCCACGATGGGCAGACCGCAGTAGAGGGCCTCGATGAGCACCGTGGGCAGCCCTTCCCAGCGTGAGGAGAGCACGAACAGGTCCGCGGAGGCCATGTACGGGTACGGGTTCACCGCCCAGCCCGGCAGGTCGACGTCCTCGCCGAGCCCGAGCTCGGTCACCAGCCGCTCGAGCCGGCTGCGCTCCTCGCCGTCACCGAGGATGAGCAGCCGCGCGGCGTGCGAGGCTCGCACCTTGGCGAACGCACGCAGCAGGGCCTCGAAGTCCTTCTGCGGGGCGAGCCGCCCCACGGCGAGCAGCACCGGCGGCTCGTCGGGGCCGAACCAGGGATGGTCCAGCGGCTCGGCCGCCATCTCGGCCAGGCGCGGCACCACGACGGGGTTGTGGATCACCTGAACCCGCTCGCGAGGCAGCCCGAGGACGCGCGCCATGTCGTCGCACACCCCCTCCGAGACTCCCGCGATCCCGTCGGCGCGGCGGTAGGAGCGCCGCACCAGCCAGGGCAGCACACGCTGGCGGCGCCGGGTGCCGTTGTCGGCGACCATGGACAGCGTGTTCTGCTCGTTCACGACGACCCGGGTGGGCACCCGCGCGAGCCGGCGGGCCCAGACGCCCAGGACGTTCATGTAGTCGAGCGACGTCACCATGGCGACCGGCCGTTCGCGACGCAGGTAGCGGATCAGGCTGGGCACACTGAACAGCGCCCGGGACGCGTCGAGGCTCACGATGCGGACGGTGTCGGACACCTCCCCGCGATAGTGGTCGTCCTCGTCCCGGCGGCCGAGCACCAGGTCGACGTCGTATCCCCGCTCCGCGAGGCCGCCCGCCAGCCGCACCATCGACCGCTGGGCTCCCCCGCCACCCATCGTGGACGTCAGAACGGCCAGTCGCTGCCTCGGCACCACCATGGCGCCACCTCCTCCGTGTGTCATCGGAAAGCCACCGCCTGCCTCGTCCTGGCCACGACCTGACGTCGCAGCCCACCAGGCAGACCCACCCCTACGGCGAGACCGACCGCGACGACCGTGGTGGCCGCGACGCCGGCCGTCAGGACGAGCCACGACCCCGCCTCGGCCACCGTGCCGAGCGCGGTCCCGCCGGCCAGCAGTCCGCACGTGACCAGCCCGGGCCGGATCGCCCCGACCACCTGGCGGCTCACCGCGATGCCGAGCAGACGACCCACGAGCCACGGGTAGGCGAGGGTCAGCATCACCCGACCCAGCACGAAGCCCCCGACGAGGCCGCTGATGCCGAGGTCACGCGCGGCCAGCAGATACCAGCCCAGAGCGGCCGACAGCGTCGCCGACACCAGGCCGAGAAGTGTCTTGGCCTGCAGCCGCAGCGTCACGTCGATGATGTTGGAGTCGGTGCGGATCAGGGCCAGCTGCAGGACCATCACCACGATGAGCAGCACCGCGGTGGTGCCGGGGTAGTAGTCGGCGCCGACCCACAGGTCGAGGAACGGTCGTTCCCAGACCAGCACCGCGACCCCGGAGGCGGTCGCCAGTCCCCACGTGATCGCCATGGTCTCGTCGCGCACCTGCACGGCCTTCTTCAGGTCTCCGGACCCGACGAGCCCGCCGAGGCCCGGCATGACCGCGAAGATCACGGTGGCCACCGCGATGGTGATCGCGTCCGGGATGTAGCGGGTGAGGGTGTACGCCGTGACGCTGGCGGCCGAGCCGGCGACGCCCAGCACGATGACGTCCGAGCCCTTCATCATCTGCATGACGAGGTTCCACAGCAGGAACCACCAGCTGAGCCCGACGAAGCCCCGGACCGCAGCGAACGACGGGCGGGCCACGCCGAACCAGGCCACCTGGGTCCGCGCGATGTGCAGGTACATCGCCCCGGACAGGATGGTCGTCACCACGGTTGACACCGCGACGCCCACGATGCCGAAGCCGAGGACCACGGCCAGCGCGGAGAGGCCACCGCCGACCAGGACGAGGGAGGTCGACATCCCCAGCCGCTTGTAGGCGAGGTTCTCACCGTGCAGCACCGACTGCGGCAGGTAGGCCAGGCTGATCAGGATGAAGTTGAGGACGACGCAGGCGGCGGCCACACGGACCGCGGTCACGTCGTCGGCCGGGACGTGCAGCCAGGCAGGAGCGAACCAGCTCAGCACGCCGCCGAGCGCAAGCAGCACCGGCAGGAAGACGAACCAGACGGCGATGGCGTTGCCCACCTGCCGGCGCTTCTCCTCGTAGTCCGTCGACCTCTGGTCGTGCGCGATGACCCACTTGAGGGCCTCGCCCGGGCGACCGGTCGCCACCGACGCGTGACCGAGCAGCCGCTGCAGGAACTGCCACACGCCGAACATGAAGGTGCCCAGCCGGCTCACCAGGAGAGGTGTCACCAGCAGACCCACGACGATCCGCGCCGCGAAGTCGAGGAGTGAGACGAGAGCGTTGAGGGACGCCTTCTTGGTCAGGCTGCCGTCGGCGAGCACCCGGGTCCGGGCGCGCGTCAGCACCATGCGCAGCTCAGCCACCGCGCACCGCCGCCTCCCGCAGCGCCGCGCCCACCCGGTCGGCGATGCGCGACGGCGCCTCGCGGTCCGTGCGCACGGTGACGACCTCGATAGGCGACCCGCACTGCTCGGCCGCGGCCACGAGCCGCCCGAGGACCCGGTCGTACGCCGTGCGGTACCGCTCGAGGAACGCGCTGATCGCCGCGTCGGCCGCACCTTTGACGACATGCCGCTGCTCACGTGACCGGATCCGGGCGGCGAGCACCTCGTCGGGCGCGTCGAGCCGGACGACGACGTCGAGCAGGCCCGCCCACCGCCGTACCGACCCGTCCCACCAGCGGCGGAACGCGGGATCGGTGGTGGCCGGCGGGCCGAACTCGTCGAGCTGGGCGAGCCGGAAGATCGGGCCGTGGTCGAGCAGCACCGTGCCGCCGGCGGCGGCCGGCCGCGCGGCCCGCCGTTGCCACGCGTCGAGGTACCCCATCGCCCGGATCTCGTCGGCCGTGAACCACCGCCGCTCCCCGCGGCTGCGCAGGCAGGCCGGCACCACCCGGAGCGCGGCCACGGCGTGCGCCCGGCGACGTTCCGCACCGCCGAGCGGCAGGCCGAGCCGGACCTCGTCACCGTCCCGGCTGACGAGGCCGGCCAGCGTCGTCTTCCCGGCGCCGGCCGGGCCGACCAGCTCCACGATGCGCCGGGCCATCACCGCTACCTCTAGAGCCTCTCCCAGACCAGGGACCTGATCTCGGCGAGGACCTCGTCCTTGGGGCGACCGGCGTCCAGGACCACGGCCGGCGTGCCGCGCCAGTCGATGCCCCAGACCTCCTCCGAGCGCGGCCGGACGAAGCTCTCCGGCTCCTCGTGGCGTTTCCGCTCGACGGCGAGATCGGGCTCGACCCGCAGCACGATGAGGACGTCCGGGTCCCGGATCCGGGCGTAGTACCGCTGCTCCAGGGTGGCAAGCCGGCGGACGAGGCGGCTGCGGCTCGAGTCGAGCAGCAGCCGCGCGGTCACCGCCCCGTCCATGAGCTTGATCTGGGGCACCGGGAACCGGTCGCACACCACGATCCCGCCACGGGCAGCAAACCGCCGGGCCTTGACGTAGGAGCGGTACCGGTCCCGCGCGGTGAGCAGCTCCCACACCAGGCGGATGTGCGCTCGCGCCGGCACGCGCTCCTCGGCCGCGGACGACGCCTCGAGGGCCGACTCCCCGGTCACGCTCCCGCTGCGCAGTCCGCCGGTCAGGTCCCAGCCCCGTCGCAGGGTCGCCGAGACCAGGGACCGCCGCGGCTTGCCGAGGTGGAGCTGGTGGGTGTCGAAGGCCTGCGTGAGCCAGGCGCTGGTCGCCTCGACGGCCGTGGACTTCCCGGCGCCGTCCCCGCCCACGAACGCCACGATCGAGCCCCCCGTCTCGAGGCGCTTGCGCCGGCTGGGCCGGCGCAGCACCCTTCGCCGCACGAACAGCCGGCCACGACGTACGACCTTGAGCGGGGTGTCCACCGGCCAGGGGTTGCGGGCGTTCGCCGCGAGGACCCGGCGCAGGTCCCGTGCCGCCGCGACCCGGGCCACACCCGGGCAGTCCGGGTCGAGGCAGCGTCGCAGCCGCTCCCAGAGCCCCCGGTCGATGAAGGGCATCGTGTCCCGGACGACGGCCCACACCTCGTCCGGCTCGGTGCGGGCGCCCAGCCAGGCGACCTCCCGCCGCTCGCTCACGGTCGGCCTGCCCTGCAGAGTGAGGACGGCGTCCCACGACGAGTGCTTGAGCACCAGCCGGATCACCAGGACGGCGAGCTCGTACGCCGGGGCAGGTACCCGGAAGACCTCGCCCTGCTCCGCGGAGGCGAGGTAGGCCTCCTCGATCGGCAGGCGGTAGTTCTTCGTCATGTCGTCGCCCACGACGAGCTGGAAGTGGGCGTGCACGTGCACGAACGATTTCGTCTCGGGGTCCAGCCCGTAGTAGTGCTGGACGCCGGGGAACTCCTTGGCCGGCTCGAGCCGAGCGTGCTTGAAGCCGAGCCGGTAGAGGACCTCCAGGAAGGCCTGGCTGTCACGACGGCTGACCAGGAGGTCGAGGTCGTTCGCCCCGGACGCCGAGAGGTGCAGGGCCTCGTTGCTCTTCCAGTGGCAGTAGGACACGTTTCGGTCCGACAGCTCGCGACACAGCTCGACCACCCGGCCCAGCACGGCCGGCGCCTCGGCGTCGGCCAACGGTGCCGCCGGGTGGCTGCGCGGGGACTGCGCAGGCACCGCGGTCGGCCCAGGCTGCACCTGGGTCAGGGTCGAGGGCTTGTCCATGAGCGGGCCTTTCCGTTTCGTCCGAGGCCGGTCCGGCGTGGTGGTCATCTCGGCCCGGCTCCCGCGGACACCCAGGAACGGTCCCGCGCCGCGCCCTGCTCGGCGCCGTCTAGAAAGGGTGCGGCCCCTGGGCGATACCAAGCGTTGCCGGGGCGCGATGGGCCGAGACGTCCGGCAGCCACGTAGACGCCGATGAGCCCGAGCACGAGTCCGGCGAAGCCCGCGATGACGACGTTGAACCTGACGTTCGGGCGGACCGGCGTGGAGTCGGCCTTCGCCTCGTCGAGGACGGTCAGGACGCCGTTCCCGGAGGGGGCCCGGACCGCTTCCTGCAGCGAGAGGTAGATGCGCTGCCAGTCGATGACCTGCTGGTTCAGCAGGTCGATCCGGTCCTGCGTCGCCTGCGTCGCCCGGTCCGGCGTCGCCTGCGCCGTCGCCGCGGGCGGGAGCGTCTTCCGCAGCTGGGCCATCTCCGCCTGGTTGTCCTGGATGTCGCGCTCGAGCCGGGTCATCTGCGCGGCCGCGAACTTCGGCGAGACAGCAGCGACGGGCGCGTCGGCGTCGGTCAGTGCCTTGAGCTGGTCGGTGATCGCCGTTGCCGCCCGCTCCGCGTCGGCCGGCGATCCGCCCTCCACTGTGATCATGATGAGCTGCGTGTCCTCGTGCGGCACGCTGACCCGGAGTCGCTGCTGCAGCACCTTCCAGCCGCCCTTGACGTCGAGCTTCTCGGCCGCCGGCGCGAGGACCGGCTGGCGGCGGAGCAGATCGGCGTACACCGCGGCGAGCCCCTGCCGCGCCCGAACCGCGCTGTTGTCGACCTGGGCGCCCGAGAGCTGGCCGACGAGCAGAGTCGTCTTCGCCTCGTACACCGGCGTCATGGCCTTGGTGACGAAGAACCCGAGCGCCGCGGCAACCACGGTGCCCAGTGACACCACCCACCAGAAGCGCCGTATGCCCGCCCCGAGCCGCTCGATCTCGCTCCACTCGCTCACGTCACACCCTCCGCGGGACACGTCGCGTGCCGGACGGACCGGGACCGATCGCGCCGGGTCCGGCTGT
>DASVBJ010000291.1:0-9694 GCA_036375895.1 Actinomycetes bacterium | reverse complement strand
AGCACCTTGAGGTGCTTGGAGACGGCCTGGACGGTCACGTCGTAGGGCTCGGCGAGCTGGTTGACGGTGGCGTCCCCGACCGCGAGCCTCGCCACCATGTCGCGCCGGGTGGGATCGGCCAGGGCCGAGAACACCCGGGAGAGCGGATCAGCCGCCACAGCGTTCCTCCACGTGATCAACCAGTTGGTTTAACACAACGTAGAGACGGCCGAGCCTGTTGTCAACCAGTTGGTTGAAGAAGATCCTCGTGCCGGACGGCGGGTGCTGCTACCCCGCCACGCCGGCGTTCTCCGGCGGCGCGAACACCACGGCCACCCGCAGCTCCGACGTGATCCCGGTGAACCGGTGCACCGCGCGCGCCGGGACGTAGGCGACGCTGCCCCGGCTCACCGCCGTGCGCTCCCCCGCGACCTCCAGCACGGCCTCGCCGGCGAGCACGACGTACACCTCGTCCTCGGTGTGCGGCAGCTGCATGTCCCGGCCGCCCGCGGGCAGCACGTAGACGCCCGCGCTGAGCGAGCCGGACCGCACGACCTCCTCGTACGGCGTGGCAGGCACCGTGGTCCCGTCGACCACCAGTGGCTCGGCCTTCTCCGGCGCCCAGCCCTGTTCGGGCCAGTACGGCCACTCCTCGAACGTGGCCGCCCGGCCGTCGGGCGCGAACCGCACCACCCAGAGACAGCGGAACTCCTGCCGGACCGGCTCGCCGTAGCGCACCTCGACCCTCGCCACCCCGGTGTCCTCGGACACCGAGACCGCCTTGCGCTCCATCGTGAAGACCTCGTCCGGCCCGTCCCGGTCGTCCTCCCACATCCGGGCGATGGCCTCGAGGCCCTCGACCGGCCGGGCGTAGGGCGAGTGCAGGTAGACCGCGTCCTCGGTGAAGATGCGGGCGAGCTGCTCGGTGCCCGGCGAGCGCCAGGCGCGCTCGTAGGCGGCGATCCAGGACAGCAGGTCGTCCACGTCCATGCAGGCAGTCAACCAGTCCGCCCGCGGCCGTGAGTGAGTCTTGGCTGCGGTCAGGAGCCGGGCGGCTCCTCCTCGACCTCGGCCACGATGGTCGCGGCCGCCTCGGCGCTGACCGCGTGCCGGGCCAGGTTCTGGTAGCCCTCCAGGCCCTTCTGCAGCCGCTCGATCACGCGGTCCTCCGCGATCGCGATGATCGCGGACGTGCCCGGCTCGAGCGACTCACCGACGGCCTTCAGGTCGGAGTCCTGGAAGCCCTTGTCCCGGATCTTCCCCCAGATCCCACCGCCGGCGGCGCCGACCGCCGCTCCGGCGAGCAGGCTCGGCGGGAAGATCAGGCCCACGATCCCGCCGGCGATTGCCCCGCGCTTGGCCCACTTCTTCCCGCTCGGGTCCGCGGTCTCCTCGAAGCTCACCTTGCCATCGGCACGGCGCACGATCACCGCTGCGTCGATCAGCTCGATCGACCCCTCTCGGTCCATCGCCCGAAAGTCCTTCAGCGCGGCGCCCGCCTGCTCCTCGGTGCCGAACGCTGCGACGAACACCTCAACCGGGTTGCTGGTCATCTCGCATCGCCTCCTCGGACGACGCTAGAGAGAGTGCCGCAGGTCAGACGTCATCCCCCGGGGGTGAGAGGGACGCCGCCGGCCCGCGGGCTCAGCCGCGCCCAGGAGCGCTGCCGGTCGAGCCGCGCACCACGAGCTCCGGCCGGAACACGAACTCTGCCCGGGGGGCGGGGGCGCCACCGATCTCGTCGACCAGGGCACGCACCGCCGCCTGGCTCATCGCCGTCACCGACTGGCGCACCGTCGTCAGCGGCGGGTCGGTGAACGCCACGAGCGGCGAGTCGTCGTAGCCGACCACGGACACGTCGGCCGGCACGTCCAGGCCGCGTGCCCGCACCGCCCGGATCGCACCGAGCGCCATGATGTCCGAGCCGCACACGATGCCGGTGCAGCCCCGGTCGAGCAGCCGGTCGGCGGCGACTGCCCCGCCTTCGACCGTGAAGAACGTGCAGGCCACGAGCTCGTCGGCGTCGCCGACGCCCAGCAGGGTCTTCACCGCCTGCCGGAACCCCGCCACCTTGCGGATCACCGGCACGAACCGCTCCGGCCCGACCGCCAGGCCCACCCTCCGGTGGCCGAGCGCGGCGAGGTGGGACACGGCCAGCTCCATCGACGCGCTGTCGTCGTTGGAGATGAACGGGGCGTCGATGCCCTCGGCGTACCCGTTGACCAGCACGATCGGCAGGCCCCGCTCGCGCAGCCGGTTGTAGCGCTCGAGGTCCGCCGTCGTGTCGGCGTGCAGCCCGGAGACGAAGATGATCCCCGACACGTCCCGCTCGAGCAGCATCTGCGTGTAGTCGTCCTCGGTGACCCCGCCGGGGGTCTGCGTGCAGAGCACCGGGGTGTAGCCGCTCTGCGCGAGAGCAGTCTCGATCGCCTGGGCGAAGGCCGGGAAGATCGGGTTGGCGAGCTCGGGAACGATCAGCCCGACCAGGCCGGCGCTGCGCATCCGCAGCCGCGACGGCCGCTCGTAGCCGAGGACGTCGAGCGCCGTGAGGACCGCCTGCCGGGTAGCGCCGGCCACCCCCGGCTTGCCGTTCAGCACCCGGCTCACGGTGGCCTCGCTGACCCCCGCCTGCGCCGCGATCTCCGCCAACCGGGCCGTCATGGTCGGTCAGGCTACCCCAGTTGCTGCAAGAAATTGCTGCAAGTGTTTTCAAGACTTGCAGGGACTTGCTACGTTGCATGCCGACATGGGGGGCCGATCGCTCCCCATCGGACGCCGAGGAGCAAACAGCATGCTGCGGATGAAGAAGGGCATGGTGGCCGCGGTCGCGGGCCTCGCCCTGCTGGCCACCGCGTGCGGGAGCGACGCCGACAAGAAGGCCGACTCCGGCACGACCGCCAAGGACCCGGCGAAGATCGCCGCGAGCCTGACCTGGTGGGACACCTCCGACCCCAAGAACGAGGGGCCGGCCTTCCAGGAGCTCATCACCAAGTTCAACGCGAAGTACCCGAACGTGAAGATCGACTACCAGTCGGTGCCGTTCGGTGACGCGCAGAACAAGTTCAAGACCGCAGCGGCCGCGAAGAACGGCGCCCCGGACATCCTGCGCGCCGAGGTCGCCTGGGTGCCGGAGTTCGCCTCGCTCGGCTACCTCTACGAGCTCGACGGCACCGTCCTGACCAAGAACCAGTCCGACTTCCTCGACGCGCCGCTCGGCTCGACCAAGTACAACGGCAAGACCTACGGCGTCCCGCAGGTCACCGACTCGCTCGCCCTCATGTACAACAAGAAGCTCTTCGAGAAGGCCGGCATCTCGACGCCGCCGACCACCTGGGACGAGGTCAAGACTGCCGCCGCCGCGCTGAAGTCCAAGGCCGGTGTGGACGGCATCTACATCAACGCCGGCGGCTACTTCGTCCTGCCGTTCATCTACGGCGAGGGTGGCGACCTGATCGACCCGCAGGCCAAGAAGGTCACCGTCGCCGACCCGGCCGTCGTCAAGGGCGTCCAGATCGCGCAGGACCTCGTGAAGAGCGGCGCCGCCGCCAAGCCCTCGGCGCAGGACTCCTACGGCACGATGATGACCCTGTTCAAGGAGCAGAAGGTCGGCATGATCATCAATGGCCCGTGGGAGGTCAACAGCATCCGCACCGCCCCGACCTTCGGCGGCATCGAGAACCTCGGCGTCGCCCCGGTCCCGGCCGGCTCGGCCAAGGCCGGTGCTCCCGTCGGCGGCCACGACTACGTGATCTGGTCCGGCATGCCGCAGGCCAAGGCGGAGGCCGCGATCGCGTTCATCGACTTCATGAGCTCGGCGGAGTCCGAGGCGTTCCTCGCCGACAAGCTCGGCCTGCTGCCGCCCCGCAAGTCGGCCTACGAGCTGGACGCCGTGAAGAGCAACGCGGTCATCGCCTCGTTCCAGCCGGTCATGCAGGCCGCGGTCGAGCGCCCGTGGATCCCGGAGGGCGGCCAGCTGTTCGGCCCGCTCGACGAGATGGCCACCAAGGTGCTGGTCCAGGGGCAGCCGGTCGACGCCGCCCTGAAGACGGTCGCGTCCAAGTACAAGTCCGAGGTCCTCAAGGACTACAGCTGATCCGGCCCGGCCTCCCGGCCGGACGATGACCCGGGGGGTCGGGCAGCGCGCACCGCTGCCCGGCCCCCCGTTCCAGTAGCCCCCGCAGCATCCGCGCACCGATGGCCCGAGGACAGGAGGCGTGATGGCGACCGCGACCGTGGAACCCGCGCCGGCACAGGCAGCACCCACACCACCACCGCACAGGGCTCGCGGCCGGGTCCGCCGCTCCTGGGACCGGCACTGGTACGCCTGGGCGATGGTCACGCCCGTCGTGGTGGTGCTGGGGACACTGGTCCTCTACCCACTCGGCCGCGGCATCTGGCTGTCCTTCACCGATGTCAACGAGCGCAACCAGGCCGCGGAGATCTGCCGCAAGACGCTGCTCGGCGGCGAGACCTGCACGCCCAACCCCGACCGGTGGCACTACGTCGGTCTCGACAACTACCTGCACGTGCTCACCGGACAGGTCGGCTCGTTCTGGCAGTGGCTCTGGGTGACGCTGCTCTGGACCTTCGCCTGCGTCTTCTTCCACTACACGCTGGGGCTGGGCCTGGCCCTGCTGCTCAACCGCCCGCTGCGCGGCCGCTCCGCCTACCGGGTCATGCTGATCGTGCCCTGGGCCGTGCCGGCGTTCGTGAGCGCCTTCGCCTGGCGATTCCTGTACGACGAGCGGTTCGGGCTCTTCAACGCGCTGCTCGACCAGCTGGGTCTGGGTCGCGTCGAGTGGTTCGGCCACCAGGGCACGGCGCTGTTCGCGGCGATCACCACCAACATCTGGCTCGGCGTGCCGTTCATGATGGTCGCCATCCTCGGCGGCCTCCAGGCGATCCCCCGGGACCTCTACGAGGCGGCGGAGATGGACGGTGCCTCAGCCTGGCAGCGGTTCGTGAACGTGACGCTCCCCGGCCTGCGTCCGGTCTCGATGACCGTGGTCCTGCTCGGCACCATCTGGACGTTCAACATGTTCCCGATCATCTTCCTGGTGACCGGCGGCCAGCCCGCCGGCAAGACCGAGATCCTCGTGACCGGCGCCTACCGCGCCGCCTTCGAGGGCATCCGCAACTACTCGCTGGCCGTGACGTACGGCGTGCTGATCCTCTCGATCCTCATGCTGTTCGCCGTGGCCTACCAGCGACTCCTCCGCAAGCAGGGCGAGGTGTGGTGACCCGTGTCGACTGAAGCCGCCGTGCAGGCGACCACCGTCCGGGAGACGCCTGACGTCCGCCCGCCGCACCGCCGAGGCCGGTCCCGGCGCAGCCGCAGGAGCTCGGTCGCGCTGCACGCCACCCTGGTGTCGGCGAGCTTCGTCGCGCTCTTCCCCGTGGTCTGGCTGCTGCTGTCGTCGTTCAAGCCGGCCGCCTGGGTGCGCTCGAGCAGGCTCACCATCGTCAAGGACCCGACGCTCGCGAACTACCACCACGTGCTGTTCGAGACCAGCTTCCCGCGGTGGTTCCTCAACACCGTCGTCGTGGCCGGGGTGACGATGGTCCTCGGCGTCTCCATGTCCGCGACGGCGGGGTACGCGCTGTCGCGCTTCCGGTTCCCCGGCCGGCGGGCGCTGATGTGGACCTTCCTCGTCACCCAGATGTTCCCGGTGGCGGTGCTCATCGTGCCGATCTACACGATCATGTCCCGGTTGGGCCTGATCAACAACCTGCTCTCGCTGGTCATCGCCTACTGCACCGTCGCCGTGCCGTTCTGCGCATGGATGATGCGCGGCTATTTCGACACCATCCCGATGGAGCTCGACGAGGCCGGCCGCGTCGACGGGCTCGGGCCCATCGGTGTCTTCTGGCGCATCGTCCTGCCGCTCGCCCGCCCGGGTCTGGCGGTCACCGCCTTCTACACGTTCCTGACCGCGTGGACGGAGGTCGCCTACGCGACGGCGTTCATGCAGACCGACCGGAGGTTCACGCTCGGGTACGGCCTGCAGCAGTTCGTGCCGCGGTTCAACCCGCAGTGGGAGTACCTGACCGCCGCCGCGGTGCTGGTCACCCTCCCAGCCGGCGTGGTCTTCTTCTTCGCCCAGAAGCACCTCGTCGGCGGCCTCACGGCCGGCGGCACCAAGGGGTAGCCGCCGGGCGCTCGACCTGTGTCAGCCCTTGACGCCGCCGGCGGTCAGGCCGGCGACGATCCGGCGCTGGAACAGCAGCACCAGGATGACCAGCGGGATGGTCACGATGACGCCCGCTGCCATCTGGGTGCCGAACGGCTGCTGGAACTGCGACTCACCCGTGAACTTCGCGATCGCGACCGTCGGCGGCTCCGAGGCCAGCGTCTGCGACATCACGCTGGCGATCAGGTACTCGTTCCAGGCGTTGATGAAGACCAGGATCATCGTCGTGAACACACCGGGAGCGGCCAGCGGCAGGATGACGAGGCGGAACGCCTGACCCGGCGTACACCCGTCGATCTTGGCCGCCTGTTCGAGCTCCCAGGGCATCTCGGCGAAGAAGCTGGTGAGGATCCAGATCGCCAGCGGCAGGGTGAAGCTGATGTCCGGGATGATCATCGCCTGGTACTGGTTGATCCAGCCGAAGTCACTGAAGAGCTGGAACAGCGGCGTGACGATGGCGACGCCCGGGAACATCGCGGTGGCGAGGATCGCGCCGAGCACGAGGAACTTGAACCGGAATTGCAGCCGCGCCAGGGCGTAGGCCGCGAACACACCGATGACCATCGCGATGACGGTGGCCGTGGTGGCGATGATGACGCCGTTGCGAAGCGCATAGCCGAAGTTGTTCTTCGAGCTGAAGACGGCCTTGAAGCTCTCGAACGAGATGTCCGTCGGCAGAAGGTTGTTGTTGAAGATCGCATCCGGTGCCTTCAGGGCGGACACGAGCATCCAGTAGAAGGGCGCCAGGCAGTAGACGACGATAAGCGCGATGCCGAGGTAGAACCACAGGTTGCCCCAGCTGAAGCGCCGGGGGGCGGCCGCCCGGACGTGGGCAGCCGGCTCGGCATGGCTCGCGGTGGCGGTGGCCATTACCTCCGCACCCCCTTCTGCTGGGTCTCGACGACGTTCGCGCCCAGCAGCTTCACGAAGAGATAGGCGCACAGGAAGATGAAGAGGAAGGTGAGCGTCGACAGCGCCGAGCCGTAGCCGGCACGCAGGTCACCGATGGCGGCGCGCACCACGAGGATCGACAGGGTCGTCGTGTTGTTGGCGCCGTTGGTGAAGATCGCCGGGAGGTCGTACATCCGCAACACGTCGAGCATTCGGAACAGCACCGCGACCAGCAGCGCCGGCTTGACCAGTGGCAGCGTGATCGTCGTGAACCGTTTCCAGGCGCCCGCCCCGTCGACCTTGGCGGCCTCGTAGAGCTCGTCGGGGATGATCTGCAGGCCGGCGAGGATCAGCAGGGCGATGAACGGGGCGGTCTTCCACGTGTCGGCGAAGATGATCGCGAACTTGGCCGGCCACTCGGAGCCGGTCCACAGGGTCTCGTTACCGGTGATGTGGTTGACGATGCCCTTGGCGTCGAAGGTCCACTTCCACAGGACGGCGGTCACGGCCGTCGGGATGGCCCAGGGCACCAGCACGCTGGTCCGGACCAGCCCCCGGCCCCGGAAGGCGCGGTTCATGATCAGCGCCATCGCGAAGCCGATGACCAGCTCGAGGATGACGGTGACCACCGTGAAGAACACCGTCACCCGGAACGCCGCCCACAGCTCCTCGCTGCCGGCGCCGGTGAGCGCGTCCTTGTAGTTGTCGATGCCGATGAACTCGCCGGAGCCGCCGATCGGGTCGCTGTAGAACGACCGGTAGACGGCCTTGACGATGGGATAGCCGACGACGAGCAGCAGGGTGACCATCGTCGGGACGATCAGCCAGAAGGCGAGCCGGCCCTCACTGCGGGCGCCTTGGCTCCTGGCCGGCCGTTTGCCGGCCGGGCGTTGTTCCGGGGTCCGCTCAACAGCTGGGGCTTCTGAGGACACGGCCCGCCTCCTGGCTTGGTGAAGTTGTCACTGCTCTCCGGGCTGAGCTAGCTGCGCTTTGACGCCTGTTCCAGGTCGCTGGCCAGGTCCTTGATGGCCTGGTCGACGCTCTTGGTGCCCTGCAGCGCGGCGTAGGACTGCTTCTCGATGGCCACGGTGACCTGGTTGTAGTTGGGGGTCACCGGACGGACCTTCGCCTTGAGGATGCTCTCCTTCAGGGTCGGCAGGTAAGGCAGCGCCTTCACCAGCTCCGGGTCGTCGTAGAGGCTCTCGAGCACCGGGGCGAGGAACATCTTCTGCGCGATCGCCCGCTGCGTCGACTCCGACTGCATGAACTTGATCCAGTCGCGCGCCGTCGCCTTGTTCTTGGAGAAGGCCGACAGCGCGAGGTTGTGGCCACCCAGGGTCGAGGCGCCCGGGCCGTCCGGCCCCGGGAGCGGCGCGACCGCGAACTTGCCGACGATCTTGCTGTCCGGGCCCTGCTTGCTGGCCAGGCCGTAGACGTACGGCCAGTTGCGCAGGAAGAGCAGCTTGCCCTGCTGGAAGGAACGGCGGCCTTCCTCTTCCTTGTAGGTGATCGCAGCCTTCGGGATCCAGCCCTCCTTGAACCCGTCGACGAGGAACTGCAGGCCCTTGCGCGCCTCGGGGCTGTCGACAGCGACGTCCTTGCCGCTGTTCTTCATGATCTCGCCGCCGGCCGAGTTGATCGCCTCGGAGGCGTTGACCGTGAGGCCCTCGTACTGCGCGAACTGGCCGGCGTAGCAGTCCATGTTCTTGGGCTTGGCGATGCTCGTGCACGCCTGCTTCAGCTCGTCCCAGGTCTTGGGCGGCGTCTTCACCAGGTCGGAGCGGTAGTAGAGCATCCCGCCGTCCGACGTCCAGGGCGCCGCGTAGATCTTGTTGTTGTACTTCGCGGTCTCCATGACAGCCGGGATGATGCCGCTCGGCTGGGCGGCGTCGCCGAGCTCCTCCAGCCAGTCACGCGCGGCGAACTCGGCCGTCCAGATGACGTCGGCGTTGACCACGTCGTACGTCGAGCTCTTCGCCTGGAAGTTCTGGACCATCGCGTTGCGCTGCTCGTCGGCGGACTCAGAGAGCTCGAGGAGCTTGACCTTCTCGTTGGGGTGGTCCTTGTTCCAGAGGTCCAGGATCCCCTGGAGCTGACCGCTGGTGTCCTTGCCGGTCGCGAACGTGATCGGCCCGCGGGTCTCCTTGCCGCCGCCACCTCCGCCGCCCGGCTCGGAACCTCCACCACAACCAGTGAGTACGAGGGCGGCGACCGAGACGGCCAAAGCACCCTTGGTGAACACGGGCCTCATGTTGCTCCTTCGCTCCAGATGTCTGGATGAGTCCCCGGATATTCCCAGAGTCTCGGCGAAACTTTGCCACCAATGCACGTCCGGTTAAACCCCCCGAGATGATGTCGTTACGGGTATGACAACTTTCGCCCGGCTCGACGCTGACCTGCATCACCGGTGACGGACCGAGCACGCGACGTGATGCCGGGGCGGCCGCGCCACTGGTTCGGCGGGCCCGCGTGTGGGAACGTTCTCCTGCACCTTTACTCGGATCGTCCGGCACGTACCTGCCGGTGAAGGGATGTATCCCCCATGGCCACTGTCACCTTCGACAAGGCGACCCGGATCTATCCAGGGTCCGATCGCCCCGCCGTCGACTCGTTGGACCTCGAGGTCGGGGACG
>DASVBJ010000286.1:0-4028 GCA_036375895.1 Actinomycetes bacterium | reverse complement strand
CGGTCCAGCTTGGCTCGCCGCTGCCCGAGCGAATCCTCGACCGCAAGATCGTGCAGCCCGAATTCGATGGCAAGGTCGTGGAGCTGCTCCCTGGACGGTCCGCAGAGATCAATCCACACAACTGTGTCAGGTGTTGCAAGTTGCTCGGACACGTTGCCGAGTGTGAACCCCTCGTCGGCAAGCGTGCCGTGACGAAACGTCCGGGTGAGTATGTCGCCCACGACCTAGCCCCCTGTCGAGTCTCGTTGGGGATCCTTGTCCGGCTCCCTCAGCATCGTGTCATGTGATTGACGATGCGCCCGGATCTGCTGCCGGCCGGTCATCCGGATCGGCGGGCAGCACCCAGGCGTTGGACCGCTGGGTCTCGATCAACAACGCCGCGAACAGGAGCATCGAAATGTCAGTCGAACCTGGGAGCCCGCAGTTGGCGGTTGCTGACGGCGGCCGCCTGACTCGCCCTGCCGCCCCGACGAGCCCGGTCACGGGCGAACGGAGCGACTTGGGCTGGCGTCCAGCCGACCCGCCGATACGGCCGGTGCTGTTCGTCAACCCGAGGTCTGGTGCTGGCAAGGCTGCCCGCGCCCGTCTCGCCGAGCGGGCGCGTGCCCGCGGAGTCGAGACCGTCATCCTGGACCCGGGCCAGCGCCTGGTTTCACTGGTCGGTCGGGCCGTGGCAGACGGCGCGGATGCGCTGGGCATGGCCGGTGGGGACGGGTCGCTTGCGGTGGTGGCGGCAGCCGCCGCGGCGCAGGGGCTGCCGTTCATCTGCGTCCCGGCCGGGACGCGCAATCACTTCGCGCTCGATCTCGGGGTGGACCGGCATGACGTGGTCGGCGCACTCGACGCGTTCATCGATGGGGTGGAGCGCCGGATCGACGTGGCCGAAGTGAACGGTCGGGTGTTTCTCAACAACGTCTCCATCGGGATCTACGGCGAGGCCGTCCGCCAGTCGGCCTACCGCGACGCCAAGGTGCGCACGCTGGTGGAAACCGCTCAGCGGGTGCTGGGCCCCAGTGGGCAGGCGCCCGAGGTGCGCCTCGTCGACGAGGCTGGGCGTGAGCATTCCCAGGTCGCCATCCTGCTGGTGTCGAACAACCCCTATGCCCTGGACCGCCCTCCACTCGGCAGCCGCCCGGCACTTGATAGCGGCACGTTGGGGGTACTCGTTCTCGACGCACCAGACGCCAGGGAGTTCCCGCCAGGGCGAGCTTGGAGCACGCGTTCCCTCGAGGTCAGAGCCACCGCACCCGTGCACGCGGGTATCGACGGCGAGGCCGTCGACCTGAGCGCACCGTTGCGGTTCGCGGTGCGCCCCGCGGCACTGCGGGTCCGGATCTCCTCCCGACATCCGGGCGCCTCGCCATCGGCACGCTTCCCGCCAGCCACGCGGCGGACCGCAGGGCCGGTCCGTTCGAGGGACGAAACCTCACCGTAGTCGGCCGGGCACCCCGCATTCCCGCTGCGGTGGGAACATCCGGTCGCACACCGCGGCCACCATGGCCGCCGTTCCGGCGCCGAGGATGGAGCCCAACGCGACATCGCCCGGGTAGTGCACACCGGTGTGGACTCTCGAGTAGGCCACCCCACCGGCGAGCAACCGGATCGGCACCGCGAGCCCAGGCAGGTGCCGACCCACGGCGTACGCGAACGCGAACGCGGACGCGGCGTGTCCGGACGGGAAGGAGGTGGACTCCGGCATCGGCACAAAGCGAGCCTCGGATGGGGCGGGGTTGGCGCGATCCGGCCGCCGCCGGCGGGCAAAGGGTTTGATGCCGAGATTCACGGTGGCTGACGTCGCGCCGATCGAGAGCACGCCTTCGGCCGCCGCGCGGCGGCCGCGACTGCGGCCGAGCGCTGCGATCACTGCAGCGATGCCCAACCACAAGCGCGAGTAGTTCGCGGCGTTCGAGAGCCGGCGAAAGGGCCCGTCCAGGACGGGGGTCGGGGTGTCCGCCACGACCTGATACACCGCCCGGTCCACCGCTGCCAGCTCGCGCAACGCCTCCGCCCAGGTGGACCCTTCACCTCGGCGATCTTCCAGACTCCGAGCGAGAGCGTCCTCGACCGTCTGGTGCTGGTTGCCGACCCGGTCTCCCATAGGGTGATCGTAGGCACACTCGAGCCTCAGCCCGAGCCTGAGCATGGCCATGCCGGGCGACCATCGGCAAGCCTGGCCGCAAAGATGGCGGATCTAGGCAGCTGGTTCAGCAAGACCGAGGAATCAATGCCGACACCGGTCAACCTCGCGGTTCCGCGAGGGACTCTGCAATGACTGCGCCAAACTCCTCGGCCTGGCCCAGCAGGAAGACGGCCACCGCCGCGCACGACGTGAAGTCGAGCGCCTGATCAGGACGAGCGGCTGCCCGGCGCCCGCGGTCGAGACCCGGAGCTGAGCAAAGGTGCTGCTCCAGCACGGCCTGCAACTCGTCAGCGCGGAGGCCGGCCTCGGGCCTTCGGAGAGACTCTCCCGCGGCCGCTACTCCTGAGCGCCGCCCGAAGTCAAGCATCGGTGGAGCAAGTCGCCCACAAGTACGACGTCACAATCGGGATGGCCCGTTTTCGCCGGCTAGCGCCAGATACACGAGTTGTCGAGGCACAGGCGCCAGGCGTCCATGCGGCATCCCGTGCCGATCCCTGGGCGCCGCCGGTGTCGGCCTGACGCAGGCGTCCGACACCCCGCCGGATCCCGCCGTAACAAGCTCGACCCAGGCAGTGCTGACCCTGCGGCATGCTGGCGCGATGACGACTGATCCTGGCAACTCACCCGTCCCTGATGGCACCGCCTGGGCGTCCCTGTGGGACGCACGTCGGCCGCCGAGATGGCTAGCCTCGGCGGTACTCCTGTCCACCCTTGTCGTGGCCGGGGTGTGGCTGTCGATCAACGTGCTCGACCAGTTGCGTGGCCTGCTCATCCTGGTCCTGGTGAGCCTTTTCATCTCGTTCGCCATGGAACCAGCCGTCAGCAGGCTGACGGCGCGGGGCTGGCGCAGGGGCCGCGCTGCGGGGCTCATGCTGACCCTCACCGCCGTGGTCGGTGCGCTCCTGGCCTGGCTCTTCGGCCGGCTCATGGTCGAGCAGGTTCACGAGCTGGTGGGCGAAGTCCCCGATCTCACGGCACGGACCTCCCGCCTGATCGACGAGCAGTTCAACACGGACCTGCGGCACACCGACGTCGTTGCCCAGCTCGCGAGCACTGAAGGCCCTATCGCTTCACTTGGCCGCGAGGTCGCCGGGAACGTCGTGGGCATCGGCGCATCGGTAATCGGCCTCTTCGTGCAGCTGCTGTCGCTGATCCTCTTCACCTACTACTTCGCCAAGGACGGTCCGCGCCTGCGACATTGGCTGAACGGCCTCCTGCCGGTCGACCGGCGCCACAAGATGAACGTGCTGACTGAGATCGCGGTCCAGCGCGCCGGCGCGTACCTGGCCTACCGGGTCATCCTCGCCGCATGCTCGTCGGTCGCCCACACGCTCGCCTTCGTGGCCCTCGGCCTCCCCAGCCCCGTCGCTCTCGGCGTCTGGGTCGGGCTGATCTCGCAGTTCATCCCGACGGTCGGGACCTACCTTGCGGCCACGCTTCCGCTCTTGGTCGCGATCCCAGACGGCCTCACGACCTTCCTGATAGTCCTCGGGTTCATCGTTATCTACCAGCAGATCGAGAACTACCTGCTGGCACCACGACTCAGCGCGACAGCTCTGCACATACATCCCGCCGTCGGCTTCGGCTCAACACTCGCCGGAGCAGCACTGTTCGGCCCGATCGGGGCGATCCTCGCCCAGCCCGTGGTCGCGATCGTTCAGGGGTTCGCCGCCACATTCACCGAGAGAGACGACGTGCTGCAGCGATCTACCGTCGAGGACGGGTCCGCCACTGACGGACAGGAGACGTAGGCAAGCGCATTGCGTCAGCAGGTCGCCCAGGAGCGCCCCGGCCACCGGGCGGATCCAGTGGTGACCGACGAGCCCGAACTGTTCCGTGTGCACGAACCGCGCCGGGACGGTCAGCGTGATGGGCCCGCGGGCAACGA
>DASVBJ010000168.1:0-19840 GCA_036375895.1 Actinomycetes bacterium | reverse complement strand
CCGACCGCGTAGTCGCCGACACCGCGCAGGTGGGTGGGGGTCGCCCGGCGCAGCCGCTCGTAGCCCTGGTCGGTGAGCACGGCGAACAGCCCACGGGCGTCGCTCTCGCAGGCCTCCCGGCGCACCAGGCCCTCCCGCTCGAGCCGGTCGACCAGCCGGGTGAGGCCGCTGCGCGACAGCAGCACCCGCTGGGCCAGCTCGGTCATCCGCAGCCGGCGCTCGGGGGCCTCGACCAGCTGGACCAGCACGTCGTACGACGCGAGGGGCAGCCCGTGCTCGGCGAGCAGGTCGGCCTCGAGGCGACGCACCACGACCGCGTGGGCGCGCAGGAACGTCCGCCAGGCCAGCATCTGGCTGGGCGTGAGCCGTCCCGCCTCTCCCATGTGGCAGATCGTACGGCCGGCAGCGCCTGCTGGCGCGCGGACCGCGACCGGCACGTAGCATCGAGGCATGCCCGCATCTCCCGCCCCGGACCAGATCCAGGCCGCGCTGGCCACCGTCAACGACCCCGAGATCCGCAAGCCGATCACGGACCTCGGCATGGTCAAGTCGGTCGAGGTGGGCGGCGACGGCACCGTCCGGGTCACGGTCTACCTCACCGTGGCGGGCTGCCCGATGCGCGACACGATCACCCGGGACGTGACCGCCGCGGTGAGCCGCGTCGAGGGCGTGACCGGCGTCCAGGTGGAGCTCGACGTCATGAGCACCGAGCAGCGCCAGGCGCTGCAGGGCAGGCTGCGCGGCGGCCAGGTCGAGAAGGAGATCCCGTTCGCCCGGCCAGACTCGCTCACCCGCGTCTACGCCGTGGCGTCGGGCAAGGGCGGGGTCGGCAAGTCGTCGGTGACCGTCAACCTGGCGGCGGCGATGGCCCGCTCGGGTCTGAAGGTCGGTGTCGTCGACGCCGACATCTACGGCCACTCGGTGCCACGGATGCTCGGCGTGACGGGGCGCCCGACCCAGGTCGAGCAGATGATCATGCCGCCCGTCGCGAACGACGTGAAGGTCATCTCCATCGGCATGTTCGTGGCCGACAACGCACCCGTGGTGTGGCGGGGGCCGATGCTGCACCGCGCCCTGCAGCAGTTCCTCGCCGACGTGTACTGGGGCGACCTCGACGTGCTGCTCATGGACCTGCCGCCCGGGACCGGCGACATCGCCATCTCGGTCGCCCAGCTGGTGCCGCCGGCCGAGCTGCTCGTGGTCACGACGCCGCAGCAGGCCGCCGCCGAGGTGGCCGAGCGGGCCGGCACGATCGCCCTGCAGACCCACCAGCAGATCGCCGGCGTGATCGAGAACATGTCGTGGCTGCCGTGCCCGCACTGCGACGAGCGGGTCGAGGTGTTCGGGAGCGGCGGCGGCCAGGCGGTGGCCGACGGACTCAGCCGGTCGGTCGGCGCTCCGGTGCCGCTGCTCGGCCAGGTGCCGATCGACCTGCGCCTGCGCGAGGGCGGCGACCAGGGCCGTCCCCTCGTGCTCGACGATGCTGCGGCCCCGGCCGCCCGCGAGCTGGCCGGCATCGCCGACCGGTTGGGCCACCGGGCGCGCGGGCTCGCCGGGCGCTCGCTCGGGCTCAGCCCCGCGGGCCGCTGACCGCCTGCACGACGCCTCGCCGCGGTCCGGCGACGGCCGGCCGGGGCTCAGGTGGCGTCGGGGTCGTACGGCGCCGGCCCGGGTGATGCCGACGGCGTCCCGCCCGCTGGGGACTGCTGGCGCGGCACGGGGCGCGGGGGGTCGTCGTCGAGCTCGTCGAGCACGTGCCGCTTGACGAAGGTGCGCGGGTTCAGGTCGCTGAGGTCGAGGTCGCGCAGCTCCGGGCCCAGCTCCCGACGTACGTCCTCCCGGGCCGAGTTCGCCAGCTTGCGCACGTCGCGCAGGAAGCGCGCGGCCTCGGCGGCGTACTTGGGGAGCTTGTCCGGGCCGAACACGACCAGCGCGATCACGCCCAGGGCGAGGAACTCCGTCCCTCCGATGTCGAACATGACCGCTCCCGAGTGCCCCTGTGCCAGATCGTGCGGGCCACCGGCCCCAGGCTAGCCCGCAGGCTCACCCCTTGGAGGACCCGAGCCGGACTTCCAGGGTCTTCTGGTCCCCGTCCCGCCGCACCGTCAGCCGGACCGTGTCACCGGGGCTCTTCGAGCGGATGGCCACGATCAGCTCGCTGCTGTCGGCAACGCGCTTGCCGTCGATGGCCACGATGACGTCACCCGGCTTCAGTCCGGCCTTCTCGGCGGGGCCGCCGGCCACGAGTGGCGGGGTGCCGTTCGGCGAGGCGGTCGAGGCGATGCGGGCGCCGTCCCCGTCGTACGTGCCGTCGAGGCTCGCCCCGATGATCGGGTACTGCGCCTCGCCCGTCTTGATGAGCTGCTCGGCCGTACGCCGGGCCTGGTTGATCGGGATCGCGAAGCCCACCCCGATGTTGCCGCCCTGACCGCCGAGAGCGCCGCCCACCGTCGCGATCGCCGAGTTGACGCCGACGACCTCGCCGTCGAGGTCGACCAGCGGGCCCCCCGAGTTGCCGGGGTTGATCGCCGCGTCGGTCTGGATCGCGTTGATGTACGCGCTGTCGGAGCTGCCGCCGCTCTCCCCGGCGGTGACCGGACGGTCCTTCGCGCTGACGATGCCGCTGGTGACGGTGCCGGACAGGCCCAGGGGCGAGCCGATGGCGATCACCGGGTCGCCCACGACGACGCTGTCGGAGTTGCCGAGCGGGAGGGGTTTCAGGTTGCGGGCCGACACCTTGAGGACGGCGAGGTCGTAGCTCGCGGAGGTGCCGACGACCCGCGCGTCGGTGGTCGTGCCGTCGGTGAAGGTCACCGTCACCCCGGACCCGCCGGCGCCCGCGACCACGTGGTTGTTCGTGAGGATCAGGCCGCTCTCGTCGAGGACGAACCCGGACCCGGTGGCCGGCCCCTCCGACGTGACGACCTTGATCTGGACCACGCTTGGCAGCACCTTCGCGGCGACGCCGGCGATGCTGTCGGACGGCCGCTGCGTGGACCGGGTGGGCGCGGTGCCGAGGTTGGCCCCGTCGATCGTCACGGTGTCGTCGCCGCGCTGCGCCAGCAGGTAGCCGGCGGCGCCGCCGGCGCCGCCGGCTACGAGGGCGACCGCGGCGGCGAGCGCGACGAGGAGACCGACGGCCGGCCCTCGCGACTCACTCCGGCGCGAGCCCAGCGTGTCGGCGCTCGGCGCGTCCCACGGAGAGCCGGGGTGGCCGGGTTGTCCTGCGTACGGCCCGCCCGACCCGGGGTACGGCCCGCCTGGCCCGGGGTACGGCCCGCCCGGCCCGGGGTACGGCCCGCCCGGCCCGGGGTACGGCCCGGCCGGCCCGGCCGGCCCGGCGTACGGCCGGGTTGGGCTCTCGGTCGGGGCGGTCTGCTCGTCGGCAGCCGCGGGCGGTGGGGCGGCGGCGTAGGTGGGCGCGTCCCAGGTGTCGCCACTGGGCCGCGACCACCAGGGGGTGTCGCCGCCCGGCCCCTGCTCGCCCGGGCGGTGCTCTTCGCTCATCGTCGCTTGCTCCCTCGCACCGTGGGGCCAGTCGGCACCACGTCGTCAGCCGAACGGATTGAACCAGGACGCGACCCGATCCAGCCCGCGTCCGAGGCGCCGCCACCCGCCGCCGTCGGCCGGCTCGTGCGGCAGCGCCCCCACCACCCCCTCCACCGTACGGGGTGGCGCGTCGGCGACGACGGTGAACACCGTCCCCCGCGCCGACCACACGAGCCGCTGCGGCACTCCGTCGCGCACATAGACCGGCGCTCCGCCGACCTCGGTGCGGCGGTAGCCCTCCAGCCGCTCCTCGTCGAGCCGACCCCGCTGCTGGAAGAGCGACAGGGCGGCGAGCCCGTCGGAGTAGCTGAGATGCAGGATCCGGGCACCGGGGGCTCCGCCGCGCCGGGCGTCGACCAGCGTGAGCGAGCCGGGCAGCTGGGTCGGGCACTGCCAACCCCGCTCGCGCATGCCGGCCAGGTCGGCGGAGGCGACGGCGTCGGCCCAGGCGTCCGGCAGCGCCGGCGGCAGGTGCGGCGTCACAGCGGCCCGCCCGACCTCGACCTGCACGAAGGCGCTGGCCCGGGTGGCCCGGCCGTCCTCGTCGTAGACCTCCCGGCGCAGCACCAGGCCGGTCGCCCGGTCCAGCCAGAAGCGGGCGGCCAGGGCCCCCGAGCCGCTCCGACGGGCCTCGACCAGGTCGGCCGGCCGCCCCGCCACCGTGGTTCGACCGACGGCCTGCACGCGGTAGTTGCCCGCCAGCAGCGTCAGTGTGGTGGCCGCTCCGAGCAGCGACGGCTCGCCGTTGCCGGCGGGCAGGAAGGTGTCGGCCGCGGGCGTCTGGGCGGTGCCGTCGCTGCGCACGGTGGTGCCGTGACCGGGCTGGTGGACGACCTCCACCACGACGCTGGTCGCGCCGTGCGAGCTCCAGGCCGACACGAACTGGACGCCGCTGTACGGCGTGGTCGCCGGCGCCCTCGACGCCCGCTCGAGCAGCGCCAGCGCGGTCGGGTCGGCCGCCGGGGTGGTCGCGCCGGCCACCGGCAGATCGGCGAGGGGGACGCCCGTGGCGGTGGGCGCGGCCGAGGACGGGAGGACGAGAATGACGAGGAGCACGAGCGGGCCGACGAGGCCCGCCGCGGGGGCGGGGACTCGCCGGCTCACCGCGCCGGTGCCCCGGGGAAGGTCAGCCCGCCGAAGGAGGCGGTGACCGCGTCGAACGCCGGGTCGCTGAGCGGCAGGCCGGAGTGGGTGGCGGCGTGCTCGACGGACAGCTGTCCGGCCGGTGGCAGCACGGGCGTGCCGGCCGCGGGCTGGGTGCCGCCCGCCGCGAAGGCGGTGCCGAGCACCAGCCCGGCGACGCACACCGCGCCGGCCGTGGCGTAGCGAAGCCGGCGGGCCCGGCCGCGCACGGCCGGTCGCCGGCCGTCGGCGCGCCGGGCACGTGGCCCGCGCCCCGGCGGCGGCAGCGTGGGCACCACCGGGGCGAGCGGCATCGACCGCTCGCGCGGGGGCACCGGCCCGCCCGGACCCGCGAGGGCCACGAGCCGGTCCGTGAGGTCGGCGGACGGCGGGGGGACGGCCGCGCGGGAGAGCCGGTCCTTGACCAGGCGCTCGGCGTCGAGCTCGGCCCGGCAGGCGGCACAGTGCGCGACGTGAGCCAGGGCGCGGTCGCGGACCTCGTGGCTCAGCTCGCCGTCGACGAGGCCGGAGATGCGGTCACCGAGGTGGGTCACGGCCCGACCTCCCGGTCCGGTCCCTCGTCCTCGGCCGGCGTCCGGCCACCGGCCACCTCGGAGCCGGTGGGCCGGGGGGCGCGGTGCTCGAGCGCGGCGCGCAGCTGGGCCCGCCCGCGGTGGATGCGGCTGCGCACGGTGCCGAGCTTGATGCCGAGGGTTGCCGCGATCTCCTCGTAGGAGAGCCCCTCGATGTCGCACAGCACGACGGCGGCCCGGAAGTCCGGGGCCAGCTCGTCCAGCGCCCGCTGGACGTCGGCGTCGAAGTGCTGGTCGTCGTAGACCTGGGCCGGGGTGGGCTCGCGCCCGGCGAGCCGGTCACCGGCGTCCTCGGCCAGGGCGTCGAACCGGATGCGCTGCTTGCGGCGCACCTGGTCGAGGAAGAGGTTGGTCGTGATGCGGTGCAGCCACCCCTCGAATGTGCCGGGGGTGTAGCTCGACAGCGAGCGGAACACCCGCACGAACACGTCCTGGGTGAGGTCCTCGGCGTCGTGCCGGTTGCCGGTCAGCCGGTAGGCGAGGCGGTAGACGCGCGCCGAGTGGGTGCGGACCACGTCGTCCCAGCTAGGAGGGGTCCAGTCCTCCCCCGCGCCACCGGGGGTGCGTTCTGTCACGAAACGTCCTCCCCGGTCCAGAACCATGGTCGCACTCATCGTGCCGCTGCTCCTGCTCCATGCCCAACCGGGGTGACGGGACTGGTGTTCCCCGACGTAACGATCAGCCCGGGTCCCGGGTTCCTGCGCCCGGGCAGGACCCCGGCCGCACGGCGTACCACTAGGCTCGCCCCCGCAGGCCCGAGGCACCCAGCCCGAGGCACCAAGGAGGCAGCCATCAGCGCGAACCGGCAGACCAGCTGGTCCTACGCCGAGGAGTTCATCGCCGAGGACGACGTGCTGGCCGCGGCACGCGTCCGGGCCGACGAGCTCGGCTGCGTCCCGGTGCTGCCGGGGGCGGGCGCCGCGCTGCGCCTGCTGGCGGCCTCGATGGGCGCCAGGGCGGTCGTGGAGGTCGGCACCGGTGCCGGCGTCGGCTCGGTGTGGCTGCTGCGCGGGATGCGCCCCGACGGCGTGCTCACCACGATCGACGTGGAGCCCGAGCACCACCGCGCTGCCCGGGAGACGTTCTCCGAGGCCGGCATCCCGTCCAACCGGGTCCGGCTGATCTCCGGGCGGGCGCTCGACGTCCTGCCCCGGCTCACCGACGGGGCCTACGACCTGGTGTTCTGCGACGCCGACAAGCACGAGTACGCCGGGTACCTCGAGCAGGCGGTCCGCCTCCTGCGCCCGGGCGGGGTCCTGGTCTTCGACAACGCCCTCTGGCACGACCGGGTCGCCGACCCCGCCCAGCGCGACGAGACGACGACGGCGATCCGCGAGCTCGGCCGGGACGTGCGCGACGACGAGCGCTTCGTGGCCGCCATGCTCCCCTCCGGCGACGGCCTGCTCTGCGCCGTCAAGCGCCCGGACTGAGGCCGCGCTACCGCAGGTCCTCGAGCCACCGGAGCAGCACCCGGGCGCCGAAGCCGGTGCCGCCCTTGGTGACCTCGTGCTCCTCCCGCTCCGACCGTGCCGGCCCCGCGATGTCGAGGTGCGCCCAGCGTCGCGTGCCGACGAACTCGCGCAGGAAGAGCGCCGCCGTGATCGAACCGCCCTGGATGTGGGGGTCGCGGGAGATGTTGGCGAGGTCGGCGACCTGCGAGTCGAGGGCGGCCCGGTAGTCCTCGACCAGGGGCATCCGCCACAGCCGGTCACCACTCGCCTCGCCGGCGGCCAGCAGCCCGGCGGCCAGGTCGTCGTCGGCGGTGAAGAGAGCGCCGTGCCGGCGTCCCAGGCCGAGCGAGGCGGCCCCGGTGAGGGTCGCGACGTCCACCAGCACGTCGGGCGCGAGCTCGGCGTCGGCGTAGGCGAGCGCATCGGCCAGGACCAGCCGGCCCTCGGCGTCGGTGTTGAAGACCTCGACGGTGCGGCCGCCGTAGTGCCGGATGACGTCTCCGGGCCGCTGGGCCGAGGCGCCGGGCATGTTCTCGGCCGCGGCGACCAGCGCGGTCACCGGCACCCGGACGTCGGCGTCGCGCAGCACCGACATGACCGCGAGCACGGCGCCCCCGGCGGCCATGTCCGTCTTCATCGGCACCATCGCCTCGCGGGGCTTGAGTGACAGGCCGCCCGAGTCGAAGGTGATCCCCTTGCCGACGAGCACCACGTGCGGGGCGCGCCGGGCGGCCCGGGCGGGGGTGTAGCGGACCTCGATCAGCCGCGGCGGCCGGGCCGAGCCGGCGCCGACCGCGAGGATGCCGTTGAACCCCTCTGCGGCCAGCTCGCGCTCGTCCCGCACCCGAAGCTGCAGGCCGCTGCGCCGGGCCAGGTCACGTGCCTGGCCGGCCAGCCAGGCCGGGTCCTTCTCGTTGGAGGGGGTGTTGGCCAGGTCGCGGGCCAGGTGCGTGGCGCGCGCGGTGACCGCGGCCAGGTCGGCGGCTGCCTGCAGGCGCCGCGGGCTGCCGACGAGCAGCTGCACGCGCTCCAGCGCCTTGGCCGGCTTCGGCGAGCTCTTGCGGGAGAAGCGGTAGCCCGCGAGCAGCAGACCCTCGAGGTGAGCCCGCAGAGCGAGCGGGTCCACGTCGTGGGTCGCGTCGCTGGCGAGGGACCGGTCGCCCCGGGCCCGGCGGCCCAGCGCCGCCCCCGCGCGCCGCAGGGCGAGCGGCGACCCGTCGCCGAGGCCCACCAGCAGGACCCGCCCGACCTCGCCGGGAGCGGAGACCGGGACCTCGACGACCTCGCCCGCCTCGCCCTTCGCCTCCGCCCGCTGCAGGGCCCGGCGCAGGTCGAGACCGAAGGCCGCCTCGAGCTGGTGTGCGTCACCGGCGAGCACCGGCCCGTCGCCGCCCGGGCGGATGCCGGTCGCCAGCACGTCGGCCGGGGTCGAGGCAAGGGCCCCGGTGGTCAGGTGCACGCCGGGCAGCGGGGACACGCAGGCTCCTTGGTCGTCGGGCGGGGATCGGGCAGATGGACCGGCCCCGGACCGGCACCTTGCGGGTGCGGTCCGGGGCCGGTCAACAGCTCAACGGGCCGGACTCAGCCGGCCGCGGTCTTCAGCGCGTCTCCGAGCGCGTTGGCCTCGTCGGCCGACAGCTCGACGACGAGTCGCCCGCCACCCTCGAGGGGCACCCGCATGACGATGCCTCGCCCCTCCTTGGTGACCTCGAGCGGACCGTCGCCCGTCCGCGGCTTCATGGCCGCCATGCTCGCTCCCTTCGGTTACGGCACGCCGCGGCAAGGCGAAGAACAGGTCCCCGAGGGTCGCCACGGCGTGCGGGTGGAGGCCATTATCCCGCCTGGACCCCGCCCAGCGAAACGCGCGGCCCCGGAACACGGCAGACTGCGGCTCGTGAATGCCCGATCAGCGCTGTTCGACCTCTACGGCGACCACCTGCGCTCCCGGGGGGGACGGGCCCCGGTCGCCGGTCTCGTGCGGCTGCTCGCCCCGCTCGGGATCGCCGCCCCGGCCGTCCGCACGGCCGTCTCCCGGATGGTGCGCCAGGGCTGGCTCGAGCCCGTGCGGCTCGCTGAAGGCCCGGGGTACGCGCTCACCCCGCGGGCGGTCCGTCGCCTCGACGACGCCGCCGCCCGCATCTACCGCACCCAGGACGCCGCCTGGGACGGCAGCTGGCGCCTGGTGGTCACGACCCCCGCTGCGGAGCGCAGCCGGCGCGACCGGCTGCGCGCCGGCCTCGGCTTCCTCGGCTACGCCCAGCTCGACGGCACCACCTGGATCGGACCCCGCCCCTCCGAGGAGGTCGACGCGCTGCTCGAGGCGGAGGCCGTCCGGGCCGAGCGCTTCACCGCCCGCCACGACGGCGACACGCTGGGGCTGGTACGCCGGGCCTGGGACCTCGAGGGCCTGGCCCGCTCCTACGCCCGCTGGCTCGACGACGCGCAGGCCATCGCGGCGGAGGCGGCCGCCTCGGCGAGCGACGAGCAGGCGTTCGCCGCGCGGTCCCGGCTGGTGCACGAGTGGCGCAAGTTCCTCTTCCGCGACCCCGGCCTGCCGCACGAGCTGCTGCCCGACGACTGGCCGGGCGAGAAGGCCGCCGGCTTCTTCGACTCCGAGAGCCGGCGCCTGCTGCCGGCGGCGTCCCGTTTCGTCGACCACTGCCTGACCAGCGCCTGAGGAGGCCCTCCGTGTCCGACACCGTCCTCTACGAGCTCTCCGACGGCGTCGCGACGGTCACGCTCAACCGACCCGCTGCGATGAACGCGCTCGACACCGAGCTCAAGACCGCTCTGCGGGAGGCCCTGACGTCGGCCGCCGAGGACCCCGCCGTACGGGCCGTGGTGCTCACCGGCAGCGGCCGGGCGTTCTGCGTGGGCCAGGACCTCGCCGAGCATGCCCGCAACCTCACCGGCGACCTCGAGGCCGTCTGGCGCACGGTGCCCGAGCACTACAACCCGATCGCGACGACGATCGCGACCATGCCGAAGCCGGTGGTCGCCGCGGTGAACGGCGTGGCCGCCGGCGCGGGCGCTGCTTTCGCCTTCGCCTGCGACTTCCGCATCGTGGCCGACACGGCCGGCTTCAACATGGCGTTCGCCGCCATCGGGCTGGCCGCGGACTCGGGCTCGTCGTGGTCGCTGCAGCGGCTGGTCGGCATGGCGAAGGCCAAGGAGCTGCTGCTGCAGCCGACAACGGTCCCGGCGGCGAAAGCGCTCGAGCTGGGTCTCGCCACCGAGGTGGTCGCGGCGGACGCGTTGGCCGACACGGCCCGCTCCCTCGCCGTACGTCTCGCGGCCGGCCCCACCGTCGCCTACGGCGCGATCCGCCGGTCGCTCGCCTTCTCGTCCGGCCACAGCCTCGAGGAGTCGGTGGACTTCGAGCGGCAGATGATGGAGCTCACCGGCTCGACCGAGGACCATCGCGCCGCGGTGTCGTCGTTCCTCGCCAAGGAGCAGCCGACCTTCCACGGCCGCTGAGCGCGGCAGCCACCCACCTCGCGGGCGGGGCACAGGATTCAGCTCTCGCGGGCTGCCCGCATCATGCGCGGAGGGTGGTGTCCGAGGGCTCGGTCGGCGATCATGATCGGAGTCCGACCCCCTGGTGGGGACGGACGAGGCTCCGACCGGAAGCGGGTGCCAAGTGACCGAACCTGATGTGGCCAGGCGGCCGTCGAGCGGCTTGCGCAGGGTGCTCCTCCCTCTCGCCCTCGCACAGTTCATCTGCAGCTTCGCCGGCTCGAACATGAACGTGATGATCAACGACATCAGCGAGGACCTGGACACGACCGTGCAGGGTGTGCAGACCGCGATCACGATCTTCCTGCTCGTCATGGCGGCGCTGATGATCCCGGGCGGGAAGCTGACCGACCGTTACGGCCGGAAGCGGTGCTTCATCGTCGGCCTCGTCGTGTACGGGATCGGCGCGCTGCTCAGCGCCATCTCTCCCGGCCTGGGTGTGCTCATCCTGGGCAACTCGATCCTCGAGGGCGTCGGCACGGCGCTGCTGATCCCGCCCGTCTACATCCTCACGACCATGCTGTTCACCGAGGTCACATCGCGGGCACGCGCGTTCGGCGCGATCAACGGGGCGGCGGGTCTGGGGGCCGCGGCAGGTCCGCTGATCGGCGGCCTCATCACGAGTGCGATCAGCTGGCGGGCGGCCTTCGTCTTCCAGGCGCTGATCATCGCCTTGATCGTGCTGCTCAGCCGCCGGGTCGACGACCCGCTGCCGGCAGATCCGTCTCGGCGGTTCGACACCCGCGGAGCGGTCCTCTCGGCCGTGGGTCTCGTCCTCGTCGTGACGGGCATCCTGGCGACCGATGACAACGTCTGGCTGATGGTCGGCCTGCTCGCTGCCGGCGCCCTCGTGCTGACGTTGTTCTTCCTGTCCATACGGGCAAAGGAGCGGGCGGGCGAGGAGCCGCTGCTGTCGACGAGCCTGTTCCGCAACCGGACCTCGAACCTGGGACTCGTCACGCAGAACATCCAGTGGCTGATGCTCCTGGGCGCGTCGTTCGTGGTGGCGGCGTTCCTCCAGGTCGTCCGCGGCTACAGCGCGATCGAGACGGGCGTGATCTTCACGGCGGCCACGATCGGCATCCTGCTGTCGTCGCTGCTTGCGGAGCGGTTCGCGAAGCGGCGCGCCCAGCGGACCCTCATCATGTGGGGCTTCGCCATCACCATCGTCGGCATCGGCCTCCTGCTCGCAATGGTCAAGGGCTCCCCCAACCCGTGGGCGTTCGCGCCGGGCCTCTTCATCATCGGGTTCGGCATCGGCGGGATGCTGACCCCATCGGTGAACATCGTCCAGTCGAGCTTCAGCGAGGCACAGCAGGGCGAGATCTCCGGCCTGTCGCGCAGCGTGTCGAACCTGGGGTCCTCGCTCGGGACCGCCATCGCGGGCACCATCCTCGTCGCCGGCCTCACCGACAGCGCGTACGCCGCGGCGATGATCACCCTTGCGGCCATCGGGCTGGTCGGGCTCGCGGCCGCGGCGCTCCTCCCGCGAGGCCTCGCTCCGGGCGCGGCTGCTGCTGCGTCGCCCGAGGCCGGGTGAGCGAGGAGCCCGTCAGGTGGGGCGGCGGAACGCACAGCCGGCCAGGTGGTCGTCGACCATGCCGGTGGCCTGCATGAGGGCGTACGCCGTGGTGGGCCCGACGAAGCGGAACCCGTGCCGCTTCAGCGCCTTCGCCATGGCCGTCGACTCCGGCGTCACCGCCGGGACCTCGGCCGGGGACCGCGGGGCGGGTCGCGGACCGTCGGGGGCGAACGACCAGAGCAGCGCGTCGAACGACCCGTCGAGGGCCAGCACCGCCCGGGCGTTGGCGACCGCGGCCTCGATCTTGGCCCGGTTGCGGACGATGGACGCGTCGCCGAGCAGCCGTTCGACGTCGCGGTCGCCGAAGTCGGCGACGCGCACCGGGTCGAAGCCCGCGAACGCCGCCCGGAAGCCGTCCCGCTTGCGCAGGATCGTGATCCAGGACAGGCCGGACTGGAACGCCTCCAGGCACAGCCGCTCGAACAGCGCGGCGTCACCGCGCACCGGCCGGCCCCACTCGCCGTCGTGGTAGGCGGTGTAGTCGGGGGTGCTGAGCCCCCACGGGCAGCGGGCCAGCCCGTCCGCGCCGGTGACGACCCCGCTCATGCGCCGGCCTCCACGTAGCGCGCCAGTCGCCGCAGCGAGAACGCCACCCCGGCGCGCAGCAACGGCCGCACGAGCGGCCAGCCGAGCCGCCCGAGCAGGCCCAGCGGCAGCTCGACCCACTCCGACCACACGACCCGCGAGCGGTCCGCGCCGAGCGCCCGCACCTCGAACGCGCCGGAGCCGCGCACCACCCGGCCGGTGTGCCGGACCACCGCCCGCTCCGGCGGCTCCCACACGACGATCTCCATCGTGTCGAGGAACCCGACGCGCCCCACGCCGGTGAAGGCCTCGACCGGCTCACCCACGCCGGCCCCTCCGCGCGCGTGGGTCAGCAGCATCCACCGGTCGTGCACGTCCCAGTCGGTGAGGACGTCCCAGACCCGCTGCTGCGGCCCGGCGACGTCGACTTCGACGACGAGCTCAGCCACGGTCCGGCCGCTCGCGGCCCTCGGCCGGCGCGTCGCCGTCGCGCGGCCGCTCGGCGACGCCGCCGGCCGGGCCGTGCTCCAGCTCGGCGATCCGCTCGTCCCGCGCCGCCAGCTCCTCGGCCAGGCGGTCGAGCACGTCGTCGACCTCGCTCGGGCGGTAGCCGCGGAAGGCCAGCGAGAAGCGCAGCCCGTCGACGTCCCCCCGGCGTACCGGGCCTGGAGCCAGCTCACCGCGCGGCGACCGGTCCGGCTCGGCCTCGGGCAGCGCCCCGCCGCGGCCGGTCGCGGCGACCGCGATGACCCCCATGACGGCCAGCACGACGAGAAGCAGCAGGATCGACACGAGGGAGATCGTGCCACGCTGGGGTCGCACCGGCAGACAGGAGCATCGCGTGACGCTGAGACTCGGCCGCCGGGAGTTCGCTGACGACGAGCTGGTGATCATGGCCATCGTCAACCGGACGCCCGACTCGTTCTTCGACCAGGGCGCCTTCGTCGACGACGCCGCCGCGTTCGACGCGGTCGATCGGGCGGTCGACGAGGGCGCCGCGATCGTGGACTTCGGCGGGGTGAAGGCCGGGCCCGGCGAGCCGGTCGACGCGGCGGAGGAGATCCGGCGTACGGCGGGCTTCGTCTCCGCCGTCCGCGACCGCCACCCGGACCTGGTGATCAGCGTGGACACCTGGCGCGCGGAGACCGGCCGCGCGGTCTGCGAGGCGGGGGCCGACCTGCTCAACGACGCCTGGGGCGGCGCCGACCCGGGGCTGGCGGAGGTGGCCGCCGAGTACGGCGCCGGGCTGGTCTGCAGCCACGCGGGCGGCCTCCCCCCGCGCACCGACCCGCACCGGGTGGCCTACGACGACGTGGTCGCCGACGTGGTCTCGGGGGTGACCGCGCTGGCCGACCGGGCCGCCTCGCTCGGCGTACGCCCCGACGGCATCCTCGTCGACCCGGCGCACGACTTCGGCAAGAACACCTACCACTCGCTCGAGATCACCCGCCGGCTCGGCGAGCTCGTCGCCGCGGGCTGGCCGGTGCTCGTCGCGGTCTCCAACAAGAAGTTCCTCGGCGAGGTGCTCGACGCCGACAAGGACCACCGGCTGGAGGCGACGCTCGCCGCGACCGCGCTCTGTGCGTGGCAGGGCGCCCGGGTCTTCCGCGCGCACCAGGTCGCCGAGACGCGCAAGGTGCTCGACACGGTCGGGGCGATCCGCGGCACCCACCCGCCGGCCGTGTCCCGCCGCGCCCTCGCCTGACCCCTGACCCCCGCACCCACTTCTCGCATCGCACCCCACCCCTTGCAGCGATCATGCACGTTCCGTCGCGACGGAACGTGCATGATCGCTGCCAGGGTTAAGAGCGCTGCCAGAAAAGGCGGTGGGGGCGGGGGTCAGGGCATCTGCAGGGACTGGGTGCCCGGGCTCGTGGCCCGCGCCCGCCGGGACCGCTCGGACGCCTTGATCCACTCGACGACCTCGTCGACGTCGTCGGAGACCCGGATCAGGTCGAGGTCGGCCTCCCCGATCTTCCCGCTGCCCTCCATGGAGGTCCGCAGCCACTCGAGCAGGCCGGCCCAGTAGCCGTTGCCGAACAGGATGACCGGGAAGGACGTGACCTTCTTGGTCTGGACGAGTGTCAGCGACTCGAACAGCTCGTCCATCGTGCCGAAGCCGCCTGGGAAGACCACGAAGCCGATGGAGTACTTGAGGAAGCACACCTTGCGGGCGAAGAAGTACCGGAAGTTGATGCCCAGGTCGACCCACTCGTTCAGCTGCTGCTCGTGCGGCAGCTCGATGCCCAGCCCAACCGACGTGCCGCCGCTCTCGGAGCAGCCGCGGTTGGCCGCCTCCATGATCCCCGGCCCGCCGCCGGTGATGACGGGGAAGCCGGCCTCGGACAGCGCCGCGCCCAAGCGGAGCGCAGCGGCGTAGTCCGGGTTGTCGGGGCGCGCGCGGGCCGAGCCGAAGACGCTCACGCCGGGCGCAAGCTCGGCCAGTGCGCCGAAGCTCTCCACGAACTCGGACTGGATCCGCATGACCCGCCACGGGTCCTGGTGCAGCCAGGTCGCCTGGGGCTGCACGGTGTCCAGCAGCCGCTGGTCGTACGTGCTGCCCAGCGCCTGCGCCCGCTGGTTCCGGACCACGACCGGCCCCCGCCGGCGCACGGCCTGGCGCAGGCCGTCACCCGCGGCGTCGGGCAGGCCGTCGTCCGTCGACGTCTCCTCGGCGGTCTCGTCCGCGGCGCGCTCCTGGGCATCCTCCAGGTCCTCCGCCATGCGCTCGCGGCGCGCGGCCGGCTCCGGGCTGCTCTCGCTGACCATGCCCACGAGGCTATCCCGCCGCGGAAGCCGGCACGATTGTTTGCCTGCGCAACCATCGGGTAGGCGCCAGGGGTACGAGAAGACCGCCGCAACCGATCAGTGAGGAGACCCGTGACCACTCCGGTGAAGGTCTCGATCATCTACTACAGCTCCACCGGCAACGTGCACGCGCTGGCCGACGCGGCCGCGGACACGGCCGAGAAGGCGGGCGCCGAGGTGCGGGTACGCCGAGCACCTGAGCTCGCTCCCGAGGAGGCCATCCGCAGCAACGACGCGTGGCTGAAGAACGTCGCCGACACCCAGCACATCCCCCAGGCCACGCCGGCCGACGTCGTCGAGGCCGACGTCGTGCTCTTCGGCACCCCCACGCGCTACGGCAACATCGCCGCTCAGCTCAAGCAGTTCATCGACGGTCTCGGGCCGAACTGGCAGCGCGGCGAGCTGGCCGACAAGGTGTACGCCGGGTTCACCTCGACCGCGACCGCGCACGGCGGCCAGGAGACGACCCTGCTCGCGCTGTACAACACGATCTACCACTTCGGCGGGATCATCGTGCCGCCGGGCTACACCGACCCGTCCAAGTTCGTCGACGGCAACCCGTACGGCGTCTCCCACGTGAGCGGCCAGGGCGACCAGCCGGTGGGCGACGTCGAGCTGACCGCGATCGACCACATGGTCCGCCGGGCCATCGGCGTGGCCCAGCAGCTCAAGGCCGGCCGGGAGGCACTGGCCGCCTGACCCATACCGGCGCGATCAACGGGCCCCGACCGCGGCACGCGCCACGGTCGGGGCCCGTCCACGTCAGGCGGTGAGCCAGGCCCGCAGCCGGTCCTCGCACTCGTGGATCAGCGCGATCTCGACGTACTCCTCGCGCTTGTGCGCGACGTTCGGGTCGCCGGGCCCGTAGTTCACCGCCGGTACGCCGATCGCCGCGAACCGCGCCACGTCGGTCCAGCCGTACTTCGGCTCCGGGTCCTTGCCGATCGCCTCGACGAACGCGGCCGCCGCCGGGTGCGACAGCCCTGGCAGCGCGCCGGGCGAGGAGTCGGTCACGGTCACCTCGAAGCCGTCGAAGAGGGTGCGCACCAGCTCGAGGGCCTCGTCCTCGGTCTTGTTCGGCGCGAACCGGTAGGCCACCGTGACCGTGCACTCGTCCGGGATCACGTTGCCGGCGACGCCACCGCGGATGCCGACCGCGTTGAGGCCCTCGCGGTAGACCAGCCCGTCGATCTCAACCTCGGACTGCTCGTAGGCGCGCAGCCGGTCCAGCACCGCCCCGGCCGCGTGGATGGCGTTGTCCCCCATCCAGGGCCGCGCAGCGTGGGCGCGGCGGCCCCGGGCCGTGACGTCGACCCGCAGCGACCCCTGGCAGCCGCCCTCGACCGTCGCGCCGGACGGCTCCATCAGCACCGCGAAGTCGCCGGCCAGCCAGTCGGGGTGGTTGCGCGCCACCCGGCCGAGGCCGTTGCGCACCGCCTCGACCTCCTCGCAGTCGTAGAACACCCACGTCACGTCGCGGTTCGGCTCGGGCAGCGAGGCCGCCAGCCGCAGCGCCACCGCGACGCCGCTCTTCATGTCGCTCGTGCCGCAACCGAGCAGTCGGCCACCCTCGACCTTGCACGGCAGGTTGTCCGCGATCGGGACGGTGTCGATGTGCCCGGCGACCACGACCCGCTCGGGTCGGCCGAGCGAGGTCCGCGCCACCACGCTGTCACCGTCGCGGTCGACGGTCAGGTGCGGGACCTCCTTCAGGGCCGTCTCGATCGCGTCGGCCAGCACGGTCTCGTCACCACTCACCGACTCGATGTCGCACAGCGCCCGCGTCAGCTCGGCCGCGTCGGCAGCCAGGTCCAGGGTCTTCTCGATGGCCATGACGCCAGACCCTACGGGGCGAACGCGCAGAACTCGTTGCCCTCCGGGTCGGCCAGCACGTGCCAGCGCACCTCGTCGTCCGGCTCGCGCAGCACCCGGGCGCCCCGCGCGACCAGGCCGGCAACGTCGTCGGACACGACGTCCAGGTGCCAGCGGTTCTTCACCGTCTTGGGCTCGGGCACGGCGACGAACTTCAGCACGTCGAACGGCAGGCCCGGCACTCCCGCGACCCACCGGGGCGTGCCCTCAGGGGCTGCGACCGGCCGCGCTCCCAGCACGTCCGCCCACCACGCGGCCAGGGCGACCGGGTCGCCCGCGTCCACGACCAGCGCGGTCGGCTCGTCCGGCGCGGGCCGGAAGACGCAGAGCTCGTTGCCCTCCGGATCGGCCAGCACGTGCCAGGGTGACCCGCTGTCGGGCGCGTGGAGCACGGTAGCGCCGGCAGCGAGCAGCGGCTCGACAGAGGGCAGCACGAGGTCCAGGTGCACGCGGTTCTTGACCGTCTTGGGCTCGGGCACCCGGTTGACCCACGTGGTCTGAGCGGGCGACTCGCCGCGCAGGACCGCGTCGCCGCCCTCCTGGTGCTCGACCCGCAGGCCCAACGCGTGACTCCAGAAGTCCGCCGCGCGGCTGACGTCGTCGGCGTCGAAGCACAGATCCTTCCAGCGAGCGAGGGTCATGACGGCCGAGGCTACCGGGCTCTGGCAGGCTTGACCGCATGAGCGACACGGCACCGCGCACGGCGTACGGCATCGGCCTGCAGACCCTCCACAAGTCCGGGCAGGTGCTCGACGTCTGGTACCCCGCGCCGGGGCTGGGCGAGCCCACCGCCCGGCCGGCTCCGGAGGGACTCGACGAGCACGCCGGCGACGACGCCGACCGCGACGTGAGCCGCCAGGTCGTGCGGACCGTCATCGACCTCGACGCGCCGCCGGAGGACGCAGCGGACGCCTACCTGCGGCTGCACCTGCTCTCCCACCGGATCATCCAGCCGCACGGCGCCAACCTCGACGGCATCTTCGGCAAGCTCACCAACGTGGTGTGGACCAACCACGGGCCCTGCGCGGTCGACGACTTCGAGCGCACCCGGCTGCGGCTGCTGCGCCGCGGCCCGGTGACGGTGTACGGCGTGGACAAGTTCCCGCGAATGGTCGACTACGTGCTGCCCGCCGGGGTGCGCATCGCCGACGCGGACCGGGTCCGGCTCGGCGCCCATCTGGCGAACGGCACGACCGTGATGCACGAGGGCTTCGTGAACTTCAACGCCGGCACGCTCGGCGCCTCGATGGTCGAGGGCCGCATCAGTGCCGGCGTCGTCGTCGGTGACGGCTCGGACGTCGGCGGCGGCTCCTCGATCATGGGCACCCTCTCGGGCGGCGGGACGACCGTCATCTCGGTCGGCAGGAACTGCCTGCTCGGCGCCAACGCCGGCGTCGGCATCTCGCTCGGCGACAACTGCGTGGTCGAGGCCGGCTGCTACGTCACGGCCGGCACCAAGGTGACGCTGCAGGACGGCACCGTGGTCAAGGCCCGCGAGCTCTCCGGCGTCGACAACGTGCTCTTCTGGCGCAACAGCGTCACCGGCGCGATCGAGGCCGTCGCGCGTGAAGGCACGTGGGGCGCGCTCAACGAGGCCTTGCACGCCAACGACTGAGGGCTGGGGATCGGGGGGCTGATGCGGCTGACGCGGAGGGGGCGGCTCACCGTCACCCTGACGGTGGTCACGGGCCTGCTCGCCACCACGGCGTACGTCGTGACCAGGACCGCCGTCGGCACCGCTCTCGGCCTGCCCACCGGCCCGGAGTGCACGGTGCAGCTCGGCGGGGCCACCCACGAGTGGACCCGCAACCAGGCCATGACGGCGACGACGGTCGCCGGTGTCGGCGCACGCATCGGGGCGTCCGACAACGGTGTCGCGGCTGCGGTCGCGCAGGCGCTGCGTCGGGACGGGGACGCGCCCGTACTGGACGCCGACGCGGCGCGGGAGGTCTACCGTGGGCTGCCCGACGCGGCCAGGCCGTCGCCTTCCGACCTCGCCGTCGCCCGCGCCCTGCTGGGCCACGACGGCGGCGCGCTCTCCTGCACCGTGGGCCTGCACCGCGCGACCCGCGGCCTGCCGCGGCAGTCCCCCGGCCCGCTCGGCCTGACGGCCCGCGCCGACACGGTGCGCCGCGAGCTGCGTGCGGTCTTTGGCAAGCAGACGCTCGGCGGCTTCGACCCGCGCGGCGTGACGAGCGGTCACACCGACGGCTCGGCGCACTACGAGGGGCGGGCCATCGACGTGTTCTTCCGGCCGATCAGCGCGGCCAACCAGCGCCGCGGCTGGGCCGAGGCGCAGTGGGCGGTGGCCCACGCCGAGAGGCTCGCGGTGGCGACGGTCATCTTCGACCGGCGCATCTGGTCGGCCGGCCGGTCGGCGGCCGGCTGGCGCGACTACCGGCACCCTGACGGGCCGACCGACAACCCGATCCTGCTGCACGAGGACCACGTCCACGTCGATGTGATCAGGGGCCGGTAGGCAACGGCCCGTGAAGATCACCAGCGACCCTGTGTCGGGACACGCCGGCGTGTCGCCGCAACAAGGTCGCTGACGATCTTGCGGGTCGGCCGGAGGGCTACGCGGCCGCGAGCCTCGCCGCCGCCGTCGCGATCCGCTCGTCAGTGGCGGTGAGCGCCACCCGCACGTGCCGCGCGCCGGCCGGTCCGTAGAACGACCCCGGCGCGACGAGGATCCCGAGCTCGGCCAGCTGCTGCACCGACGCCCAGCAGTCGTCGCCACGGGTCGCCCACAGGTAGAGCCCGGCCTCCGAGTGGTCCACCCGCCAGCCCGTGGCCTCGAGCCCGGCCTTCATGACTCGGCG
>DASVBJ010000246.1:0-11568 GCA_036375895.1 Actinomycetes bacterium | reverse complement strand
CACCGCGCGCAGCCAGGCGCTGCAGGAGATCCAGGAGGCTTTGGGTCTCGACGAGGCGCCCTTGCGCATCGAGTGCTACGACGTGTCGCACCTGCAGGAGAGCGACGTGGTCGCCTCGATGGTGGTCTTCGAGGACGGCCTGGCGCGCAAGAGCGAGTACCGCAGGTTCGTGATCAGAGGCCAGGCCGGCCAGGGTGACGTGGCGTCCATCCACGAGGTCATCAGCCGCCGGTTCCGCCGCTACCTCGAGGACCGCTCGGCCACCGGCGAGGCCGACCTCGACCTGGTCGAGGGCGACGTGCCTGCCGGCATCGACCCTGACACCGGCCGGGCGCGACGGTTCGCCTACCCGCCGAACCTCGTCGTCGTCGACGGCGGCGCGCCGCAGGTCGCGGCGGCGCAGCGTGCGCTCGACGCCCTGGGCATCGACGACGTCGCGCTGTGCGGGCTGGCCAAGCGGCTCGAGGAGGTGTGGCTGCCCGGCGAGGCCTACCCCGTCGTGCTGCCCCGCACCAGCGAGGGTCTCTACCTGCTGCAGCGGGTCCGCGACGAGGCGCACCGCTTCGCCATCGCGCTGCACCGCAAACGCCGGTCCAAGTCGATGACCGCGAGTGCCCTGGACGGCGTGCCGGGCCTGGGGGAGACGCGCCGCAAGGCGCTGTTGAAGCACTTCGGGTCGCTGCGACGCCTCTCGGCGGCCACCCCCGAGGAGGTGGCCGCCGTTCCCGGCATCGGACCTCGGACGGCCGAGGCGGTCGTGGCCGCCCTCGCGCGGCGCGAGTCGGCGGCACCTGCTGTGAACATGGCGACGGGTGAGATCCTGGACGATCATGAGCGCGCCGGCGACCCGCCGGCGCAGGAGGGACCACGGTGACGACAGAGGCCCAGAGCTTCCCGACGGGACACCTGCCCGAGCTCGTCATCGTCACCGGCATGTCCGGGGCCGGGCGCAGCACGGCGGCCAACGTGCTCGAGGACCTCGGCTGGTTCGTCGTCGACAACCTGCCGCCTGGCCTGCTGCCGACCCTCGCCGAGCTCGGTGGCCGCGCGCAGGGCAACGTGCCGCGTATCGCCGCGGTCGTCGACGTCCGCAGCGGCCAGTTCTTCGCCGATCTCACCGAGGCGATCGCCCAGCTGGCGACGGCGGGCTGCGACCCGCGGGTCATCTTCCTCGAGGCGAGCGACGACGTTCTCGTCCGCCGGCACGAGGCCGTCCGTCGACCCCACCCGTTGCAGGGCGACGGCCGGCTCGTCGACGGCATCGCGAGGGAGCGCGAGATGCTGCTCGACCTGCGGGCCGAGGCCGACATCGTCATCGACACGAGTGCCCTGAACGTCCACGAGCTGAGCGCCAAGGTGCTCAAGGCGTTCGAGGAGCAGGCCGCCGCCGGACTGCACGCGACGATCATCTCCTTCGGCTACAAGTACGGCCTGCCGGTCGACGCGGACCTCGTGGTCGACTGCCGGTTCCTGCCCAACCCGCACTGGGTGCCGGAGCTGCGCCCGCAGACCGGCCGGGACGAGGCGGTCCGCGACTACGTGATGGGCCAGCCGGACGCGGCCGAGTTCCTCGACCGTTACACCGACCTGGTCCGTCTCGTCGCGGACGGCTACCAGCGTGAGGGGAAGCGCTACGCCACCATCGCCGTCGGCTGCACCGGCGGGAAGCACCGATCGGTGGCCATCGCCGAGGAGCTGGCGCAGCGGCTGCAGGGCGACGACATCGAAACGGCCGTGGTGCACCGCGACCTGGGGCGAGAGTGACCGGCCCGCACGGGCCACGCGTCGTCGCGCTCGGCGGTGGCCACGGGCTGGCCGCGTCCCTGTCGGCGCTGCGGCAGGTCACCGACCAGCTCACCGCGGTCGTCACCGTGGCGGACGACGGCGGGTCCAGCGGCCGGCTGCGTCGCGAGCTGGGGGTGCTGCCGCCGGGTGACCTGCGGATGGCGCTGGCGGCGCTCTGCGACGACGACGACTGGGGCCGCACCTGGAGCCGGGTCGTGCAGCATCGGTTCCGCAGCGAGGGTGGGCTGCACGAGCACTCGATGGGCAACCTGCTCATCGTCGCGCTGTGGGAGCTGCTCGGTGACTCGGTGCAGGGCCTCGACTGGGTCGCCCGGCTGCTCGGCGCCAAGGGGCGGGTGCTGCCCATGTCGGTGCTGCCGCTCGACATCGAGGCCCTCGTGCGTGACCCGTCCGCCCCCGGCGACGACCCGTCCCGGGTGCGGGGACAGGTCGCCGTCGCGACGACGACCGGCAGCGTGGTGCACATCTCGCTGGTCCCGGAGGACCCGCCGGCCTGCCCGGAGGCCGTCGGCGCGGTGCTCGACGCCGACTGGGTGGTGCTCGGGCCCGGGTCGTGGTTCACCAGCGTGCTCCCGCACCTGCTCGTGCCCGACCTCGCGAGCGCGCTGACCCGGACCGCCGCCCGCCGGCTGGTGAACCTCAACCTGGCACCGCAGCCGGGGGAGACCGAGGGCTTCTCCCCGGAGGCCCACCTCGAGGTGCTGGCGAGCCACGCGCCGGGCCTCGCCCTGGACGTGGTGCTCGCCGACCCCAAGACCGTGCCGGACGTGGTCGCTCTGGAGCAGGCGGCCGAGCGGCTCGGGGCGCGGCTGGTGCTGGCCCCGCTGGGACGGGCCGACGGCTCCCCGCGGCACGACCCCGGGCTGCTCGCCTCGGCGTACCGCGACATCCTCTTCGGGCGGCGGTCCCTCTAGTGGCAGGATCTAGCCCCATGGCCATGACCGCAGCAGTGAAGGACGAGCTCGCTCACCTCACCGTGACGCGACCTTGCTGCCGCAAGGCCGAGGTGTCCTCGATCCTGCGCTTCGCCGGCGGTCTGCACATCGTCAGCGGCCGGGTGGTCGTCGAGGCCGAGATCGACACCGGGGCGACGGCCCGCCGACTGCGCAAGGACATCGCCGAGGTCTACGGCCACGCCTCCGACGTGACGGTCGTGGCGCCCGGCGGCCTGCGCAAGGGCAGCCGCTACCTCGTGCGGGTGGCCAAGGACGGCGAGGCGCTGGCGCGCCAGACCGGGCTCCTCGACGGCCGCGGTCGCCCGGTGCGTGGGCTGCCGCCCCAGGTCGTCTCCGGGGCGGTCTGCGACGCCGAGGCGGCCTGGCGCGGCGCCTTCCTCGCCCACGGCTCGCTGACCGAGCCCGGACGGTCCTCGGCCCTGGAGATCACCTGCCCGGGCCCGGAGGCGGCGCTCGCCCTGGTCGGCGCCGCGCGCCGGCTCGGCATCGGCTCGAAGGCCCGCGAGGTGCGGGGCATCGACCGGGTCGTGGTCCGTGACGGCGACGCCATCGGGGCGTTGCTCACCCGGCTCGGCGCGCACGACAGCGTGCTGGCCTGGGAGGAGCGGCGGATGCGTCGCGAGGTGCGGGCCACCGCCAACCGGCTGGCCAACTTCGACGACGCCAACATGCGCCGGTCGGCGCGGGCAGCCGTCGCGGCCGGCGCACGGGTGCAGCGCGCCCTCGAGCTGCTCGGCGAGGACATCCCCGACCACCTGCGGGCGGCCGGCGAGCTCCGGCTCGCGCACAAGCAGGCCAGCCTGGAGGAGCTCGGCGCCCTGGCCGACCCGCCGATGACCAAGGACGCGGTGGCCGGGCGCATCCGGCGGCTGCTCGCGATGGCCGACAAGCGCGCGGCGGACCTCGGCGTACCGGGCACCGACGCCGGCCTGACGCCGGACATGCTCGAAACCTGACGAGCCGCCCGGAAGGTCCTCCGGAGGACCTTCCGCACGGTGGTCCCGTGCCGAACGTCCGCTGTCCCGCCCGAACGAGGTTGGATAGGGTCCGAGTTGGCCCTTGATTTCGCAGAGAGCGCCGCTCGCCACGAGCGCGGGGGCGTATGAAGAGGAGCGTGTCGTGACTGTTCGGGTTGGCATCAACGGATTCGGCCGGATCGGCCGCAACTTCGTGCGCGCCGCTCTCGCCCAGGGAGCGGACATCGAGATCGTGGGCGTCAACGACCTCACCGACAACAAGAGCCTGGCGCACCTGCTGCGCTACGACAGCATCCTGGGACGCCTGTCCCAGGAGGTCGGCTACGACGACGAGAACATCATCGTGGGCGGCCACAGCTTCCGGGCGCTCGCCGAGACGGACCCGACGAAGCTGCCGTGGCGCGAGCTCGGGGCGGACGTGGTGCTCGAGTCGACCGGGCGCTTCACCGACGCGACGAAGGCGAAGGCGCACATCGACGGCGGCGCCAAGAAGGTCATCATCTCCGCGCCGGCCAAGAACGAGGACTTCACCGTCGTGCTCGGCGTCAACGACGGCGACTACGACCCGGCTTCGCACCACATCATCTCGAACGCGTCCTGCACCACGAACTGCCTCGCCCCGATGGCGAAGGTCATCCACGAGGCGTTCGACATCCAGCGCGGGCTGATGACGACGATCCACGCCTACACGGCCGACCAGAACCTCCAGGACGGGCCGCACAAGGACCTCCGCCGGGCCCGCGCCGCCGCCCTCAACATCGTGCCGACCTCGACCGGCGCCGCGAAGGCGATCGGCCTGGTCATGCCCCAGCTCAAGGGCAAGCTCGACGGCTACGCGCTGCGCGTGCCCGTGCCGACCGGCTCGGCCACCGACCTCACCGTCACCGTCGGCAGGGAGACCTCGGTCGAGGAGGTCAACGCCGCCGTCAAGGCCGCGGCGGACGGCCCCTTCAAGGGCTACATCCACTACACCGAGGACCCGATCGTCTCCAGCGACATCGTCACCGACCCGGCCTCGTGCATCTTCGACGCCGGGCTCACCAAGGTGATCGGCGACCAGGTCAAGGTCGTCGGCTGGTACGACAACGAGTGGGGCTACTCCAGCCGGCTGGTCGACCTGGTCGGCCTCGTCGGCCGCTCCCTCTAGCCACCCACCCCACCCCCCTTCCTCGCAGCGATCATGCACGTTCCGTCGCCGCACCTCGCGGCAGGCCGACGGAACGTGCATGATCGCTGCCCGGTGCGCAGGCCCGGTTTGGCAACAGCGCCGGTGTCGTAACGGGAGACCAGCATGAAGACGATCGACGACCTCGGCGACGTCCGGGGCAAGCGGGTGCTCGTCCGCTCGGACCTCAACGTGCCGCTCGACGGCCACCGGATCACCGACGACGGCCGCATCCGCGCCAGCGCCCCCACCATCACGACGCTGGCCGACCGCGGCGCCCGGGTGGTCGTCTGCGCCCACCTGGGCCGCCCGAAGGGCAAGCCCGACCCGGCGTACAGCCTGGCCCCGGTCGCCGAGCGGCTGGCCGAGGTGCTCGACCGGCCGGTGGAGTTCGCGACCGACACGGTGGGGGAGAGCGCCCGCGCCGCGGTCGGTGAGCTCGGCGACGGCGACGTGGCGCTGCTGGAGAACCTCCGCTTCAACGCCGGCGAGACGAGCAAGGACGACGCCGAGCGCGGCGCGTTCGCCGAGCAGCTGGCCGGGCTCGCCGACCTCTACGTGGGCGACGGATTCGGCGCCGTCCACCGAAAGCACGCCAGCGTGTACGACGTGCCGCGCCGCCTGCCGCACGCCGCCGGCGGTCTCGTGGTGGCCGAGGTCGAGGTGCTCCGCAGGCTCACCGGCGACCCGGCGCGGCCCTACGTGGTCGTGCTCGGCGGGTCGAAGGTCTCGGACAAGCTCGGGGTCATCGACAACCTGATCGGCTCGGTCGACCGTCTCCTGATCGGCGGCGGCATGGTGTTCACCTTCCTCAAGGCCCAGGGGCACGAGGTCGGCAGGAGCCTGCTGGAGGAGGACCAGGTCGACACGGTCCGCTCCTACCTCGAGCAGGCGCAGGCGAAGGGCGTGGAGATCGTCCTGCCGGTCGACGTGGTGGCCGCCACCGCGGTCGAGGACGGCGCCGAGCACGAGGTGGTCGCCGCCGACGACATCCCCGCCGACCGCATCGGGGTCGACATCGGGCCGCGCAGCGGCGAGCTGTTCGCCGGCAAGATCGCCGACGCCCGGACGGTGTTCTGGAACGGCCCGATGGGCGTCTTCGAGATCCCCGCCTTCGCCGGCGGCACCCGGGCAGTGGCCCAGGCCCTCACCGGTGTCGAGGGCCTCACCGTCGTGGGTGGCGGCGACTCGGCTGCGGCCGTGCGCGCGCTCGGCTTCGACGAGGGGGCGTTCGGCCACATCTCCACCGGTGGCGGGGCCAGCCTCGAGCTGCTCGAAGGAAAGACCCTGCCCGGACTCTCGGCTCTGGAGGACTGAACCTCATGGCACGCACCCCGCTCATGGCGGGCAACTGGAAGATGAACCTCAACCACCTCGAGGCCATCGCGCTGGTGCAGAAGCTCGCGTTCTCCTTGAACGACAAGGACTTCGACGCGGTCGAGGTGGCGGTGCTGCCGCCCTACACCGACATCCGCTCGGTGCAGACCCTCGTCGACGGCGACAAGTACCGCATCACCTACGGTGCGCAGGACCTCTCGGCGCAGGACGCGGGTGCCTACACCGGCGAGATCTCCGGGGCGATGCTGGCCAAGCTCGGGTGCACCTTCGTCGTGGTGGGTCACTCCGAGCGCCGCGAGTACCACGCCGAGGACGACGCCACGGTCAACGCGAAGGTGAAGGCGGCCTTCAAGCACAAGCTCACGCCGATCGTCTGCGTCGGCGAGAAGCAGGAGGTGCGCGCCGAGGGGCGGCACGTCGAGCACACGCTGAGCCAGCTGGCGGGCGCCCTCGACGGGGTGCCGGCCGACCAGGCCAAGCAGGCCGTCATCGCCTACGAGCCGGTCTGGGCGATCGGCACCGGCGAGGTGGCGACACCGGAGGACGCGCAGGAGATGTGCGCCGCGCTGCGCACGCGGCTGGCGGAGCTCTACTCCGGCGACCTCGCCGACGGCGTCCGGATCCTGTACGGCGGGTCGGTCAAGCCCGAGAACGTCGCAGGCATCATGGCCCAGCCCGACGTGGACGGCGCCCTGGTCGGCGGCGCGAGCATCGACCCGGACCAGTTCGTGGCAATCTGCCGCTACCACCAGCAGATGGCCGAGGAAGCCGCCTCCTGACGTACCCTGGTGCCGCACACGTGCACAGCACACGCACCACACCCGCAGCCAGCCCGAGAAAGTCGAGCCCCCGGTGACCATCGCCTTCGAGATCGTGCTCGTCATCACCAGCCTGCTGATGATCGTGCTCGTCCTGCTCCACAAGGGGAAGGGCGGCGGCCTGTCCGACCTGTTCGGCGGCGGTGTGTCGTCGTCGCTGGGTGGCTCGTCGGTGGTCGAGCGCAACCTCGACCGCATGACGATCGGCATCGGCATCGTGTGGATCGCCTCGATCGTCGGACTCGGCCTGCTCCTCAAGTCCTGAAGCGGCTTCCCGACCTACACTTGATCGACCGCCCGGGCCACGCCAGCGGCCCGGCGACAACACGAGACCCAGCAGGAGAGTCCCCGTGGCCAGTGGCAACGCGATCCGAGGCAGCCGTGTCGGCGCCGGCCCGATGGGAGAGGCGGAGCGCGGCGACGCCGCACCGCGGTTCCGCATCTCCTACTGGTGCGCCAACGGCCATGAGACGAAGCCCAGCTTCGCCGAGGACACCACCGTCCAGGCCCCCGAGACCTGGGACTGTCCGCGCTGCGGCCTGCCGGCCGGACAGGACAAGGACGACCCGCCGTCCGCGCCGCGCACCGAGCCCTACAAGACCCACCTCGCGTACGTGAAGGAGCGCCGCAGCGCGGCCGACGGTGCGGCGATCCTCGACGAGGCGCTCTCCAAGCTGCGCGGCAACTGAGCCTTCCGGCTCAGGCCGTGCCGTCGACCACCACGTCGGCGCGGGACCGCGTCCGGTCGCGGGCGAAGTGCGCGGCCTCCCGGTCCTGCCAGGCCAGCCACTGCTCCCGCATGGCCTCGCCGTCGCGCTCGAGGCCGCGGCGCAGCCGCTCGTCGGGTGGCGCCTCCACCCAGACCCGGAGCACGGCGTACGACGAGACAGGTGCGGCCGCCGACCCGACCCCCTCGATCACCAGGGCCGGCGCGACCGGGACGTCGTGCCACTCCGCGAACCTTCCGTCCACCCAGTCGTACCGCTGGTACCGCCCGGGCCGCCCCGCCGCGAGCGGGGTGACCACCTGGGCCAGCAGCCGCGGCCACAGCGCCGGACCGAGCCCCGACCAGCCCTCGTAGAGGTCGTCCATGTGCACGACCTGCGCGCCGCCCAACGCCGCGGCGAGCCCGGCGGCCAGCGTCGTCTTGCCGGAGCCGGCCGGCCCGTCGACGAGGACGAGCCGAACGGTGCCGAGCCGCGGAGCCGACCGGCGGACCCGCGCGGCCAGGTCCTGGACCAGCCCGGTCACCGCAGCCTCCGTCCTGCGCCGCGCCGGGCGGGCAGCACGTCGTCGGTCACGGCGACGGAGGTTGCGTCCACGGCGGCCCAGGCTAGGGCCTCGTTCAGGGATCGAGCCCCAGCCTGGGCCGTCGGGGACCCCCGTGCCCCGCGCCCGGGCCCGGTGGCCTCACTCACCGTGCCCGGACGCGGAGGTCTACTCGGCCTGGCCCACGTCGTGCCAGGCGGCCTTCGCGCCGGAGTGGCCGATGAGGACCACCTGCACCGTCGTACCGGTCGCGGCCACGACGGCGAGCACCGCCGCCGCGACCCGCAGCCCGGTGGTCCCGCGGTCACCCGCGACGACGGCCGACCTGCCCGGGCCTTGCGGCGCCGGCGCGTCCGGACCGGCAGCCCGCTCCCGGCGGTCGAGCAGGAGGAGCAGCCCGGCGACGACGGCCAGCCCGATCACCCATGGCAGCAGCCCATCGGCCAGCTCGGCGTGCCTCTCGATCAGCCCGCTGTGCGGCAGCGTGTGCTCGAGGTTCTCGCCGGACGACGTGCTGAGCGGCACGAGCACCAGCGCCGCCAGGGCGAGGAGCTGGGTGCCGACGCCGAGCCGTCGCCGGGCCGCCGGCCACACGGCGGCGAGCAGCACCGCGACCGCGGCGGTCGGCACGACCACCACGGTCGCGTGGACGATCAGGGGATGCAGTGGGAGACCCAAGACGGTCTGGGGCACGACATCGACCTCCTGCGGGCTGGACTGGGCTGGACGGGGGAAGGCGGGTCGCCTGTCCCGGACCATCAGGTTGCCCACGCCAGATGAGAGTCCCGTGAGAGCCGCCAGAAGTCCCCTTTCCGCGCCGGGTCCTTGCCGCGTGCCGGGGCGGTCGGCACGCTGGGGGTAGCCGAGGGGAGGAGAGGGCGATGTGCCTGGGCATCCCCGGTGAGGTGGTCGAGGTCCTCGCCGACGGCCCCGACCTGGCCCGGGTCGAGGTGGGCGGGGTCCGGCGCGTCGTCAACATCGGTCTCCTGGCCGAGGACGACGTCCACCCCGGTGACTGGGTGCTCATCCACGTCGGCTTCGCCCTGAGCAGGATCGACGAGGAGGAGGCGGCGGCCGCGCTCGAGCTGCTCGCGGGGATCGGTCAGGCGTACACCGACGAGCTGCGGGCGCTCGCCGACTCGGACATCGGCTGAGGCCCGTCGTGCGCTTCGTCGACGAGTTCCGGGACGCGGGCAAGGCCCGGGCGCTCGCGGCACGGATCGCGGCTCTGTGCGACCCGGGCCGCACCTACCAGCTCATGGAGATCTGCGGGGGGCACACCCACACGATCTACAAGCACGGGCTCGAGGACTACCTGCCGCGCAGCGTGACGATGGTGCACGGGCCCGGCTGCCCGGTGTGCGTGATCCCGATGGGTCGGGTCGACGACGCCATCGCGATCGCCGAGCAGCCCGACGTCATCATGACCTCGTTCGGGGACATGATGCGGGTGCCGGGCGGCCGGGGCTCCTTCTTCGACTCGAAGGCGGCGGGCGCCGACATCCGCATGGTCTACTCACCGCTCGACGCCCTCAAGATCGCTCGGCAGAACCCCGACCGGCGCGTCGTCTTCATGGCCATCGGCTTCGAGACCACGACGCCGTCCACCGCCATGACGGTGCTCCGGGCCGCCGCCGAGGGGGTGGACAACTTCTCGGTCTTCTGCAACCACGTCATGGTCGTCCCGGCCATCACCGCGATCCTCGACTCGCCCGACCTGCGCCTCGACGGCTTCATCGGTCCCGGTCACGTTTCGACGGTGATCGGCTGCCGCCCCTACGAGTTCATCGCTCGCGACTACGGCAAGCCGTTGGTGTGCTCGGGCTTCGAGCCGCTCGACATCCTCCAGTCGGTGCACATGCTGCTGGCGCAGCTGGCCGAGGGTCGCTGCGAGGTGGAGAACCAATACACCCGGGTGGTGCCGTGGGACGGGAACCGCAGGGCGCTCGAGGTGATCGACGAGGTGATGGAGGTGCGCCCGACCTTCGAGTGGCGCGGCCTCGGCTTCATCCCCGACTCGGCGCTGCGGCTGCGCGAGCGCTACTCGGCGTACGACGCGGAGCGCATCTTCGCGGTGCCCGGCGTGCGGGTCGCGGACCCGAAGGCGTGCCAGTGCGGCGAGGTGCTCAAGGGCGTGCTCAAGCCGTGGGAGTGCCGGGTGTTCGGCACCGCCTGCACGCCGGAGACACCGATCGGGACCTGCATGGTCTCGTCGGAGGGAGCCTGCGCCGCCTACTACACGTTCGGTCGATTCAGCCGCGACCGGGTCAGGGAGGCGAGCCGGCGATGACGACGACGGCCGACGGCGGGCCGGCCGGCCGGCCGGGCAGCGAGGAGGAGGTGCTCGCCCGCATCGAAGGCGTACGCCAGCGCAAGGCCCGGGTGCGCGAGGAGCGGGTGACGCTCGCCCACGGCGCCGGCGGCCGGGCCACGCACGCGCTGGTCGACGCCGTGTTCCTCGACGCGCTGCGCAACCCGCTGCTCGAGCAGCTCGACGACGGCGCGACCTTCGACGTGGGGGAGCAGCGGCTGGTCATGACGACCGACTCCTTCGTCGTCTCACCGCTGTTCTTCCCGGGAGGCGACATCGGCGATCTCGCGGTGAACGGCACGGTCAACGATCTCGCGGTCTGCGGTGCCCGGCCGCTGTACCTGTCGGCCGGGTTCATCCTCGAGGAGGGCTTCCCCGTCGAGGACCTGCAGCGCATCGTGGCGTCGATGGCGCGGGCTGCCAAGGCCGCCGGCGTGCAGGTCGTGACGGGCGACACCAAGGTCGTGCAGCGGGGCAAGGGTGACGGCTGCTACGTCAACACGACGGGTGTCGGCATCGTGGAGCAGCCGGTCTCGCTGGGCGCGACCCAGGTGCGTCCGGGGGACGCCGTCCTCGTCTCCGGGCCGATCGGCGACCACGGCGTCACGATCATGCTGGCCCGCGGAGAGCTGGAGATCGAGTCGGACATCGGGTCGGACACCGCGCCGCTGCACGGGCTGGTCGCCGCCCTGCTGGACGCGGCGCCCGCGGTGCGGGTCATGCGGGACGCGACTCGCGGTGGCGTCGCGACCGTCCTCAACGAGATCGCCGCCGCGGCCCGGGTCGCGGTCGTCGTCGACGAGTCGGCGGTGCCGGTGCGGCCGGAGGTGCTCGGGGCGTCCGAGCTGCTCGGCATCGACCCGCTCTACGTGGCCTGCGAGGGCCGGCTGGTCGCGGTCGTCGACGGCAGCCAGGCCGAGGCGGCGCT
>DASVBJ010000225.1:0-14427 GCA_036375895.1 Actinomycetes bacterium | reverse complement strand
CAGCGCAAGCATGCGTTGCTCAGCGCGGTGATCATCCCCGAGGGCGCAGCGCGGACGATCTACCACCTGCAGGCGCCGCAGTCCGTGGTGGTCGAGACGCAGGTCGGCGCCGCCTCGCTGCTCGCGCGGCAGGTCCCGCTCGCGCTCCGCCCCGATCAGCCCACGGGGCTCAGGGTGGCCTCCCCCGAGCAGCCGCAGCAGCTCCGTGCGGGCGTGCGCAACGACCTGAACGTGCTCTTCCTCATGCTCGGCGGGGTCTCGCTGCTGGTCGGGGCCATCGGCATCGCCAACGTGACCCTCGTCTCCGTCATGGAGCGGGTCGGTGAGATCGGGCTGCGCCGGTCCCTCGGGGCCACGCGACGGCACGTCGCGGTCCAGTTCCTGATCGAGAGCGCGAGCATGGGCGTCCTCGGGGGCGTCCTCGGGGCGAGCCTCGGCATGCTCGTCGTCGTCGGCGTCGCGACCTACCAGTCGTGGACTCCGGTCGTCGATCCCGTCGTACCCCTCCTGGCCCCGCTGATCGGCGGCCTCACCGGCTTGCTGGCCGGCTCCTACCCGGCCGTGCGCGCCGCCCGGCTGGAACCTGTCGACGCATTGCGCTCCGGCACGTGACCACGTCGGCGCATCATCATCATGAGCAGGTGAGCGGCGGCGCGGCCTGCCGCTTCCGGAGGGAGGCGCCATGAAGGTCCTCCTGGTCGAGGACGACGCGAAGATCGCGGCGACGGTGAAGCGCGGGCTCGACGCCGAGGGCTTCTCCGTCGACGTGTCCTTCGACGGCGAGGACGGTCTGTGGAAAGCCTCCGAGCACCGCTACGACCTGCTGATCCTGGATCTGATGCTCCCCGGCCGGAACGGGTTCCAGATCTGCAGCGTGCTCCGGCAACGGGGGGACTGGACGCCGATCCTGGTCCTGACGGCGAAGGACGGCGAGTACGACGAGACGGAGGCCCTCGACACCGGCGCCGACGACTACTTGACCAAGCCGTTCTCGTTCCCGGTGCTCGTCGCCCACGTCCGGGCCCTGCTGCGGCGGACCACGGGCAGCTCCCCGGTGCCCGTCGAGGTGGGTGACCTGCGCATCGACCCGGCGCGGCGCCGATGCTGGCGGGGGGTGACCGAGGTCCGGCTCACGGCGAGGGAGTTCTCGGTGCTCGAGTACCTGGTGCGGCGGGCCGGGCTCGTCACCCCGAAGTTCGAGCTGCTCGACGGCGTCTGGGAGTACGACTTCGACGGGGACCCGAACATCGTCGAGGTCTACATCAGACGGCTGCGCCGCAAGATCGACGAGCCGTTCGGCCGGCACGACATCGAGACGGTGAGAGGTGCGGGGTACCGGTTGGTCAGCGATGCGGGGTGAGTCCGGCGGGTCCAGAGGGAGGCGCCACCTCGGCACCGTGCGGTCCCGGCTGACGCTGCTTGCGACCGTCGTCGTCGCCGTCGTGCTCGTCATCAGTGCGGTCGGGCTCGTCGTCGTGCAGCGCAGCCTGCTGACCCAGGGGATCGACGAGGCGCTCGTGCAGCGGGCCGACAACATCCAGGCGGACGTGGCCCGGGGCGCGTTCGGCGGAGAGCTCCCCACCGAGGGTGACCGCGAGGACTCGTTCCTGCAGCTGGTCGACTCCCGCGGCCGGGTGGTCGCCGCCAGCGCAAACGTCCGCACGTTGCCTGCTGTCACGCGCCCGCTCGCGCCCGGATCGAGCCAGGTGATCACCACCGACTCGGATGTGGGGCTCAGCTCGCACGAGTTCCGGGTCCTCGCCCGCAGCGTCGACTCCGGTTCCGCGACCGGCACCCTGGTCGTCGCGAAGAACCTGGACGACGTCAACGAGAGCGTGAGCATCCTCAAGACGTCGCTCGCCCTCTCCATCCCCGTGGTCGTCGCGCTGCTCGCCGCTCTGGTCTGGTGGCTGACCGGCCGGGTGCTCCGCCCGGTGGAGGCGATCCGGGCCGAGGTGGCGAGCATCCAGGGCACCGAGCTGCACCGCCGGGTCCCGGTGCAGGGCTCGTACGACGAGATCTCCCGGCTGGCCCGCACCATGAACGAGATGCTCGACCGGCTGCAGCGCGCCACCGACCGGCAACGGGAGTTCGTCGCGGACGCGTCCCACGAGCTGCGTGGGCCCCTCACCAGGATCCGCTCCGAGCTCGAGGTCGGTCTCGCCCACCCGGGGACCGTCGACCCCGACAGCACCTTCCGGAGCCTGCTGGCAGACGCCACGCAGCTACAGGGCCTGGTGGATGACCTCCTCTTCCTCGCCCGGTCCGAGTCCGGCGCCATCGACCGGCCGACGGCGACGGTCGACCTGGACGACCTCGTCCTCGAGGAGGCCAGGCGGCTGCGTGACCGTGGTCGCGTGAAGGTCGACGCCAGCGCGGTGTCCGCCGCGCGGGTCATCGGCGACGCCGGCCAGCTGGGGCGGGCGATCCGGAACCTCGCCAGCAACGCCGAGCGTCACGCGACTGCCCAGGTCGTGTTCGAGCTCCGGGAGCACGACGGGGTCAGCGAGCTGGTCGTCGCGGACGACGGCCCGGGCATCCCTGCCGAGCACCACGCCACAGTGTTCAAGCGCTTCACGCGGCTGGACGAGGCCCGGTCCCGTGACGCCGGCGGCTCGGGGCTCGGGCTGGCCATCGTCCACGACATCGTCGTGCGGCACCGGGGCACGATCGCCATCAGGTCGTGCGACGGTGACGGGGCACGGTTCGTCATGACGCTGCCCAGAGCCGACTGACGCTCCGCACGCCGACGGGCGGTCAGCGAAGCCGTCGACGGCGGCGCGCCGCCACCCCCATCAGCACGAGGACGGCAGCCGGCACGGCCGCCGCGACCGGTAGGACGTTGCCGCTGTTCAGCGCTCGCCTCTGTGACACGGCAAGGTGCAGCGGCGGGCTGCCGCTGACCCCGGCCGTCTCCGCAGGCTCGGCCACCACGACGTACACGATGAAGCGTCCACTGCCCACGGCCTGGACGTTCCACCGGAGCGTGGTCGACGCCCCGGCCGGCAGGGTGTCGACGTACTGCGTGCGCTTGGGTGACCAGTCCTCGGGGTCCACGTAGACGTCCGGGTCGAGGCTGGCGATGTTCAGGTGGGCGATCAGCCCGGTCATCGGCTGGTCGCTCTCGTTGCGCATCGTCGAGGAGAAGCTGAAGCGCTCGCCGGCGCCGACAGACACTGCAGTGCGGCTGAGCTCGACCGGCACCGGGCTCGGGGGTGCAGCCGCGACGGCGGGCAGGGTGCCTGCCGAGACGGCGATGCCGGCGCACAGCACGATCGTCGCGATCGCGCGCCTCATGACCGGTCCCCGGACCGTAGGGAGAGCCGTGGGGCCACGGCGAGGGCGGCGGCGACGGCGAGCGCCGCTGCCACCATCGGGCCGACCAGCCATCCGATCTCGTCGCCCCAGCTGTGTCCGTTGATGACGAGCCGGTCGAGGAAGCGCAGGCCCGAGGTGAACGGGTCGACGTGCAGGAGCAGGTCACCGGCCCACCCCTGCTGAGCGGCGCTGGGCATCTGGCTGGGGGCGTACAGCGCCAGGAGTGCGAACAGGCAGACGGAGAGGCTGAGCTTGTTGGACGTGGAGTAGGTGCTGACCAGCAGCCCGAAACCGACGAGGAACAGCGCGAGCAACGTGCCCACGACCAGCCCGGCCGTGGCCGAGACCCCGACCACCCCGACGTCGCGGCCCAGGTACCAGACATACGGGAGGGACACGACGTACGCGCCGATCCAGAGGGACAGCGCCGCGACCCCCTTGCCGATCACCAGCGCCCGCCGCGGCGCCGGGGTCAGCAGCAGGCTCTCGAGCGTGCCGCGCTCCCGCTCGCCGCTGAGCGCGTCAGCGGCGCCCAGCAGGGCGAGCAGGCCACCGACGGCGACGGCCACCTGCAGGGTCAGCCCGGCGGACTCGCGCTGCTCCAGGAAGTTGAGCTCCTGGTTGATGGCGACGAGGTACGTCGTGACGCTGAGCAGCAGCGCGTAGGCCAGCATGAGCGGCAGAGCCCGACCCGTCAGCCACGTGTCGCGCAGCTCGCGTTCGGCGACCACCAGCCAGGACCGGTGGCTGACCGGTGTCGTCCGCGCCGCCAGTACGGCCATCACGGCTCCCCGGTCAGGGCGAGGAACGCGTCACTGAGGCGGCCGCCCTCCAGCGTGAAGCCCAGCACCGGGACACCAGCCTCGAGCAGGCAGCCGAGGGCGTCGGCAGCCGCGGTCTCCGCCGCGACGCCCGCCGGCAGGCTCACAGCCACCTCGCCGTGCTGGTTCCCGGCGGCCGCGGCCGCGCTGACCCCGGCCCGGGTGAGCACGTCGATCGCGCGCGCCCGCAGGTCCTGCGGGACCTTGACGATGCCGCGCCGAGGGGCCGCTGCGCGCCTGGACACCTCGGCCACCGTGCCCTGGGCTACCACGCGGCCGCGGTTGAGGATGAGCACCCGGTCGCACACCTGCTCCACCTCGTCCAGCGAGTGGGTGCTGAGCAGGACGGTGACCCCGTGCTCGCGGGCGATACGGGTGACGAGCTCGAGAACCTGGAGCTGCCCGAAGGGGTCGAGGCCGAGGGTGGGCTCGTCGAGGAACACCACCTCCGGGTCGTTCACCAGCGCCCGGGCGATGCCCAGCCGTTGCCGCATGCCCCGGCTGTAGCCGGAGATCAGCGAAGCCGCCCGTTCGGCCAGCCCGACCTCGGCCAGCAGCCGCCGGGCGGTGGCCCGGGCGTCGGGCCGTGAGCGGCCGAAGAGCTGGGCATGGAACGTCAGCCACTCCTCCCCGGTCTGTCCCGCGGGGTAGCCGGCACTCTCCGGGAGGACCCCGATCCGCTGCCGGATCTCGACCGGACGGTCGTGCGGCACTCCCGCCACCGTGAAGGAGCCGGCGTCGGGCCGCAGGATCGTGGACAGGATCCGGATGACCGTCGTCTTCCCCGCGCCGTTGGGGCCGAGGAAGCCGAGGACCGTGCCCGCCGCCACCTCGAAGTCGAGCGACGCGACGGCCACGACCTGGCCGTAGGACATCTGCAGACCACTCGCCTGCAGGGCCGCGCCCGGCCGGTCCGTCCGTCCGGCGGACGCCGGCGACGTCGGTGCGATGCTCATCACTCTCCTGACTACTCCGAAGGCGCTGTGCGCGCATAGACGTCCTTGCTGACCCGGTAGGCGTTCTTCTCGAGCGCCAACGCGTTCTTGCGCACCTGGGCGACCTCCGCCGGGCTGAGCTGCACGGCCTCGACCAGCTCGAGGACCTCCTTCTCGTCCTCGGCGCTGCCGAGCCAGCCGACCCGGACCGTCCCCACGCCGGGCGCGTAGTACTTCAGCTGGGAGGCGTTGGGCTTGCCCGTCTCGAACTCCTCGGTCACCAGCACGTTCTCGTAGCAGCCGGCTCGCACGCAGGTCCGCTCACCCTGCTTGTAGACCCGCGCGCGGTCGACCCAATTGATCGGCGGCGGCGCGTAGCCCTGCGCGTAGTCCGGGGCGCCCAGCTTGGGCTCCTTCTTCATCGTGATGCCCGCGCGGGCGCCGGCCAGGCCGTGGATCCAGGCCGGTGCCGCGTCGAGCTTGCCGTCCTCGTACTCCTCCGGGTACTGACCCAGGTGCCAGACGTTGCCGTCGTTGTCCTGCGTGAAGAACGCGAGCTCGGACTCGATGAGCTCACCGTCGTTGAAGTCGCGTTCCCAGACGACCACCGCCCGCACGCCCGAGATCACCTTCGTCAGGTCCGTGACGATGAAGATGATCTTCCGGGCGATGCGATCGCTGCCCTCCGTGGCGGCCCCCTCGTACACGAGCCGCGTCCCCGGCCGCATCGGCAGCCACTCGTTGTCGATGACGGTGGACCGGTCGAAGCGCTGGGTCGCGAAGTCGTCGGCGGAGAGATGGGTGGTCTTCGCGGCTGCTGGGGTGGTGGGGGTCTTCGTCGTGCGGGTGTCCGCGGACGACGTGGCCTTCTGTGAGTCACACGCGCTCAGGGCGAGCACGGACATCATCGCCGCCGTCTGCACGGCGGCGAGACACCTGCGCGAAGTACGCATCTGCGATCCCCCTGCGCGTCCCCTGTGCCAGGCCGTTTCGGCCGAGATACCCAAGCCCCTCCGGTCCCAGCACTGCCTGTATGCCTATTGAGATTGCGCTCACTTCGGAGGGTTGTCCATGGCGCCGGACGACAGTGGCCGTCGCAGGTCGGCGGCCTCAACGAACGGCGTACGAAGGGGTGCCCCGGCCGGGCTACCCGGCTCCTGACACGAGCCGCAGTCCCCGGGTCACCAGCCGGCCCAGGTCCTCGACGACGCCCGCCGGCAGCGATGCGACCCCGAACCACCTCAGGTCGTCCGACTCGTCGCTGGGTGCCGGCGTCGCGCCGGCCGGTGCCACCGCGACGTAGCGAACGTCGAGGTGCTCGCCGCACGATCCGAACGCAGCCGAGAGGGCGTGCCGATCCAGGTCGACCGGCCCGTCGCCGACGAGCCGGAGGCCGGCGATGCCCGACTCCTCGGTGGCCTCCCGCAACGCGGCCTCGGCGAGCGTCCGGTCGCCCGGCTCGCAGTGCCCTCCCAGCTGCCCCCAGAAGCTGCCCTTGCGGTGCAGCGTCAGCAGCACCCGCGAGGCGTCGGCGTCGACGACGAGCGTGCTGGCCGTGAGGTGCGCCGGCAGGCACGTCCGCCAGACCCCGTCCGGGTGCGCGCGCAGGTGCGCGACGTACGCCGTGCGCAGCGCCGCCTGCGTCTCGTCGGGCGCGCGCCAGTCCGTGAGGACGCGCAGTGCGTCCGCGTGCAGCCCGGTCACTCCGGCCGGTCGTCCGGCTCGGGTGGCGCCTCGGTGTCCTCGAGCGAGGACAGGTCCAGCGGTGTCGACGACGGGCCCTTCGCGAAGGACTCCGGGTCGTCGAGGTCGTCGGCGGTCGGCATCAGGTCGGGGTGGGCCCACACGGCGTCCCGGCCCTCCAGCCCGCGCTCGGCGAGCAGGGCACGCCACAGAGCGGCGGCTTCGCGCAGCCGCCTCGGCCGCAGCTCCAGCCCGACCAGGGAGGCGAACGTCTGCTCGCCCGGCCCGCCGCTGGCGCGGCGCCGGCGCACCGTCTCGCGCAGGGCGGACGCCGAGGGCAGGTGGGGGGCTGCGGCCGTGTCCACGACCTCGTCGACCCAGCCCTCGACCAGGGCCAGCGCGGTCTCCAGCCTGGCCAGGGCGGCCTTCTGCGCTGGCGTGTCCTCCGGCTCGAAGAGCCCCTCGGTCAGCGCCTCCTGCATGGCCGCCGGGTTGGCCGGGTCGATGCGGCCCATCGCCTCCTCGAGGCGGGATGTGTCGACCCGGATGCCGCTGGCGTAGGCCGTCACCGCGTCGACCAGGTGACTGCGCAGCCACGGCACGTGCGCGAACAGCCGGTGATGGGCCGACTCGCGCAGCGCGAGGTAGAGGCGCACCTGGTCCGGCGGCACGCCGAGCCCTTCGCCGAACGCGGCGACGTTCTGGGGCAGCAGCGCTGCGGTCGCGCCCGGCGCCAGCGGCAGGCCCACGTCGGTCGAGCCGACGACCTCCACGGCGAGACTGCCGAGCGCCTGGCCGATCTGGGCGCCGAACATCGCCCCGCCCATCGTCTGCATCATCTGGCCGAGCGGGCCGCCGGGGCCGGCGAGACCACGCAGCTGCTCGGGGAGCTCGCCGGGCATCCCCGGCAGGCTGAGGGTGCCCCCCTCCCCGCTGAGCATCGCGCCCATCGACTCGACGACCTTCCCGGCCACCGGGTCGACGAGCTCGCGCCAGGACGGCACCGTCTTCTCCACCCACTCGGCCCTGCTCCACGCCACCGCGGAGGCCGCCCCGGCCGGGAACCCGGTCACGGGGTCCAGCCACAGCTCCGCCAGCCGCATCGCGTCGAGCACCTCGGCCCGCTCGGCGGCGCTCACCGACCGGTCGCCGGCGCCGGCCACCGCCTGCCGGGCGAGGTCGCGGGCCAGGTCCCAGTTGACCGGGCCGCCCTGCCAGGAGAGCAGCTGCCCGAGCCGCTGGAAGGCGGCGCCGAGGTCGGCGGGGCTGCCGCCCGCGCCGAACAGCGCGGCGAACGGGTCCTCACCCTTGCCGGGACCGCCCTCGTCCTCGGGGTCGCGGCCGCCGCCGATGCCGAAGCCGAACGGAACGTCACTCACTTTCGCCCCTCGAAGTTGGCATGATCCGGTTGTTGGCAGGATGGAGGCACCATGGCTGCTATGTCTCCCACCGTAACCACGTCGGGCGCCCGGTGAGTTCCCCCGGCGGTTCCTCGCCGCCGACGGTTCGCTCACGGCGCAGCCGGCGACCGGTCGTCGCGATCACCGGCGCCGCGTCCGGGCTCGGCGAGGCCCTCGCCCGGCGCCTCGCCGAGCGCGACGACATGGGCAAGGTCGTGGGCATCGACGACCACCGCGGGGACGTGCCGGGCGTGACCTGGCGGGTCCTCGACGTCGCCGACCCGGCGCTCGCCGCCCGGCTGGGCAAGGTCGACACCCTGGTGCACCTCGCGGTCGACACCGGGGTCGAGCGGGCGAAGGGCGGGCGCAGCGAGCACAACCTGCGCGGCACCCAGACCGCGCTGACGGCGGCTGCGGCGAGCGGCGTACGCCGGGTCGTGCTGTGCACGTCGGCCATGGTCTACGGCGCCCTTCCGGAGAACCCCGTCCCGCTCGACGAGGACGCACCCCTGCGCGCCGTCCCCGACGGCTCCCTGGTCGCCGACTTCCTCGAGATGGAGCGGCTCGCCCGCCAGGCACCCCGCACCCACCCGGGGCTCGACGTGACGGTGGTGCGCCCGGCAGCGGTCGTCGGCCCGGGGGTCGACAGCGTGCTGACGCGTCACTTCGAGGCGCCGCGGCTGCTGGTGGTGCGCGACTCGCGGCCCAAGTGGCAGTTCTGCCACGTGGACGACCTCGTCTCCGCGCTCGAGCTCGCCGCGCTCGGCGAGGTGAACGGCGCCGTGACCGTGGGCTGCGAGGGGTGGATGGAGCAGGAAGACGTCGAGATGATCTCCGGGCTGCGGCGCATCGAGCTCCCGCAGTCGCTGGCGTTCGGGACGGCGGAGCGGCTGCACCGGCTTGGCGTGATCCCGGCCCCGGCAAGCGACCTGCAGTACGTCGTGCACCCCTGGGTCGTGCCGTCGACCCGGCTCCGCGAGGCCGGCTGGCGCCCCACCTACGACAACCCGACGGCGCTCGGCGTGCTGCTCGAGCAGGTGCGGGGCCATCACGCGGTCGCCTCCCGGCGGGTCGGCCGACGCGACGCGACGATCGGGGCGGCTGGCGCCGCGGTTGCGGTGGTCGGCACCGCCGCGCTCGTCCGGCGGGCCCGGAAGAAGAGGCGCGGATGACCGATCCGGTGCGGCTGCTCGACGTACGCGAGACCCCGCTCTCCGTCGACGAGGTGATGGACGCCGTGCGCGACCCGGCGGCGGGCGGCACCGTCGTCTTCGTCGGCACGGTCCGCGAGGAGGACGCCGGCAAGGCGGTGACGGGGCTGGGCTACTCCGCGCACCCCACCGTGCAGGCCGCCCTCGCCGAGGTGGCCCGCCGGGTCGTCGACACCCATCCGGTGCTGGCCCTCGCCGCCGTGCACCGGGTCGGTGACCTCGCCGTCGGCGACCTCGCGGTCGTGGTCGCGGTGTCCTGCCCGCACCGCGGGGAGGCCTTCGTGGCGTGCCGGATGCTCATCGACGACCTCAAGGCGCAGGTGCCGATCTGGAAGCACCAGATGTTCGACGACGGCACCGACGAGTGGGTCGGCCTGCCCTGACCCGCGGGCGGCCCGGGTTAGGCTGGTCGTGATCCACGTACCCGAGTCGCACACGAGCAGAGGGATGTCATGTCGGCGCTCGCCTGGTTGGCGATACCCCTCGTGGCCATGCTGCTCGCCGTCATCTGGGTGCTCTGGGCGAGCCGCGCCCGGCCGCCGGCCGACCCCCACGACACGGTCGAGGACTACGAGCGCTTCAAGGCGGTCTTCGACCCTGAGCGGCACGGCTCGCGTCCCGGCAAGCGCCGCGACTGACCGGATCGTAGGCTCTCGCCCATGTCTCGTCGTGCCCTGACGCTGGCCGCGGCCGGCTTCCTGGTGGTGGTGCTGTCCGCGGTCGCCGCGCTGCTGCCGGTGCCGTACGTCGCGCTGAGCCCCGGGCCGACCACCAACACCCTGGGGGCGATGGGCAAGACGACGCTGATCCGCATCGACGGGCGACAGACGTACCCCGCGACGGGGCACCTCGACCTCACCACCGTGTCGGTGCTCGGCGGGCCACGCCAGCGCCTGGACCTGGTGACCGCGCTGCGCGGCTGGCTCGACGACGAGATCGCGATCCTGCCCGAGGAGCAGGTCTACCCCAAGGGCGAGACGGCGGAGCAGGCGGAGCGGGAGAGCGCTGCGCAGATGAAGGAGTCGCAGGAGAACGCGACGACCGCGGCGCTCCGCCAGCTCGGGATCCCGGTCACGACCAAGGTCGTCGTCGACACCGTGAGCGGCGGATCGCCGGCACAGGGCCTGCTGCGGCCCGGGGACGTCATCCGCGAGGTGGACGGCCAGGCGGTAGATGGTGGCGCCCGGCTGCGCGAGGTGATCACCAGGCACCGGCCGGGTGAGCAGGTGCGTCTGGTGGTCGAGCGCGGCGGCGCGCGGGTCGAGACGTCCGTTCGCACCGCCAAGGCCGCCGACGGTCGCGCGATCATCGGGATCCTCACCCGGGACGACGCGACATACCCGTTCACCGTGGACATCTCGCTCGAGGACGTGGGCGGCCCGAGCGCCGGCCTGATGTTCGCGCTCGGCATCGTCGACAAGCTGACGCCCGGCGCCCTCACCGGCGGCCGCTACGTCGCGGGCACGGGCACCATCGACGACACCGGCAAGGTGGGCCCGATCGGCGGCATCACCCAGAAGCTGCTGGGGGCGCACGACGCCGGCGCGTCGGTCTTCCTCGTGCCTGCCGACGACTGCGAACAGGCGGTCAAGACCGCTCCCGAGGGCCTGCGGCTGGTCAAGGTCGACACCCTCGCCACCGCGGTGGACGCCCTCGATGCGCTCCGGGCGGGCCGCACCGCGCAGGTGCCCACCTGCTCGGGCTGAGCGCTCCGCGCGAGCCCGTCAGTCGCCGAGCGTCGCCGAGAGGGCGTCCGCCAGGCCCGGCACCAGGTCGGGTCCGCTCAGCACCTCGGTGTCGTCGTCATGGGAGCGCATCCGCAGGGCCGCGGCCCGCGAGCCGTCGCGCAGCACGGCGACCACGAGGCGCACCTCCTGCCGCTCCGGGTGCTCGGCCAGCCACCGCAGCGCCTCGCCCTCTTCCTGGGGCATGTCGCGCTCGGCGGCAGGCGGGATCATCAACCGCTCCACCGCCAGCGCCGTCCCGAGCACCTCGGGGGGCCACGAGATGCCACCGAGCAGCTCCTCCAGCGAGGCGTGCGCGGGCAGGTCGCCCTGGTCGACGGGCGTGAGGTCGCCCGGGGAGGAGCCCGTGAGCCCGAGCTCGGCGGCCAGCTGGGGCTCGCGGCGCAGCAGGTCGGCCGTCTCGACGAGGGCGTACAGACGCGGCGGCTGGTCCCAGCCGCCGGCGGCGACGTGCCGCTCGATCTCGACGGTGACCTGCGTGAGGCGGGCGTTCATGCGCCGATCCTCTCCCGACCCGGGTGGGCGACGGCAACTCGATGCCTCAACGTGATGGGAACTCCGCGACGCTCTCGGTAAGTTGACGGGAGGACGCAGAGCCAGACGCCCCCTGCCCGCGAGGCCGGAGAACGGACGACACGTGAGCTTCGACATGCCTGGGGCCGCCGGTCGGCCACGTCGGCCGTCCGTCCCCGCCGGCCGCCGCGGGAAGGCCCTGCTGCCGACTGCGATCATCCTGGTCGCTCTCATCATCGTCTTCAGCCTCTTCACCGGCTTCTACACCGACCTGCTCTGGTTCCGCTCGGTCGGCTACACCTCGGTGTTCACCCGGCAGCTGTCGACCAAGGTGCTGCTGTTCGTCGTGTTCGGCGTCGTCTTCGCCACCGCCGTCGCGGTGAACTTCGTCGTTGCGTACCGCACCCGGCCCGCCTACCAGGCGCTGATCCCGGGCCAGCAGGAGCTCGACCGCTACCGCATGGCCCTCGACCCGTACCGCCGTGTCGTCGTGCTGGCAGTGGTCAGCCTGCTCGGCCTCATCGCCGGCTCGGCGGCGGCGGGGGAGTGGCGCACCTACATGCAGTGGCGCAACGGCGCGCCGTTCGGAGTCCGCGACGCGCAGTTCGGCAAGGACATCTCCTTCTTCGCGTTCGACCTGCCGTGGTGGCGCTTCGTCCTGAGCTTCGCCTTCGCCACCGTGGTCCTCGGGCTGATCGCCGCGGCCGTCACCCACTACCTCTACGGCGGCCTGCGGCTGCAGGCGACCATGGGCGAGCGGGCCACGCCCGCGGCCCGGGTGCACCTCTCCGTCCTGCTCGGCACGTTCGTCCTGCTCAAGGCGATTGCCTACTGGCTCGACCGATACAGCCTCGCGGTCAAGGAGGACCACATCGGGAAGGCGGACTTCAGCGGGCTGACCTACACCGACGTCAACGCGGTCCTGCCGGGGCGGTCGATCCTCGCGGTCATCTCGCTGATCTGCGCCGCGTTGTTCTTCGCCAACGTGGTCCGCCGTACCTGGCTGCTGCCGGGTCTCGGCGTGGGGCTGTTGCTGCTGTCGGCGCTGCTCATCGGCGGCGTCTACCCCGCGATCGTGCAGCGCTTCCAGGTCAAGCCGGCCGAGCCGGACAAGGAGGCGCCCTACATCACGCGCAACATCGAGGCGACCCGTGACGCGTACGGCATCGATAACGACGTCGTCGAGGTGAAGGACTACACGGCCAGGTCCGAGGCCAGCCCGAACCAGCTGCGGGCCGACTCGGAGACCACGGCCAGCATCCGGCTGCTCGACCCCGCGGTGCTCAGCCCGACGTACAAGAACCTCCAGCAGATCAAGGCCTACTACGACTTCCCCACCTCGCTGGACGTGGACCGCTACACCGTCGACGGCAAGCGGCGTGACGTGGTCGGCGCGGTCCGCGAGCTGGACCTCGCGGGTCTGCCCGACCAGCAGCGCAACTGGATCAACGACCACACCGTCTACACGCACGGGTTCGGCTTCGTGGCGGCCTACGGCAACCAGCCGGACCAGGGCCGGCCGTCGTTCGTGTCGTCGAACATCCCGCCGGCCGGCAAGCTCGGCGAGTTCGAGCCACGGGTCTACTTCGGCGAGGAGTCGCCCGCCTACAGCATCGTCGGCGGCCCGAAGGGCAGCGAGCCGCGAGAGCTTGACTTCCCCGACGACTCGACCGGCACCGGCCAGCGCAACAACACGTACGCCGGGAAGGGCGGCGTCGAGATCGGGTCCTTCTGGCGCAAGGCCCTGTTCGCGATGAAGTACCAGGAGGCCAACCTCCTGCTGTCGGACCGGATCAACAGTGAGTCCCGGATCCTCTACGTCCGCGAGCCCAAGGAGCGGGTCGAGCGGGTGGCGCCGTGGCTGACGCTCGACGGCGACCCTTACCCGGCTGTGATCAACAACCGGATCACGTGGATCGTCGACGGCTACACGACGACGAACGGATACCCGTACGCCACCCGCAGCTCGCTGGAGGACGTCACCACCGACTCGCAGACCACGCAGTCGACGCAGCTGGTGACGCCGGTGCAGCAGGTCAACTACATCCGCAACTCGGTGAAGGCCACCGTCGATGCCTACGACGGCACGGTGACCCTCTACCAGTGGGACACCAAAGACCCGGTGCTCAAGACGTGGATGAAGGCGTTCCCGGGGACGGTCGAGCCGCGCGGCGAGATCCCCCCTGACCTGGTGGCGCACTTCCGCTACCCGGAGGACCTGTTCAAGGTGCAGAGGACCCTGCTGGCGCAGTACCACGTGACCAACCCGCAGGCCTTCTACAACGGCGGTGACTTCTGGCGGGTGCCGGTCGACCCCACCCGCACCGAGGGCAAGCTGCAGCCGCCGTACTACCTGACCCTGCAGATGCCCGGGCAGAAGGCGCCGTCCTTCTCGTTGACGTCCACATACGTGCCGACCGGTGACCGCAACAACCTGGCCGCGTTCGTGGCGGTGAACTCCGACCCGGGGGAGGACTACGGGACGTTCCGGGTCCTGCAGCTGCCGAGGTCGGTGCAGATCGCCGGGCCCTCACAGGTGCAGAACGCGTTCTCCTCCAACGACCAGGTGGCGACCGAGATCAACATCCTGCAGCGGGGTGACTCGAGCGTCGTCTACGGCAACCTGCTGACGCTGCCCGTCGGGGGAGGGTTGCTGTACGTCGAGCCGGTCTACGTGAAGGCGTCGAGCGCCACGGCGTTCCCGTTGCTGCGCAAGGTCCTGGTGGCCTTCGGCGACCAGGTGGCCTTCGAGGACACCCTGCAGGAGGCGCTCGACGCGGTCTTCTCCGGCAAATCGGGGG
>DASVBJ010000175.1:0-7450 GCA_036375895.1 Actinomycetes bacterium | reverse complement strand
ACGCGGGGTGGGGATCGCCCGCTACGCCGTCCTGCCGCCCAGCGACGGCGGCCCGGTGCGGGCCGAGGTGGCGGTGGCCGTCGACCCGGCCTGGCGGCGTGTCGGCCTGGCCACGATCCTGATCAAGATGCTGGCGCGTCGAGCGGTCGAGTGCGGCATCGACGAGTTCACGGCCAGCTTCATCGCGGAGAACCGGCCGGTGAGCGCGCTTGCCGACGAGGCGTACGCGCGAACCGTCGTGTCACAGGGCGTGGCCGAGCTGCGCGCCCGGCTCGGGGACATCCCGACCGAGGCGCTGGCCGTCCCTCAGGACGAGGCCGACGCGGGCGCGCTGGACCGCGCAGAGACCGTGGCCGGCACCTACCTGGGCCCGGTCCGCGACGTCGCCCTGGCCGGCATCGGGCTGGCCGACGCGATGGCTCACCTGGTGCGTGCCGCGCCGGAGGCGGCGCTCACCGTGGCGCGCGCCGTCGCGCACGTCGTGCGCCCGCCCGCGCGCTGAGTCACAGCGTCGTCGAGGCCTTGGCCGGCAGGTACCAGTCGTCGCCGTCGAACGTCGCCGTGTAGGTCGCGGTCGTGCGGCTCTGGTAGGTCGCGGTCAGGTCCCCGTTGGCGTCGACCGTCCCGCTGACCAGCACCGTCTCGCTGCCACCGCTCGGCGTGACCGAGATGGTGACGACCCGGTTGACGTGGGTCGGGCCGAGATGCGCCGTCACGACGACCGACTTCTTGTCCTTGCCGCTGCCCCGCACGGCACTCAAAGACAGGGACGCGGTGCGCTTCGCGACGTTGACCGTCACGGTCGCCGAGGTCGACCCGGCGTACGACGTGTCGCCGGCGAACCGGGCGTAGTAGCCGCAGGTGCCGGCCGGCGGGTAGTTGTCGGTGACCGAGTAGGCGCCGTCGGCGCCGGTCACGGCGCTGCCGACCGCCGTCGAGCTGCTGCCGGTGCTCGAACAGCCGGTGCGGAACACCGTCACCTCACGGCCCGCCACCGCGGACGTGCTCGACATCAACGTGCCGGTCACGGTGACGGGGGTGCCGACCAGCACGTCCGTCGCGGAGACCTTGACCCACAGCGTCGTCGCGGGCGGCCGCGGCGCCGAGACACTCACGGAGGCGCTGGCGGTCGCTGCCTCGTGCAGCGGGGTGGCGTCGACCGAGACCGTGTAGGTGACCGTTCCCGAGGGCGCGGTGTCGGTGAAGCTCGCCGTGCCGGTGGGGCTGGTGACCACGTCCGGCAGGTCGACGCCGACGCCGGAGACGGTGCGGCGCACGTGCACGATCACCCCACCGGCGCTGTCGCCGCCCGCGTACGCCAGGGTCACGTCGCCGGTGACGCTGGGGCTGCCCGTGGACGGCTGCCGCAACCGCAACGTCAGGGTCGGGACGGTCGACCAGACGGTGACGTCGGTCGTCGCGGACGCCGGCGCCCGGACGGCGTCCCCGGCGAAGTCCACCCGGTAGGTGACCTTGCCGGCCGTCGCCGGCAGCGTGTCGCCGAAGTGGTAGGTGCCGTCCGCCGCGGTGGTGACGGGGGGCAGCGCCTCGGATGTGGCCGAGACCGTGCGGGTCACCTTCATCGTCACCCCGCCCAGGGGCGAGCCGTCGGAGGTGAGCCGGCCGCCCAGCGTCGTGCCGCTGCCCGGGTAGGCCGCCGGCGGGTCCGCGGCCAGGGTGAGGGACGGCGTCGCGGGCACGGTCCGGCTGATCTCGCGCAGCGCCAGCGACCCGCCGTACACGTCGCCGGTGACCGCCCACGTGCGCGCGCCGTCGGCCGAGACCGCGAGCCCGCGGTCCTGCAGGTACTGACCCGACCCGAAGTCGACCGTGCGCAGCGGCGTGGACCCGCCGGCGGCGTAGAGCCGGACGTCCGCGTCGTACGCCGAGTCGGTGCCGACCGCGACCACGCTGCCGTCCCCGGACCAGGCGACGGCGTTCGGGTAGGTGCCGCTGGCGTAGACCCCGGCGGAGGCAAGCTTGTCGGCGCTGTAGACGTCGTGCTCGTAGGGCGACCCGCAGGCCGTGACGACCAGGCCGCCGTCCGGGCTCGCGGCCAGGTCCTGGAGGTTGCTGCCGATGCTCGCCCGCTCGGCGACCAGCACGGGTGCGGACCCGGTCACGTCGTAGAGGTAGAGGTCGCTGGGGCTGAGGCCGGCGTCACCGGCGAAGACCTGGCCGGCCGGCCCGGCCGCGAGCACCGGCCGGTAGAACGGCCCGTTCGTCGCGGTGCCGAGCAGCGCGCCGGTGGCGGCGTCGGCGATGCCCAGCCCGCCGTACGAGCCCGACCCCCCGTAGGTGTTGCACGAGTAGCCGTAGACCACCCGGCTACCGACGACTGCCACGTCTCCGGGACAGGTCCCCGCGGGCAGGGTGACGGTCTGCACGACCTGGAGCGTGGTGGTGTCGATGCGTGCGAGCGCGTCGCCCTTCGCCTCGGCGACCCACAGCGACGTGCCGTCCGCCGACAGGGCCAGGCCGGTCGCGCCGGGCAGCGACCCGATCGTGGTCACCGGGCTGCCGGACAGGTCCGTCACGGTCACCGCGCTGCCGGTGCGGCCGGGTGACAGGAAGAGGTGGCCGTGCGCCTCGTCGGCGACGATGCGCGCGAACGACGCCATCGGCAGCGAGGTCGGCCCGGAGTCGGCGGCGGCCGGGCCGGCGAGCGGCAGGACCGATCCGGTGACGACGGCGACGGACAGCAGGCGCGCGGACAGACTCATGCATCCCCCCTGGTACGCGGACGGCGCCCACCGTGCCACGCGCCTCCGGACCGCCGCATCAGCCGTCCGGATGATCTTCGTGACGTCCATCCCGGTGCCGGCCGTAGGCTCAGGCGGCGTGCGGTACGTCGGGGTCGACCTGGCCTGGGGACAGAACGGGACCACCGGGCTGGCCGTCCTCGACGAGGACGGCCGCCTGCTCGACGCCACGGCCGCACGGACCGACGAGGACATCGAGGCCTGGGCGGCCACCTGGGCGCCGGGCCGGTGCATGGTCGCCTTCGACGCCCCGCTGGTCGTGCGCAACCCGAGCGGGCAGCGGGCGTGCGAGAGGCTCGTCGGCCGCCACTTCGGCCGGCACCGGGTCTACTGCCACTCGTCCAACACGTCGAACCCGCAGTTCGCCGACGGCGGCCGGGCGATGCGGCTGGCGGGGCGCCTGCGGCTCGACGTCGACCCCGCCTCGACGGCCGGGCGGCGGGCGCTCGAGGTCTACCCGCACACCGCGATCGTGGTGCTGCTCGAGCTGCCGGAGCGGCTGCGGTACAAGGCGAAACCGGGCCGGGACACGACGCTGCTCCGGTCCGAGATGCTCCGGCTGCTCGACGGGCTGGAGGCGCTCGGTGCCGCGGAGGTGCCGCTCCGCCTCGACGCGAGCACGTCCTGGGCGCGCATCCGCCGGGCCGTGACGACCGCCACCCGCAAGGCGCACCTGGCCGCCGTGGAGGACGCCGTCGACGCCGTGGTCTGCGCCTACGTCGCCGCGCTGCGGGCCCGGGCGCCGGACCGCACGCGGGTGCTGGGCACCGTCGCCGACGGCTACATCGTGACGCCCGTCACCGAGGAGATCGCACGGCGCGTGGACGCCGCCGGGCCGGGCCGTCCGTAAGGGGACCGGGCAGACGCGAGAACCGGTGCATTTCGCCCGCCGCGACGCCGCCCGGACGTGCTCGGCGTTTACTCCCCGGCCGCGGAAGGGAATGGGCAGCGCATCATGCGCCTGTCCATGCGTCCGCAGCACCTCAACCGATACCGCGAGATCGCCACCCTGCTCGTCCGTCACGGCCGCTCCGACCTGGTCCGGTCCGCCGGGCTGGACGACGTGCTCACCGAGGACGAGGTGTCCCCCGGCGACCAGGACGCAGCCGAGGGGCTCGCGGCCGACCTGGAGCGGATGGGGCCGACGTTCGTCAAGCTCGGCCAGCTGCTGTCGTCGCGGGTCGACCTGCTGCCCCCGGCGTACACCACCGCGCTCGCCCGGCTGCAGGACGACGTCGCGCCGTTCGGGTTCGACCAGGTCGAGGAGATCGTCGGGACCGAGCTGGGGGTGCGCCTTTCCCGGGCCTTCACCGACTTCGACCCCGCCCCGATGGCCGCCGCGTCGCTCGGCCAGGTGCATCGGGCCACCCTGCGGGACGGCCGGCCGGTCGTCGTCAAGGTGCAGCGACCCGACGTACGACCCCAGGTGCTCTCCGACATGGAGGTGCTCGGCGAGCTCGCGGACTTCGTCGACGCGCACACCGACCACGGCCGCCGCTACGCCGTGGGCGACCTGCTGGAGCAGTTCCGCAAGTCGCTGGTCGACGAGCTCGACTACCGTCGCGAGGCCCGAAACCTGGTGACCCTGCGCGACCTGCTGGCCGAGCGCCGGCGGATCGTGGTGCCCTCGCCGTACGACGACTTCACCACCAGCCGGGTGCTCACCATGGAGTACGTCGAGGGCCGCAAGGTCACCGACCTCGGTCCGCTGGGCCGGCTGGAGCTCGACGGCGCGCCACTCGCCGACGAGCTGTTCGGCGCCTACCTCCAGCAGGTGCTGGTGGCCGGCGTCTTCCACGCCGACCCGCACCCCGGCAACGTGCTCGTGACCCCTGACGACCGGCTCGCCCTCATCGACGTGGGCATGGTCGCGCGGCTGACGCCCGAGACCCGGGAGCGGCTGGTCAAGCTGTTCATGGCCCTCGCCGACGGGCGGCCCGACGCGGTGGCGCGCGTCGCCCGCGGTCTCGGCCGGGAGCTGCCGGACTTCGACGAGGTCGCCTTCGAGCGCGCCGTCGCCGAGGTTGTCGGCCGGTCCACGGAGACCTCGATCGCCGACCTGGACGCCGGTGCGACCGTGCTGGAGCTGACGCGCCGCTCGGCGGAGTCCGGGCTGCGGATGGACCCCGAGCTGTCCATGCTCGGCAAGGCGCTGCTCAACCTCGACCAGGTGGCGGCCACCCTCGACCCCGGCTTCCAGCCGCAGGACGCGCTCCGCCGGCACACCGCCGAGGTGATGAGCAGCGGCATGAGGACGTCACCCGCGGCCCTCATGGCCTCGGTGATGGAGGCAAAGGAGTTCGTCGAGGCCCTCCCCGGACGGGTCAACCGCGCGATGGACGCCGTGGCCGAGGGGCGCTTCGAGGTCCGGGTGAAGGCGTTCGACGAGGTCGAGTTCCTCCGCGGCCTGCACAAGCTCGCCAACGTCATCGCGGCCGGGCTGATCCTCGCTGCCCTCATCATCGGGGCCGCGCTGCTCGCCCGGCCGGCCGGAGGAGAGGCGACGCTGGAGAGCCGGGTGGCCCTGACCGTGTTCGTGGTGGCGGCGCTGCTCGCGCTGGGGCTGCTCGCCCGGATCGGCCTGCAGAGCCGCAAGGTGCAGGCACGCCGCAGGGAGTAGCCCGTCACGTCCGCCGCCGGCGCGGTCTCTTCGCGGTGCGCTTCGTCGGGGTGCCCCGAGGGCTCGCCGGCCGGCCCGCCGTCAGGTCCTGGCGCACCTGCGCGCTGACCCGCATGATCTCGCTCGGCGACACCATGCCGTCCAGCCCGCTGAGGATGAGCCGGGCCAGGGAGTAGCCCGGGGCGCAGCGCAGAGCACGGTCGACGGCGACGTTTGCCACCGCACCGTCGCCCGCCGCGTGGGCGACCCAGGCCAGGACGCTGCAGACCGGAGCGGCGGCGCCGTCGTCGGCGCACCGGGCGAACGCGGTGAGGACGGGCACGAGCACGCGAGGCTCGTGGTCGAGCACGAGCGTCATGGCCTCGTCGCGCACGGACGTGAGGCACAGCCCGGACAGCACGGTCGCCGCGACGTCCGGCGACAGGTCGCACTCGCCCTCCGCCCAGGCCTGCACCGTGGAGCGCAGCAGGCCCAGCGTGAGACGACCGACGGCCTCCTCGCCGCCCTCGGCGTAGACCCGGGCCATCCGCTCCTCGGCTCGCTGCCGGGCCTGGGCCCGCACCTCGTCGGCCACCGGGTTACGCGGGGGCCGGACGCTGCGCTCCAGCGCCGCCCGGTCGGGCAGCACCACGTCGCCGCCCAGCACCGTCTCGGCCGCGTAGATCTGGGCGGCAGGCGTCAAGGCCCCGACGATCTCGGTGCCCGAGTCCGGGCAGCAGTCCGGGTCGTGGCACTGGTAGGACCACCACCGGCCGCGCCGGACCAGCAGCGCCTCGACGATCTCGATGCCGTGGCGGCTGAGCCGGCGCCGCAGGGCGTCGACGAGGGGTGCCCGCGCGAGCCGGAGGCGGTCGCCGTCGGTGTCGCCATCGCCATCGCCATCGCCATCGGTGTCGGTGTCGGTGTCGGTGTAGCAGGCGATCACGGCGGCACCGGCCCCGGCATGCACCAACCGGTCGGCGATGTCCTCGGCCACTCGCTCGTCGTGCTCCGGCGGCTCGAGGTCCAGCCGCATCACCAAGCCGTCGCGGCGGCGCGGCCCGTGCAGGAAGACGACCACGATGCTCTCGGTCGGGTGGAAGCCGAGACGGTGCGGCAGCACGCCGAGGATGTCGGCCGGCGTGCTGACCTTGACGACGGTGCGCCCAGCGGTGTCCATGACCCGACCCTGGGCCGCCCTCGACGTACCGGCGAGAGCCCTGCGCCCATCTGTGGACGAGCGGACCCATGCCTTCGCCTGTGGACATCGACGGGTGGCCGCCCCGACGTACGGTGGTGGACGTGCCGCTGGCCTGGCAGGAGACGTTGTTCGGCGAGCAGCCGCGACGGCTGAGCTTCGACGGGGTGCGACGCATCGAGCTCGACGCGCGGTCCTGGCTCGACGTGGTCACCGGCTGGCTGCCCCACCACGGCGAGCTGTTCGCCGAGCTGCACGAGTCGGCGCCGTGGCGGCAACGGGAGCGGCGGATGTACGACCGGGACGTCCTCGAGCCCCGGCTCGTCGCCGCCTGGTCACCGGACGAGCTGGAGGCGCTGCCGCCCCGGCTGCAGGAGATCCGGGCCACGGTCAGCGACCGCTACCGGGTCGACTTCGACTCGGTGCTCGTCAACCTCTACCGCGACGGCCGGGACGGCGTGGCCTGGCACGGCGACACCGTGCGCAAGCGGCTGCCCGAGGCGGTCGTCGTCACCGTGGGCCTGGGCGAGCGCCGCCGCTTCCTGCTCAGGCCGGGTACGTCGGGTCCGGCCACCCACGTCCTCGAGACCGGCGAGGGCGACCTGATCGTGATGGGTGGGCGCACCCAGCACGACTGGCAGCACACGGTGCCGAAGGCGGCCCGCGCCGGTGCCCGGATGAGCGTGACGCTGCGCCACTCCCGACCGCTGCCGGCGCGCTGACCGGTCGCTGCTTCACCCTTGGTCAGTCGTCGCCCATCAGGCCGCGGCGGCGGGCGACCGCGACCGCCTCGGTGCGGCCGCCGGCGCCGAGCTTGGCCAGGATGTTGGACACGTGCACGCTCACCGTCTTCGCGCTGATGTAGAGCTGGCCGGCGATGTCGCGGTTGCT
>DASVBJ010000141.1:0-20095 GCA_036375895.1 Actinomycetes bacterium | reverse complement strand
GGCGTGACCCATTGCCTAGGAGCGGGCACCCGCCTACGGTGCTGCTCGGGACCCGCCCCGAGGGGCTGCAGTGGACGCGAAGCCGACGCTCATCTCGTCGGTGCGACGCGCCCTGAACCTCCTCGACGCCGTGGCGGATGCCGACCGGCCGCTTCCGGCGAAGACGCTGGCCCGCCGCACCGGCCAGCCGCTGCCCACCACCTACCACCTGTTGCGCACCCTCGTGCACGAGGGCTACCTGACCCGCGTCGACGGGCAGGGCTACGTCCTCGGCGACCACGTGCTGGCCCTGTCGTCCGCCAGCCACGGGCACACCGCGGCCCGCGCGGCCCGGGTGCACCCGGTGCTCCAGAGCCTGCACGACGACCTGGGCGCCGCGGCGTACCTCTCCGTCCTCGACGACGGCGAGATCCGCCTCGTCGACGTTGCGGACAGCCCCGCCGCGCCGCGGGTCGACCTCTGGGTCGGCTTCCACGACGCCGCGCACGCCACCGCCCTCGGGAAGGCGGTGCTCTCGGTCCTGAGCGACGCCGAGCGGCTGGACTACCTCACCGCGCACGAGCTGTCCGGCCTCACGCACCACACCGTCACCGACCGCCGGGTGCTGATGCGCCAGCTCGACACTGCTCCCGACTACCTGCTCGACCGGGAGGAGTACGCGCTCGGCACCGCGTGCGTGGCCGCCGCCGTGCCCTCGACGAGCCTCGTAGCGGCGGTCGCCGTGTCGGTGCCGGTGCGCCGGCTGCCGCAGGTGCTCCGTCGGGGCGACGCGCTGCGGCGGGCCGCCCGGCTCGTCGCGTACGCCGAGACCGGCTGAGGGAGGCTCGTCAGCCCGTGATGCGTCGGGCGCCGGGGCCCGGACGCGCGGTCACCTCGCGCGCCCCGGCGAGGACGTGCCCGTCCGCGCAGCGCAAAGCCAGCCGCACCGGCGCACCGCAGTCCCGGTGCTGGAGGACCACCGCCGGGCCTGCCTGGTCACCGGCCCACCGGTCGCCCCACTCGAGCATCGCGACCAGGACCGGGTAGAGGTCGAGGCCCTTGTCGGTCAGCCGGTACTCCGCGCGTTGACGCTGGCCGGGCTCGCGGTAGGGCACCCGGCGCAGCAGGCCCATCTCGACCAGCCCGGCGAGCCGGGCGCTCAGGACCTGGCGTGGCATGCGGGTGCGGTGCAGCATCTCGTCGAAGCGGCGCACCCCGTTGAAGACCTCGCGCAGCACGAGCAGCGTCCACTTCTCGCCGACCACGGACAGCGTCGCCGCGATCGAGCAGTTGTCCGTGCTGTAGTCGAGCGCCCGCATCGGCTCCATGACGCCACCCTAAGTCTTATTGACAGACTCAGCAAGCAGGCCCACACTGCAACCACACCTGGGTCCAACTCACGAACCCAGGTGGTCGCCGCAGAGGAAGGGCCACCCGATGTCGACCGCGATGGCGCTCAGCGCCCCACCCACGCCGGCCCTTCGCCGGGCCGCCCGCTCCGACCTCGACGCGCTGCGCCGTTTCCTCGCCGGCCTGTCGCTGCAGTCGGCCTACCGCCGGTTCTTCGCCGGCGTGCGACGGGTGCCCGACCCCATGCTGGTCCGCCTGCTCGGGCAGGACGCGTCCCGCACCGCGGTCGTGGCCGTGCACGACGGAGAGATCGTCGGGCACGCGATGTACGCCCTCTCCCCCGGCGACGAGCCGACCGCGGACATCGCCGTGGTCGTCGCCGACGCGTGGCAGCGCCGCGGCATCGGGTCACGGCTGGTGGCCGCGGTGGTCGACGAGGCACGCGCCCGTGGCGTACGCCGGGCCGGGTTCACGGTGCTGCCCGAGAACGAGCCGGTGCGCCGGATGGTGCTGCGCACCTGGCCCGACAGCCAGCCCCGGTACGTCGACGGGGAGCTGACATACCTGGTCGACCTGCGCCCGACCTGGCTGCCGCGGCCCCGCTTGCCGCGCCGGGCGAGGCCGGCCGCTATCACCATCTGAACAACCGGCCGTTGCCCCCGCCCCCGCGCGGATCGACAGTGACCTCAGGACCCCCGAGTCTGGAGGTGACGCATGTCGACGACCACGCACGAGACCCCGGGCGCAACCAGGCAACCGGCGCCGCTCGACGACGCCGTGCGGCTGGATCTGTACCGCACCATGGTCCTCGCCAGGACGTTCGAAGAGGCGATCCTGCGCGAGTACCACGCCGACAAGGGCCCCGGCTTCGACATCGGCAAAGGACTTGTCCCTGGTGAGATGCACCTGGCGGCGGGCCAGGAGCCGGTGGCCGCCGGCGTCTGCGCCCACCTCACCGCCGACGACGCGGTGACCGCGACACACCGCCCCCACCATCTCGCCATCGCCCACGGCATGGACCTGAAGAAGATGGCCGCCGAGATCTTCGGCCGGGAGACCGGGCTCGGGCGCGGCCGCGGCGGGCACATGCATCTCTTCGACCCAGCCACCCACTTCTCCTGCTCGGGGATCATCGCCGAGGGCTACCCGCCCGCCCTCGGCCAGGCGTTCGCGTTCCAGCGCAAGGGCACCGATCGGGTCGCGGTCGCCGTCACCGGAGAGGGCGCGGCGAACCAGGGCGGGTTCCACGAGTCGCTCAACCTCGCGGCCCTGTGGAGGCTGCCGGTGGTCTTCGTCGTCGAGGACAACGACTGGGGCATCTCGGTCCCCCGTTCCGCGTCGACCTCGGTCCCGTCCAACGCCATCCGCGGCTCCGCCTACGACATGCCCGCCGAGCGCATCGAGGACAACGCGGTCGAGGCGGTCTACGAGGCGGCCGGCCGCGCAGTGGCACGGGCACGCGCGGGGCAGGGCCCGACCCTGCTCGAGGTGCACACGCTGCGCATGTGGGGGCACTTCGAGGGTGACGCCCAGGGCTACCGCACCGACCTGGAGGACGTCCCCGGGCGCGACCCGATCCCGACGTACGAGAAGGCCTTGCGCGACAAGGGGCTCCTCGACGACGGCAAGGTCGCGCAGATCAAGGAGGCGGCCAGTGCCCGGGTCGAGGAGGCGATCGCCTTCGCCAAGGACAGCCCCGTCCCCGACCCGGCCGACGCCACGTCGTACGTCTTCGCCTGAGGAGCCTGCCATGACCGTCACCGAGCAGCCGGTCGTACCGGCTCCGCGCGGAAGCCGCAAGCTCACCACCGCCAAGGCGATGGTGGAGGCCATCGAGCTCGAGATGCAGCGCGACCCGTCCGTCTTCTACCTCGGTGAGGACGTCGGCGCCTACGGCGGCATCTTCAGCTCGACCACCGGGCTGCTGGAGAAGTTCGGACCGCAGCGCGTCATCGACACGCCGATCTCGGAGACCGGGTTCATCGGGCTGGCGATCGGCGCCGCCGTCGAGGGGATGCGGCCCATCGCCGAGCTCATGTTCTCCGACTTCATGGGCGTCTGCCTCGACCAGATCTACAACCACATGGCCAAGATCCACTTCGAGTCCGGGGGCAACGTCAAGGTGCCGATGGTGCTCACGACGGCGGTCGGCGGCGGCTACTCCGACGGCGCGCAGCACTCCCAGTGCCTGTGGGGCACATTCGCCCACCTGCCCGGAATGAAGGTCGTCGTCCCGAGCAACCCTTACGACGCCAAGGGGTTGATGATCTCCGCCATCCGGGACGACAACCCGGTCGTCTACATGTTCCACAAGGGCGTGATGGGGCTGGCCTGGATGGCGAAGAACCCGCGCTCCCTGGGCGACGTGCCCGACGGCGACTACGAGGTGGAGATCGGCAGTGCGTCGATCGCACGGCCGGGCCGCGACGTGAGCGTCGTGACGCTGTCCCTGTCCGTGCACCACGCCCTCGACGTGGCCGAACGACTCGCGACCGACGGCATCGACACCGAGGTCATCGACCTGCGGAGCCTGGTGCCGCTGGACCGGGAGACGATCCTGGCCTCCGTGGCGAAGACCGGCCGGCTCGTCGTCGTCGACGAGGACTACCTGTCGTTCGGCCTGTCCGGCGAGGTCGCGGCCACGGTGACCGACATCGACCCGGGGATGCTGAGCGCCCCGGTGCAGCGGGTGGCGAACCCCGACGTGCCGATCCCGTACGCGCGCTCGCTGGAGTACGCCGTCCTGCCGCGGGAGGACCGCATCGAGGCCGCCGTCCGCAAGGCCGTCGGCGCGTGACCGACGTGCTCTTCCCCCCGCTCTCCAAGGAGTCGCCGGAGAGCGAGGGCGTCGTGGCCACCTGGTTCGTGGCGGACGGCGACACGGTCGCCACGGACCAGCTGCTCGCCGAGGTGCAGGTGGACAAGGTCGCCGCCGAGGTGCCCGCGCCGCGCGCGGGCACCGTGCACCTCCTGGTGGCCGAGGAGGACACGGTCGTCCAGGGCGCGCCGATCGCCCGCATCGACTGATCGGAGCTGCCGGCCCGGTGGGTCTTTGGACTCTGTCGGGCGGCGCGGGCGGGCTGCCAGCGTGAGGCCCGGGAGGGGGACCGGATGAGACCTGGCCGGAAGACCCTGACGGCAACCGCCGCGGCCGTCGGGTTCGCGCTGTACCGCCGATGGCACCAGGGCTGGGGCGCGACCCGCGAGGAGGTCCGCGGGCCGATGCCCGGCGACGCCCTGGTGCGCCGCCCGCATTTCGTCGCCACCCGGGCGATCACCATCGCGGCAGCTCCTGCTGACGTCTGGCCCTGGCTCGTGCAGGTCGGCTTCAGCCGCGCCGGCTTCTACAGCTACGACTGGCTGGACAACCTCGGCCGGGGCAGCGCCAAGGAGATCATCGACATCTTCCAGGACGTCGACGTCGGCGACCTGGCCGCCCCGATGGCGACGCCGCTCACCGACGAGACCGCGTTCCGGGTGCACTCGCTGGAGAAGGAGCGGTCACTGGTCTGGCTCAGGCCGGACGCGTCGTGGGCGTGGCAGCTCACCCCGCTGCCCGATGGCGGCACCCGGCTCGTGACCCGGCTGCGCGTCCGCTACGACCTCCGCGACCCGGCGCGCGCCGTCGTGCCGGTGCTGTTGATCGAGCTCGGCGATTTCCCGATGATGCGCAAGATGCTGCTCGGCATCCGCGAGCGGGCCGAGGCCTTGGGCGGCGGGGGGCCCGGGTCCGAGCCGGTCCCGGGCGAGGCCGCTGCCGGCTGATCAGCCCCGGCCCGGGCCGACGCCCAGCCGGTCGGCCAGCGCGATCGCGTCGACGGGTGCGCGCACCTTGACGTCGTTGTCGAAGTAGACGAACACGTCGCCGCAGCGACCCCAGACCCGCACCTTGTCGGCCCACCGGTCGAGTGCCTCGTCGGTGTAGCCGCTGACGTAGAGCTCCTCGGCCCCGTGCAGCCGGACGTAGACGAAGTCCGACGTCACGTCCTCCATCAGCGGCCACTTCCCCGCCGTGTCCGCGACGACGAGCCCCACGTCCCGCCGACGCAGGAGGTCGACGAGCTGCGCGCACTGGTACGACGGGTGCCGCACCTCCACCGCGTGCCGCAGCGGCCGGTCGGCGTCGGCGACGGTGAGCGCGCGCCCTTCCAGCCGCTCGTCGTGCCGCTCGGCGAGGGAGGCCGCCTCGGCCGTCGTGCGCGGGAGCAGGTCGAAGAACTCCTCGAGGCGCTCGGCGTCGAAGCCGAGGTTCGGGGGCAGCTGCCAGAGCACCGGTCCGAGCTTGGCGCCCAGAGCGAGCACGCCGGAGGCGAAGAAGTTCGCGAGCGGGGTCTCGACACCTCGCAGCTTCTTCATGTGCGTGATGAAGCGGCCGCCTTTCACCGCGAACACGAAGTCGTCCGGCGTCTGCCGCCGCCACTCCTCGTACCGCTCCGGCCGTTGCAGCGAGTAGAAGGAGCCGTTGATCTCGACCGTGTCCATCAGCGAGGACACGTACTCGAGCTCGCGGCGCTGCGGGAGTCCCCGCGGGTAGAACGACCCGCGCCACCCGGCGTACCGCCAGCCCGAGATCCCGATCCGCGTCCGCGACACGCCCCCGACGCTACGGCTGACATCATGCGGTGGCGAGCCTGAGAGGAGACCGACTGGTGTCCAGACGAGGGTGGCTGCTCTTCGTCGCGATGTGCGTCATCTGGGGCATCCCGTACCTGCTCATCAAGGTCGCGGTCGACGAGCTTGCGCCCGCGACGCTGGTCCTGGCACGCACGGCGCTGGCGACCCTGCTGCTGCTCCCGATCGCGCTGGCCCGCGGCCAGGTGCGCCCGCTGCTCGCGCGGTGGTGGCCGCTGCTCGTCTACACGGTCGTCGAGATCTGCGTGCCGTGGCTGCTGCTGGGTTTCGCCGAGCAGCGACTGTCGAGCTCGCTCACCGGGCTGCTGGTGGCGGCGGTCCCGCTCGTGGGGGCCGGCCTGGCCCGCTTCACCGCCGACCACGAGCCCCTCGGCGCGCGACGGGTCGTCGGGCTGCTCGCCGGCCTCGCAGGCGTCGCCGCGCTGGTCGGCTTCGAGGTCGACGTCGGTGACGCCCGGGCGGTGGTCGCGGTCGCGGTCGTGGCCGTCTGCTACGCGGTCGGCCCGATCATCCTCGCCCGCAGCCTCGGCGACCTGCCCGGGCTCGGCGTCGTCGCCGTCTCGCTCGCCCTGGCCGCGCTCTTCTACGTCCCGGCGGGCCTCGCCCAGGCGCCCGGCCAGTGGCCCTCGGCCCAGGTGGTGGCTGCCGTCGTGGTGCTCGCGGTGGTCTGCACGGCGGTGGCCTTCCTGGTGTTCTTCCAGCTCATCGCCGAGGTGGGTCCGGCCCGCTCCACGGTCATCACCTACGTCAACCCGGCGGTAGCGGTGCTGCTCGGCGTGGTCGTCCTGGACGAGGCGTTCACCGTCGTCACCGCGGTGGGCTTCGCGCTCATCCTCGGTGGGTCGGTGCTCGCGACGAGCCGGGCCCGGGCGGTCGCGCCACGGCGTACGGCGGCGCCCGCCGAGGTGGAGTGTGCCGACCTGGCCCAGCCCATCGCGGAGCCCTGACGGCGACCACCGCCCGACACGCGCGCGGGAGGTCCGATCTAGGGTGGAGCGTCGTGCATGACTTCATCGTGGTCGCCAACCGCCTGCCCGTCGACCGGGTCGAGGAGCCGGACGGCAGCATCGGGTGGCGGCCCAGCCCGGGCGGTCTCGTCACCGCGCTGGAGCCGGTCATGCGCGCCTCGGAGGGTGCTTGGGTCGGGTGGTCCGGGGCACCCGGGCCGGCGCCCGAGCCGTTCTCCGCCGACGGCATGCGCCTGCTGCCGGTCGGGTTGTCCGAGGACGAGGTGGCCGAGTACTACGGGGGCTTCTCCAACGCGACGCTGTGGCCGCTCTACCACGACGTCATCGCTCCACCCCGGTTCCACCGGCAGTGGTGGCGCACCTACCAGCGGGTCAACGAGCGGTTCGCGCAGGCGGCCGCGTCCGAGGCGGCGGAGGGCGCCACGGTGTGGGTCCACGACTACCAGCTGCAGCTGGTGCCCGCGATGCTTCGCGCGATCAGGCCGGACCTGAGGATCGGCTTCTTCAACCACATCCCCTTCCCCGGCTACGAGATCTTCGCGCAGCTGCCGTGGCGCGGCGAGATCGTGAGGGGGCTGGTCGGTGCGGACCTGCTGGGCTTCCAGCGCCAGCAGGACGTCACGAACTTCCTCCGCGCCTGCCGGCGGGCGGCGCAGCTGCCGACCCGCGGCACCTCCGTCACGGCGTCGACCGGTCCGGAGCGACGGGCCCGCGCGGGAACCTTCCCGATCTCGATCGACTCAGCCGGGCTGGAGGAGCTGGCCCGGCGCGAGGACGTCAAGGCGCGGGCGAAGGAGATCCGCGCAGCGCTCGGCGATCCCGACGTCGTGCTGCTGGGAGTGGACCGGCTCGACTACACGAAGGGCATCCTGCACCGCCTGAAGGCGTACGGGGAGCTGCTCGGCGAGGGCAGGCTCGGACCGCCCTCCGCGGTCCTGGTCCAGGTCGCCAGCCCCAGCCGCGAACGGGTCGAGCAGTACCAGCGGCTGCGCGAGGAGGTGGAGGGCACGGTGGGACGCATCAACGGCGACCACAGCCTCCTCGGCCACCCGGCGGTGCACTACCTGCACCACTCCTACCCGCGGGAGGAGATGGCCGCGCTCTACCTCGCGGCCGACGTCGCGCTGGTGACCTCGCTGCGGGACGGGATGAACCTGGTGGCGAAGGAGTACGTGGCCTGCCGCCAGGACGACACCGGCGCGTTGGTGCTCAGCGAGTTCACCGGTGCAGCCGACGAGCTCACCGCCGCGTACACGGTCAACCCGCACGACATCGACGGGCTCAAGGACACCATCGAGCGGGCCGCCCGCGTCGCATCGGCGGACCCGGCGGAGATGCGGCGGCGGATGCGCTCGATGCGGCGGCGGGTCCGCGAGCACGACGTCGCCCGCTGGGCGTCGACCTTCCTCGGCGAGCTGCAGGCCGTCGCGCCCCGGAGGTGACCTTCGGCCCTGTCCCGCTCTCGTGGCCCGGGTCATCCTGAACCTGCGACCGATCCCCTACGGCGACGCGGACCGGTCGACGAGGGGACCACCCGAAAGGGTGGTTCCCCGCAGGCGGCCCGCTGGGACCGGGGACGAGTGGTTGGCGACTCTTCGGAGTCACAAGACCCACCGTCGTCAGGACGGATCCCCTCCCGGCGGGTCTCCTTCGCGTCCGGGGTCGGACTCCGCCGTTTCGCCGGCGGTCCTCGGTGCGCCATGCTCGGTGGGGAGCCGACCGCCGACCGAGGGGACCGATCCATGAGCCTGCACCCGCGTGCCGGACAGCCCGCCGAGCCCGCCGATCTCGTCGACGTCGCCCGCCTCGTCACGGCCTACTACAGCGAGCACCCCGACCCGTCGGTGCCCGAGCAGCGGGTGGCCTTCGGCACGTCGGGGCACCGCGGCTCGGCCCTGAACGCGGCCTTCAACGAGGACCACATCGCCGCGACCAGCCAGGCCATCTGCGACTACCGCTCGGCGAACGGCATCGATGGGCCGCTGTTCCTCGGCAAGGACACCCACGCCCTGTCGGAGCCCGCCTACGCCACGGCGCTCGAGGTCTTCGCCGCCAACGAGGTCACCGTGCTCGTCGACCCGCGGGACCGCTACACCCCGACGCCGGCCCTCTCACACGCGATCCTGCGCCACAACTCGACGGCGCGGGGCGGCGCGCGCGCCGATGGCGTCGTCGTCACGCCGTCGCACAACCCGCCCGAGGACGGCGGCTTCAAGTACAACCCGCCGGACGGCGGCCCGGCCGGCAGCGACATCACCGGCTGGATCCAGGACCGCGCCAACGAGCACCTCGCCGAGGACCTCAAGGCCGTACGCCGGGTGCCGCTGGCGCGGGCACGGGCTGCCGACACCACCCGGCGATACGACTTCCTGGCGTCCTACGTCGACGACCTCCCGCAGGCCCTCGACCTCGACGCGATCCGCGCGGCGGGCGTGCGCATCGGCGCCGACCCGCTCGGCGGCGCCAGCGTCGACTACTGGGCCGCCGTCGCCGAGCGGCACCGGCTGGACCTCACCGTGGTCAACCCGCTCGTCGACCCGACGTTCCGGTTCATGACGCTCGACTGGGACGGCCGCATCCGCATGGACTGCTCGTCGCCGCACGCCATGGCCTCGCTGGTGCAGCAGATGCAGGGCGGGCACGCGGCCTACGACGTCGCCACCGGCAACGACGCCGACGCCGACCGGCACGGCATCGTCACGCCCGACGGCGGCCTGCTCAACCCCAACCACTTCCTCGCGGTGGCCATCGACTACCTGTTCAGCCACCGCGACGGCTGGCCCGCGGGAGCGGCGGTCGGCAAGACCCTGGTCAGCTCCTCGATGGTCGACCGCGTGGCCGACGGCCTCGGCCGGCGCCTGGTCGAGGTGCCGGTCGGCTTCAAGTGGTTCGTGCCCGGACTGCTCGACGCGAGCGTCGCGTTCGGTGGCGAGGAGTCGGCAGGCGCGAGCTTCCTCCGCCGTGACGGCGGCGTCTGGACGACGGACAAGGACGGCATCCTCCTCTGCCTGCTGGCGTCGGAGATCGCGGCCCGCACCGGGACCTCGCCGAGCGAGCGCTACCGCGCGCTGACGGCTCGGTACGGCGACCCGACGTACGCCCGGGTCGACGCCCCCGCCACCCGCGAGGAGAAGCAGGTCCTCGCGGGCCTCTCGGCCGACCAGGTCAGGGCCACCGAGCTCGCCGGCGAGCCGATCACCGGCACCCTGACCACCGCGCCCGGCAACGGCGCAGCGATCGGCGGGCTCAAGGTGCAGACCGAGTCCGGGTGGTTCGCCGCGCGGCCGTCCGGCACCGAGGACGTCTACAAGATCTACGCGGAGAGCTTCCGCGGCCCCGAGCACCTCGCCCGCATCCAGGAGGAGGCCCGCCAGGTCGTCGCCGACGCGCTGCGCGGCACGGGGGCGTAGCCCACCGCTGCGGCTGACCGAGTTGCGGAGCCCAGGGGCGTTCAACGGCCCTCAGCTCCGCAGCTCCGCACCGGGCGTCAGCGGGTCACCGCCTGCTCCCGGGCCGGGACGAGCAGCAGGGAGAGCACGCCGACCGCCACCGACACGGTGACCACCGCCGGCCAGGCGCCGATCGCCCGCGCCAGGACGTGTGACCCGACGAAGGCCACCAGGTACGACGCGACGAGCACGGCGGCCGTCCGCAGGCCCGCGAGCCGTCGCCAGGCCCGGACGCACAGCAGGGCGGCCGCGACGAGCACCACCCCGCCGAGCTCGCGCACGCCGGTGGCCTGGGCCACGGCGAAGCCGAGGACGAGCGAGGCGGCGGCGACGAGGGCAGCGGTGACGCGGTTCACCCGCTCACCGTACGGGCGGGCCCCGACCAGCCCGACGGCACGGTGAACGACCAGCCCGGCTGCCAGGCGAAAGGTGCCGTGACCAGGTCCACCAGAGCCGCCCCCTCGAGCAGGTGCTGCAGTGCCCAGCGGTTGGCCGAGTGGGCGACCACGACGACGCGGTGGCCGTCCCACTCCTCGACCAGGTCGCGCAGGAAGTCGGCCGTGGCCGCGACCACGTCGCGGTAGCTCTGGCCGCCGGGCCACGGGACATCGACGTGGCTCGCTCGCTCCGGGGCCAGCACGGACACCGGCATGCCGTTGCGCTCGCCGTAGTCGCACTCGCGCAGCCGGGCGTCCCGGCGCACCGGCAGGTCGCTGCCAGCGAAGGCGATCTCGACCGTCTCCACTGCCCTGGCCAGGTCGGAGACGAAGACGGCGGCGACACCGTCGTCGCGACGGCGCTCGCCCAGGTCCTGGGCATCGCGCCGACCGGTCTCGGAGAGCCGGCCGGGCAGCCAGCCGGTGGCGATGCCCGCCTCGTTGTCGGTGGTGGTCGCGTGGGTCTCGTAGACCAGCTCGACCGCCATCCGGCCCGTCAGCCCCCGGACTTGCGGCGGAACTGCCGCTGCCGCTTGTCGTTGGACGCCGGGCCCACGCCCTTGCCACCGCCACCGCCCTGGCCGTGCGGGTCGCCACCCTTCGCCTGCTTGCGCTCCAGGGCCTCGCGGAACCTGCGGTGCAGGTCGTCCTCGGAGGCTGCTGGCTGGCGGGGCTGGTCGGTCATCGCACGTCCCTCCCGGTCGGGGCGGCCACCGAGCGCGGCACGCACGCTGATCCTCGCACCGATCCGGCGCCCCGTCCCAGCCGATATCGGACGAACTGGCAGTCGGGGCGAATTTCCCTGCCCCGGCCCGGCTTTTCTGCGAGGCTCGTCTGATGCTGAGGGAGGTGCAGACGGCGCGCGACCGCGGCGCGGTCAAGCGCCGCTTCCTGCACGAGCTGCTGCTGCTCGGCCTGCTGTTCGTGGTCTACCGGGTCGGCCGGCTTCTGGTGGCCGGCCACACGCGTGAGGCGTTCGCTCACGCCGACCAGGTGTGGGGCTTGGAGCGCCGGCTGCGGCTCCCCAACGAGCTGCTGCTCCAGGACGCGCTCCTGCACAACCGGGGCCTCGTCGAGGCGGCGAACAGCTACTACGCCGCCGTCCACTTCCCCGCGACGGTGGCCTTCCTGGCCTGGCTGCTGCTCCGCCGGCCGCAGCACTACTTCTGGGTGCGCCGCACCATCGTGGCGCTCACCGGCGCGGCGCTGGCGATCCACATGCTCTACCCGCTGGCCCCGCCCCGGCTCACCCCGGAGCTCGGCTTCATCGACACCGGAGCGGTCTTCGGCCCGGCCGTCTACGGTCCGCCCGACGGCGGCAGCGTCGCGAACCAGTTCGCTGCCATGCCGTCGCTGCACATCGGCTGGGCGCTGCTGGTGGCGATCGGGCTGATCGTCGCGACGCGCACCCGGTGGCGCTGGCTGTGGCTGGCCCACCCGCTGGTGACGTCCGCGGTCGTCGTCGCCACCGCCAACCACTACTGGCTCGACGGGATCGTCGCCGTGGGGCTGCTCGGCATGGCACTGGTGGCCGTGGGCGCGCCGGTCATGCCAGGGTTACGGGCATGGCAAGCAGAGCCGGCGCTGCCGCGGCAACGCAGGTCTACCTCGAGATCGGGAGCAAACGCGTCTTCGCGTGCGCCGTCGACTGGCCCGGTTGGTGCCGTTCGGGTCCCGACGAGCACCGAGCGCTAGCCGCGCTCGGCGACTACGCGTCCCGCTACGCCCCGGTCGCCGAGGCTGCCGGCGCCCGGTTCCCCACCCGGGCCGGTGAGAGCTTCGCCGTCGCCGAGCGCGTCGCGGGCTCGGGCACCACCGACTTCGGCGCGCCGGGGTCGGTTCCCGACCTGGACTCCGCGCCGTTGACCCGCCGCCAGGCCGAGCACCTGGCGGCCCTCGTCGCCGCCGCGTGGCAGACGCTGGACGCAGTCGTGGCGGCGGCCCCGGCCGAGCTGCGCAAGGGCCCACGTGGTGGCGGCCGGGACCGGGATGCCGTCGCGCAGCACGTCGTCGCGGCCGAGGCGGCGTACGCCCGCAAGCTGGGCGTCCGGCACAAGGAGCCCGCCTTCGACGACGTCGAGGCAGTCCGCACGCTGCGTGGGGAGATCCTCGACGTGCTGCGGCTGCCGTCGGACGGCGCACCCCTGCTGGAGAGGGGCTGGCCCGCGCGCTACGCGGCCCGGCGGATCGCCTGGCACGTCCTCGACCACGCGTGGGAGGTCGAGGACAAGAGCCAGCCGGCCTGACGGCGCCGGCCGGTGCCGGCCGGTGCCGGGCCGCCCCGCCGGGACCTTCTCCCCTGGGCCGGCCGACCCGGCGTACCTAGCGTCGAGCCGTGGACATCGTGGAGCTGCAGACCGACGTGCGGGCGGCCCTCGAGGACCCGACGCTGACCTACCGGCAGCGCATGCAGCGGCTCGCCCAGCTCGCCGAGAACGCGCTCGACCCGCCGGAGGTCAGCGACGCCTGCGCCCGGGCGCTGGACAAGCGGCTCATCTGCGACATGTACGAGGGGAACGCGCCGTACCGGCCGCGCTACGTGCTGCCCGACTACGCCGTGGCGCTGGCGAACGGCTCCGCATTCCTCGAGCTCGCGCCGCCCCAGGACCTCGACGAGGCGCTGACCCACCTGCTCGTGATGTACACGCACGTACCCTCCATCACCGGTTACCCGGTCTATCTGGGAGACCTCGACAAGCTGCTCGCGCCCTTCGTCGACGGGGTCGGCGACGACGAGCTGTACCGGCGGCTGCGGCTGTTCTGGGTGACGCTCGACCGGGTGCTGCCCGACGCGTTCACCCACACCGACCTCGGTCCCGACGACAGCAGGGTGGGCCGCACGGTCCTCCGGCTGGAGCGTGAGCTGCGGCAGGTGGTGCCGAACCTCACGCTGAAGGTCGACCCGGCGCGGACGCCCGACGACTACCTCCGCGATGCGGTCGAGACGGTGTTCGCCTGCGGCAAGCCGCACTTCGTCAACCACCCGATGATGACAGCCGACCTCGGCGAGAGGTACGCCGTGGTGAGCTGCTACAACTCGCTGAAGGTCGGCGGAGGCTCGCACACCCTGGTCCGGCTGAACCTCAAAGAGGTGGCGCTCCAGCACGCCGGCTCCCTCGACCGGTTCCTCGACGAGACACTGCCGGAGTACGTCGAGCTGACCGCCGAGCTCGCCGAGGCCCGGATCCGCCACCTCGTGGAACGGGCCCGGTTCTACGACCACAGCTGGCTGGTCGACGAGGGACTGATCTCGCTCGACCGGTTCTCGGCGATGTTCGGCGTCTTCGGGCTGGCCGAGGCGGTCGAGGTGCTGCTGGCCCACGGCGGCGTCGAGGCGCGCTACGGACACGACCCCGTCGCCGACGACCTGGCCCACCGCATCGTGGCCCGGGTCGCGGGGCTGGTGGCCGCCCGGCCCATGCCCTACTGCGAGGGCAACGCCGGGCGCTGCTTCCTGCACTCGCAGTCCGGCATCGACAGCGACCAGGACGTCACCGCGGGCACCCGCGTCCGCGTCGGTGAGGAGCCGCCGCTCTACGAGCACCTGCGCGCGGTGGCCCCGAACCACCGGTGGTTCGCGTCCGGGGTCAGCGACGTGCTGTCCTTCGACGACACTGCGCGCCGCAACCCGCAGGCGGTCGTGGACGTCGTACGCGGGGCGTTCCGGGAGGGCATGCGCGACTTCACCTTCAACCTCGACAGCAACGACTTCATCCGCATCACCGGCTACCTCGTGCGCAAGTCCGACCTCGAGCGGCTGCCCGAGCACGGGGCCCGCCACGCCAGCACCCTGCTGGGCGCTGGGTCGGTCGCGCTCTCCCATGTCGACCGCCGGGCCGTGAAGCGGGTGATCAGCCTTGAGACCGCAGCAGGGCCTGGTCGCTGACGTCGTCCGGTTCTCCTGGGTCGACGGCCCGGGCAACCGCTTCGTCGTGTTCCTGCAGGGATGCAACTTCGACTGCCCGGGGTGCCAGAACCCGCACACGATCCCGGTGCACTCGCCGCAGGCGCGGCTGGTCTCGGTGCCCGAGCTGCTCGGCGAGATCCGGCCGGTCGCGCCCTTCCTGTCCGGGGTCACCGTGTCGGGCGGGGAGGCCACGCTGCAGCCGCGGTTCGTGCGGGACCTGTTCGAGGCGATCAAGCGGACGCCCGACCTTGCCGGGCTGACGACCTTCGTCGACAGCAACGGGGCGGCCACGGTCGCCACCTGGAACCTGCTGATCCCGGTCATGGACGGCGCGATGCTCGACCTGAAGGCGCTGGACGACGACGTCCACCGCCGGCTGACCGGCCGTCCCAACCATCGGGTGCTGACGTCGATCCGGCACCTCGCCCGTGCCCGCCGGCTCTTCGAGGTGCGGCTGCTGCTGGTGCCTGGCGTCAACGACAACCCCGACCAGCTGCGCCGGACCGCAGAGTGGCTGCTCTCGGTCGACCCGTCCGTGCGGGTCAAGGTGATCGGGTTCCGCACCCACGGCGTACGAGCGGCCGCGCACGACTGGCCGGAGCCCACCGAGGAGCAGATGGCCGGGTACGCCGAGGTGCTGGCCGCCTCCGGCGTCCGCGGCGCGGTGCTCGTCTGAGGGACGTGACCTTCGGACCTACCCCCCGGGACTCCTGGGCGGCTTCGCTGGTCTCGTCCGGACCCGTGACCGAGGACATGGAGGAACGAGCGATGAAGGCTTCGGTAGGCGACCGGATCGTGATGGCCTCCAACAGGCTGGACGGCCCGGTCCGGGACGGCACGATCGTGGAGCTGCGCCACCGCGACGGGACCCCGCCGTACGTCGTCCGGTGGTCGGACACCGGGCAGACGGGCCTGGTGTTCCCGGGCCCCGACGCGCACGTGGAGCACGTTCCGCAGCAGGCCGGCGCCAAGGCTGCGGCGGGCATGCCGCGGCACGTGAAGCGCTGGCGCATCGACATCGACCTCTTCGAGGCGGGCGACGACACGACGGCCCACCTGGTCCTCGTCTCGGAGACGCCGGAGCACCTCGACGCGAGGGGCCACGCACGGCGCAACCGCACCGACCCCGACGTGCCCGAGATCGGCGACGAGGTGGCCGTGGCGCGGGCGCTGCACCGGCTCGCCGACCGGCTCCTCGAGGAGGCCTCCGCCGACATCAGCGCGATCGAGGGGCACCCGATCCACCTGCGGGACTGACGATCGCCCGCAAGCCCCTGCCCCTGCCGCTCCTCCCCCGCTGATCATGCACGTGTTGCACCTGTCACCTCCCGTGTCGGACCCGGCCCGACCGGGTACATCCGCCTGGATCGGAGGAGGTCGGGCGGGTGGCGTCGGAGAGCAAGCGCACGGTCCTGGTGGCCCTGGGGGCCAACGGGGTCATCGCGCTGGCCAAGCTCGCTGCCGGCCTGGTCAGCGGGTCGAGCTCGATGCTCGCGGAGGCAGCGCACTCCGTCGCAGACACCTTGAACCAGGTGTTCCTGCTCACGAGCCTGAAGGTGTCGGCCCGGCCGGCCGACCGTGACCACCCGTTCGGTTACGGCAAGGCCCAGTTCTTCTGGTCGTTCCTCGCCGCGGTCGGGATCTTCGTGGCGGGTGCCGTCTTCTCCGTCTACGAGGGCATCCACACGCTGGTCTCGGACAGCGAGGAGGAGGTTGGCCTGCTCATCCCATATGCCGTGCTCGGCGTGTCGCTGGCCGCCGAGGGCGTGTCGTGGGTGCGTGCTGTCGTGCAGCTGCGCGGTGAGAGTCGCGAGACCGGCCGCAGCCTGTTCGGGCACGTGCGGGCGAGCAAGGACCCGACCGCCAAGACGGTCCTCTCCGAGGACACCGCCGCGCTGCTGGGGATCCTGCTCGCGGCGGCGGGGATCGGGCTGCACTACGTCACGGGCAGCGCGGTCTGGGACGGCGCCGCTGCCATCGCGATCGGGCTCCTGCTCGCGGCGGTCGCCTTCGTGCTCGGGCGCGACACCCGCGACCTGCTCATCGGCGAGGCGGCCGACCCCGGGCTCGTCGTCGGCGTGCACGACGCCATCTCGGCGTACCCCGAGGTCACCGGCGTGGTCGAGCTGCTCACCATGCACCTCGGGCCGTCGTCGGTGCTGGTGGCCCTGCGCGTCGACCTGCACGACGGGCTGAGCGCTGCCCAGGTCGAGGAGTGGAGCGAGCGGGCCGAGCGCGACCTGTGCGCGCGGTGGCCGGACATCCGCCAGCTCTTCCTCGACCCCACCCGCCCCGACCCGGAGCGCACCGAGCGCACCAAGCGCCACGTCGACCGGCTGCGCGGCGAGCGCACGCAGGGCGAGGCCGCGCAGGGCGAGGCGGCGCAGAACCATGCAGCGCAGAGCCGGGCGGCGCGGGCGCGGTAGCTGTCGCGGAGCCAGGCGGCGCGGGCGTTGGCCGGCGTCGTGCGAGGCTGGGCCGCATGATCGTGGCATTCAGCATCAGCCCCTCGGGCGGCGACGAGACCGGTGGCGTGAGCGAGGCGGTGGCCGAGGCCGTGCGGGTTGTGCGCGAGTCCGGGCTGCCCAACGAGACGAACGCGATGTTCACCAACATCGAGGGCGAGTGGGACGAGGTGATGGCCGTCGTCAAGCGTGCGGTCGAGGTCGTCGCCGAGCGCTCGCCGCGCGTTGGGCTCGTCCTCAAGGCCGACATCCGACCGGGCCACACCGGTCAGCTGACCGCCAAGGTCGAGCGCGTCGAGCAGCGGCTGGGCGGCGCGAGCCACTAGACGCTGATCGGCCCCGGCACGCGGCGGCACAGCGGCACCCTGCGCGGCGATTTCGCGAGGAGGACGCGCGGGATCGATAATGGTCGGCCGCGCGGAAGGGGAGCAGTTGACCGGCAGCACCGAGGAGCTCGAGCACGAGCAGGCCTACGTCGACTCTCTCTACGCCCGTCTGGACGACCTGCGCCGGCGCACCCGGGAGGAGCTCGCCAAGGTACGGCGGGCGGCGCCGACCGGCAGCCCCCAGAACCGCTCGGAGCGTGACGCCTTCGCCTCCCTGCACGAGCATCGGGCGGCCCAGCTCGAGGCGGTCGAGGATCGCCTGGTGTTCGGCCGGCTCGACCTGGTGGAGGGGCGGCACCGCTACATCGGGCGCCTGGGCCTCTCCGACGACGACCAGCGCCAGCTGCTGGTCGACTGGCGCGCCCCCGCCGCGCGGTCGTTCTACCAGGCCACCGCGGCGGCGCCCGGCGACGTCGTACGCCGTCGGCACATCGCGACCCGCGGCCGCACCGTGACCTCCGTCGAGGACGAGGTCCTCGACCTCGACGCGCTCGACGACGCCGAGCGGCGCACCCTCAACGGCGAGGGGGCCCTGCTCGCGGCGGTCGGGGCACACCGCACCGGGCGGATGGGCGACATCGTCGCGACCATCCAGGCCGAGCAGGACCGCGTGATCCGGTCCGACCTCGGTGGCGTGCTGGTCGTCCAGGGTGGCCCCGGCACCGGCAAGACCGCCGTCGCCCTGCACCGCGCGGCGTACCTGCTCTACACCCACCGCGACCGGCTGGCCCGCAACGGCGTGCTGCTGGTGGGCCCGAACAACCTGTTCCTGCGCTACATCGAGCAGGTGCTGCCCTCCCTCGGCGAGACCGGCGTGGTGATGTCGACACCGGCCGAGCTGATGCCGGGGGTGGAGGCGGTTTCCGAGCCCGACCCTCGAGTCGCCGCCCTGAAGGGTGACCCCCGGATGGCCGAGGTCGTGGCCGCGGCGCTGCGCGACCGGCAGCGGGTCCCGGACGGCGTGCGGCTGCTCGACGTCGACGGGTACGTCGTGGAGCTCGCGCCGGCCGTGGTCGCCGCTGCGCGTGGCCGGGCCCGGCGCAGCCGCAAGCCGCACAACGTCGTGCGCACGCAGTACGTCAAGGAGCTGCTCGACCACCTCGCCCACGGGCTGGCCCGGGCGCTGCGCACCACGGTCACGGAGGACAACCGGGAGGACCTGCTCGCCGAGCTGCGCTCGTCCGCCGACGTACGCCGCGAGATCAACCTCACCTGGATGCCGCTCACCCCGCAGCAACTGGTGGGCGATCTGCTGGCCGACCCAGCACGGCTGGCGTCCGCCGCACCCTTCCTGTCCAAGGCGGAGCGGGCGCTGCTGCGGCGTGACAGGGGCACGCCGTGGACGGTCGCCGACGTGCCGCTCCTCGACGAGGCGGCCGAGCTGCTCGGCGAGGACGACGCGCATGCCCGCGCCGCCGCCGAGCGGGAGCTGGCGGCCCGGCACGCCGAGCTCGACTACGCGCGCGCGGCCCTGCGGATGACCGGGGCCGGGCAGCTCGTGACCGCCGAGGCGCTCGCCGCCCGCTTCGCCGACTCCGGGCCGGTGCTCACCGTGGCCGAGCGTGCTCACACCGATCGGACCTGGGCCTACGGGCACATCGTCGTCGACGAGGCACAGGAGCTGTCACCCATGATGTGGCGACTGCTCATGCGCCGCTGTCCCTCCCGGTCGATGACGCTGGTGGGCGATGTCGCTCAGACCGGCTCGGCGGCGGGTGCCTCGTCGTGGTCGGACGTGCTCGACCCGTACGTCGAGGGGCGCTGGCGGCTGGAGCAGCTGACCGTCAACTACCGGACACCCGCCCGCATCATGGCGCTGGCCTCGGCGGTGCTGACCTCCGCCGGCGTGGAGGCGTCGGCGCCCGAGTCGGTGCGGGAGGGTGACTGGCCGCCGCGCGCCCAGCGGATGGCCGCCGGTGACATGACCGCGGTCGTGACGGCCGTCCGTGACGAGCTGTCGCTGCTGGGCGACGGCCGGATGGCGGTGGTCGTGCCCGCGGGGCTGGCCGACCCGGCATACACGGCCGTCTCCTCCTCCCTGCCGCCGGGCATCGTCGGCACCGGCAGCAACGCGCTGGACGCGCCAGTGACCGTGCTGACGGTCGCGGACGTGAAGGGGCTGGAGTTCGACGCGGTGGTGCTCGTGGAGCCGGGCCTGATCCTCGGTGGATCGCTCCGTGGCGCCAACGATCTGTACGTCGCGCTCACCCGGCCCACGCAGCGGCTTCGAGTGCTGCACAGTGACGCGCTGCCGACGGGGCTCGATCTCATCGACGGGTGACGCAGGACCTCGGGTCGGTCGCCGACGAGCCCTGGCGCACCGCCCGGACCGTCGGGCACGACGCTGTTCGGTCGTTGCACAGTCGGCGGCCCGAATTCCGTTTGTCCACAAGGGTTTCGGTGGTGTGGTCTCGTCCCGGTTTCTGTCGGTGGCGGGTTCTAGCGTGGTGGTCATGGCAGGGACGGTGCCCGCGGTGGTGTCCGGGTTCGCGGTGACCGCGGCCGGGCCGGGGGTGTTCGTG
>DASVBJ010000092.1:0-16081 GCA_036375895.1 Actinomycetes bacterium | reverse complement strand
CCGGGGCCGGGGAGGCACGCCGCCGGACGGCGGGCTGCCTTCGCTACCGTTGACACCCGATGACCGCCGCCCACGACCCGATGCCGGTGCCGTCGCCCCACCCGTGGCCCGGCGTCTCCGTCGTGATGCCCGTGCTCGACGAGGAGCGGCACCTGCGGACGGCGGTGGCGCACATTCTCGAGCAGGACTACCCGGGCGAGCTCGAGGTCGTGATGGCCCTGGGGCCGTCGACCGACCGCACCGACGAGGTCGCCGGCGAGCTGGCCGCGGCCGACCCGCGGGTGAGGTTCGTGCACAACCCGACCGGGGCCACCGGAGCGGGCCTCAACCTCGCCGTGGCCGCCGCCCGCCACGGCATCGTCGTGCGTGTCGACGGGCACGCCATGCTGCCCCGCGACTACGTGCGCGTCGCGGTCCAGACCCTGGAGCGCACCGGCGCCGACAACGTCGGCGGCGTGATGGCCGCGGAGGGTGTCACGGACTTCCAGCGGGCCGTGGCGTGCGCGATGACGAGCCCCCTGGGCGTGGGGCAGGCGAGGTTCCACCTCGGCGGCGAGGAAGGGTCGGTGGAGACCGTCTACCTCGGCGTGTTCCGGCGCGAGGCGCTCGAGCGGGTGGGCGGTTACGACGAGGCGTTCCTGCGGGCGCAGGACTGGGAGCTGAACCACCGCATCCGCAGCACCGGCGGGACCGTCTGGTTCACCCCGGACCTGCGGGTGTCCTACCGGCCGCGCTCCACGCTGCGGGCGCTGGCGCGGCAGTACCGCAACTACGGCCGGTGGCGTCGCGTGGTGATGGCGCAGCACCGCGGGACGGCGAGCCTGCGCTACCTCGCGCCCCCGATGGCGGTCGCGGCCGTCACCGTGGGTGCCGTGGCCGGCGTCGTCGGGTCGGTGGGTGGACCCGGCTGGCTGAGCGCGGGCCTGGTTCTTCCGGCCGGGTACGCCGTGGCCGTGCTGGCGGGGTCCCTTGTCGTCGGTCGCGGCCTCCCACCGCGGTCCCGGCTGTGGCTCCCGCTGGTGCTCGCCACCATGCACGGCTCCTGGGGAGTCGGTTTCCTCGCCAGCCCGCGGTCGTTGCGCACGTGAGCAGGTCGCGACTCGCCTGGGCTGCCATGTTCCGTCCGCTGCCGCTCGACGCGGCCTCGACCGGGACCATGCGGTCGCGCACGTTCCTGAGCACCGTGGGCGTAGGGGTCCAGGGCAGCCTCCGGTTCCTCTCCAGCGTGCTGGTCGGCCGCATCGGGGGGCCGGCGGTGCTCGGCGTGGTCAACAGCGCCATCTCGACGGCGATGTTCCTCAGCCTGCTCTGGCCGACGTCGGCAGGCAGCGCCGCCTCGAAGTTCGTGGCCCGGGCCCGGGGAGCGCAGCGCTGGGACGAGGCAGCCGCCGTGGCCCGCCACCTGGGTGGCCGCACGTTCGCCGCGGCGCTGGTGCTCGCCGCGGTGGGTGTCGGTGCGTGGACGACGGTCGGCGGCGGCGATCTCGAAGGCGGCCTGTGCGTCGCCGCGCTGGTCCTGGGCTACTCCGGCTACTCCTTCGTCCGGGGGCTGCAGTTCGGCGCCGGGCAGGTCGCCCGGGCCACGGGCTGGGACGTGCTCAGCGCCTCGTTGGGGTTGGCGGGGCTGCTGATCGCCCTGGCGGCCGGGGCGCGGGGGACCGGGCTGCTGCTGCCGCTCGCCGCCGGCTACGCCGTCTACACCGTCGCGGGCTGGCCACGCGGGAGTCACGGCCGGCCGGAGGCGGCGCTGCGCCGCGAGCTCGACCTCTTCGTCCTGCTGGGTGTGACCGGGACGATCGCGAGCACCGGCTTCCTCCAGCTGTCCATGGTGGTCGCGCGGGCGGCGGACACCGCCGAGCAGGCCGGGCAGTACGCCTCCGCACTCGCCCTCGCCACACCCGCATCCCTGCTCGCCGGGTCGCTGAGCCTGGTGCTCTTCCCGGCCATGGCCGAGACGTGGGGGCGTGGCGACCACGTCGTCTTCCGCCGGCAGACGGACCACGCGATGCGCCTCATGGTCCTGATCATGGTCGGGATCTTCGGCTCGCTCATCCTCTGCAGCCGGCTGCTGGTGGACGTGGTCTTCGGGGCGCGGTTCGCCGAGGCGCAGCAGCTGCTGCCGGTCCTGTTGCTGGCCGTGCTGGCCACGTCCCTGGGGGTCGTGTCGAGCAACAGCCTCACCACCCGCTCGCAGCGCGGCATGGTGATCACCAGTGCGGCGAGCCTCTCCGGCCTGCTGACGGGGCTGGTCCTGTGGGCGGTGATCGCACCGCAGCACGGGGTCATGGGCGTGGCCGTGGGGTATCTGTGCGGGACCACCCTGATCACGGCGATCCCGCTCGTCGTCGTCTGGCGACGCGACAACCAGCACTGGAGGGCGTTGATGGCGCGTCTCGGAGTCGGGCTCGGGGCGGCCCTGCTGCTCCTGCTCACCCAGCACAGGCTCGACGTCGACCCGTGGCTGGACCCGGCGTTCGCCCTGGTCTTCCTCGCCTGCTGGATGCTGCTGTCCTGGCGGGACGTGCGTGACCTGCTCCGCCCCCTGCTGCTGCGCCGGGCCGGTTGACCGTGGCGCAGCACGAGACGCTGACGGACACCCGGCCGAGGACAGCCGGGGCGCCGCCGTCGCTGGCATGGGTGTCCTGGCTGCGGGTCGTGGCGATCGCCGGGGTGGTGTGCATCCACACCGCCGGGCTCACCGCCATCGCCCCGGGCGCCCGCGGCACCCTCCACGGCCGGTTGGCGATCGCCCTCGACTTCGGCGCGCGCTGGGCGGTCCCTGTCTTCGTGATGCTGAGCGGTGCGCTCCTGCTGGACCCGGCGCGCTACCGGGGTGGTCGCGAGTTCCTGCGCCGACGGGCGGTCCGGCTGCTGCCCGCCGTCCTGTTCTGGAACCTCGTCTACCTCGGCGTCCGGCGTTGGGTCCTGGACCAGCCCTACGGCTGGCGGGACGTCGTGGAGTGGTCGCTCACCGGCCGGGTGTACACCGCCCTCTACTTCTTCTGGATCGTCCTGGGGCTGGCCCTCGTCACGCCGGTCCTGATGCCGTGGGTCGCGTCGGTCGACCGGCGAACCGTCCGCTGGGTGGGCCTTGCCGCCGCGTTGCCCGTGATGCTCACGGTGGCGACCCAGCCGTTGCGGGGCGGCGGGCCGAAGTGGGTGGAGACACCGTGGACCTGGTGGATCGGGTACCTCGGCTGCTACCTGCTCGGCTGGGGGCTGCGGCCGGTGACCCTCGGCGCGCGCGGGACCGCGGCCGCGGTGGCCGGGGTGCTCGGGCTGACGTCACTGCTCGCCTGGCAGTGGCGCAACCCGCACGAGCCGGCCGCCACGCTGGAGCGCTACCTGCCGGCCGAGTCGTACTACACGCCTGCGGTGCTCGCCTGCGCGGTGCTCGTGTTCCTCGTCGCCTCCTCGCTGGGGCGGCGGCGCGGCCGCGCGGCGGCGGCTGACGGCGGTGACCGGGCGGCCCGGCTGGGCAGGCGCCTGGGCGACGCGACCCTCGGCGTCTTCGCGGCGCACCTGCTGGTCCTGCAGTGGGTGCTCACCTGGCCGGTGCTCGGCGGTGGTGATGCGGCGACCGGGGTGCCGCAGCTCCTCGGCCGCTGCGCCGCGGTGCTCGTCACGACGTACGCGCTCGTGCTGGTCGCCGGTCGGGTGCCGGTCCTGCGCAAGGTGGTCTGAGTCACGACGCGGGGCTCGCGTCGCTACCGTTAGCGGATGGATGTCACGAGGGCGCGCCGGGCGATCGGCGGCAGCTTCGCCGGGCGGTGGCTGCGTCGTCGGCGGTTCCGGGGTAGCGGGCAGTACTGGGAGTCCCGCTACGCCAGCGGCGGCAGCTCCGGCTCCGGGTCGTACGGTGCCGCCGCCGAGTGGAAGGCAGCGGTCGTCAACGGATGGGTGGCCGCCCACGGCGTGACGTCGGTGGTCGACCTCGGCTGCGGCGACGGCAACCAGCTGTCGCTCGCCGCCTACCCGCGCTACCTGGGGCTGGACCGGTCGGCGTCCGCGATCCGCCGGTGCATCGAGCGGTTCCGCGAGGACCCCACCAAGAGCTTCCTGCGCTACGACCCGGAGACCGCCGCAGACCCGGCCGGATGGCTGCGTGCCGACCTCGCCCTCTCGCTCGAGGTGATCTTCCACCTCGTCGAGGACGACGTGCGCGAGGACTACCTGCGAAGGCTGTTCGCGAGCGGGCAGCGTTTCGTCGCCATCTGCAGCACGGACACGGACGAGATCCCGAGCGCTCCGCACGAGCGGCACCAGCCCTTCACCCCGTGGGTCGCGCAGAACGAGCCGGACTGGCAGGTCCTCGAGCACGTCGCGCCGCCGCCGGACGTGCCCCTGCTCGGCGAGATGTGGCTGTACGGCCGGCGGGCGTCAGGCCCGGTCGTCGGCTGACGGCCGGGTCGGCGCCGGCACCTCGTCGAGCGCCAGCCGCCGGGTGAGCACGGTGAGCTGGCGCTCGAGCTCGCGGAACCGTCGGTACGTCGTGGCGATGAAGCCGAGGAAGGCCACGAACAGGCCGTAGAGCAGCAGGTCGGCGCCACGACCGACGCCGACGGCGCGGGCGATCTGCGAGACCAGCTGCGGCACCAGGATCGAGGTGACGGCGAAGACCACGAAGGCCAGCAGCATGAGCCGCCGCACCGCCTGGTGGCGGGCGCCTCCGCTGCTGCGCATCAGCATCGCGCCGCCGATCGCGACGCCGAGGATGAGCAGGATCTGGATTGCCATCAGGTCGGTCCCTCGGTCACTTGAAGAACAGGTCGGCGACGATGTTCACCGAGTTCAGCACCGACTGGCCCTTCGAGCGGCTGTAGTCGGTGTAGAGGATGTGCACCGGGTGCTCCACGACCCGGGCTCGGCTGCGGCCGATCTGGTGGACGATCTCGGAGGCGTGGGCCATGCGGTTCTGCCGGATGTCGAGCCGCTCGCAGCACTGTCTGGTCAGGGCCCGCAGACCGTTGTGCGCGTCGGTGAGCCGGACACCGGTCGTGGCGTTGGAGTACATCACCGCGGCCTTGAGCACCAGTCGCTTCACCAGGCCGGGCCGGGTGCGGGAGTCGAGGAACCTCGACCCGAAGACGGCGTCGGCCTCGCCGGCCCGCAGCCGCTGCACCATCGCGAGGGCGTCGCTCACCTGGTGCTGCCCGTCCGCGTCGAAGGTCACCACGTAGCGCATCTGCGGGTCCGACAGGGCGTACTGGATGCCGGTCTGCAGGGAGGCTCCCTGGCCGAGGTTGAGGGAGTGGCGCACGACGACCGCGCCGGCCTCCCGTGCCGCGGCGGCCGACCCGTCGCGGCTGCCGTCGTCGACGCAGACCACCTGCGGGAACGTGCCGCGGAGGTCGCGCACGACGTCGCCGATCACCTGCTCCTCGTTGAAGAGCGGCACGACGACCCAGGTGTCCTCCATGGCCTCGATTGTGCCAGCGCCGGCCGGGTCCGCCGCCATCGGCGGCTGCGGGTCGGCCGATGACGGGCTGATACCTTCGGGCAGGCCAGCAGCACTACCGGAAGGCACGAGGTGTCGGTACACATCGCCCAGGGCGCCGACGTCGCGGACTCCGCGGTTCTCGGCGAGGGCACCAAGGTGTGGCACCTCGCTCAGGTCCGTGAGGACGCACGACTCGGCGAGGGCTGCATCATCGGCCGCGGCGCATATGTCGGCACCGGCGCGGTGCTCGGCGACCACTGCAAGGTGCAGAACTACGCCCTGGTCTACGAGCCTGCCGTGCTCGGCGACGGCGTCTTCATCGGCCCCGCCGCCGTGCTGACGAACGACCTGTACCCCCGGGCGGTCAACCCCGACCTGTCCCTGAAGTCGGCGAGCGACTGGGAGCCCGTCGGGGTGACCATCGGCGAGGGTGCCTCCATCGGGGCCCGGGCGGTGTGCATCGCACCGGCCAGGATCGGCCGGTGGGCCACGGTCGCCGCGGGTGCAGTCGTCACGCGTGACGTGCCGGACTTCGCACTGGTCGCGGGCGTCCCGGCCCGCCGGGTGGCCTGGGTGGGGCGCGCAGGGGTGCCGCTGGAGAAGGCCGACGGGGCCTGGCGCTGCCCGGTCACCGGCCGCACCTACCACGAGAACGACGACATCCTTCTGGAGGACGCGGAATGATCCCCGCAGCCAAGCCGATCATCGGTGACGACGAGCGCGAGGCGGTCGACCGGGTCCTGCGCAGCGGCATGCTCGCCCAGGGACCGGAGGTCGCCGCCTTCGAGCAGGAGTTCGCCGCCGCCCTGGTCGACGGGCGGGTGTGCGTCGCGGTCAACTCCGGCACGTCCGGCCAGCACCTCGGGCTGCTCGCCTGCGGGGTGGGCCCGGGCGACGAGGTGATCGTCCCGTCGTTCACGTTCGCGGCGACCGCCAACACGGTGGCCCTGACCGGGGCGACGCCGGTGTTCGCCGACATCGAGCCCGACCACTTCTGTCTCGACCCCGCCTCCGTCGAGGCCGCGGTCACGGATCGGACCGTCGGGATCATGCCGGTCCACCTCTACGGTCACCCGGCCGACATGGCCGGGCTGCAGGCCGTCGCCGACCGCCACGGGCTGAAGATCTTCGAGGACGCCGCACAGGCGCACGGCGCGAGCCTGCACGGTCGCCACGTCGGCACCTTCGGGCAGTTCGCGATGTTCAGCCTGTACCCCACCAAGAACATGACGTCCGGCGAGGGCGGCATGGTCTCCTGCGCCGACGAGGGGACCGCCCGCGGCATCCGCCTGCTCCGCAACCAGGGCATGGAGCGCCAGTACGAGAACGAGGTCGTCGGGCTGAACAACCGGATGACCGACATCCACGCCGCGATCGGCCGGGTTCAGCTGTCGAAGCTGCCGGGCTGGACAGCGCAGCGGCAGGCGAACGCGCGATTCTTCGACGAGGGCCTGCAGGGCGTCGTCGTGCCGCCGGTGGCCGACGGCGCCGTGCACGTCTACCACCAGTACACGATCCGCGTCCCGGAGGACCGGGACGGCGTCGCCAAGGCGCTGCGGGAGGAGCACGGGGTCGGCAACGGCGTCTACTACCCGATCCCGAACCACCGCCTGCCGTCGTTCGGACTGACCCTGGACCTGCCGCAGACCGAGCAAGCCGCGCAGGAGGTCCTGTCCCTGCCGGTGCACCCGTCGCTGTCCGAGGCCGACCTGGAGACCATCGTCGAGGCCGTCAACACCGTGGTGAAGGCGGGCGCCTGATGTCGACCCTGCGGGCAGGTGTCGTCGGCCTGGGCATGATGGGCCGCCACCACGTCCGGGTGCTGCGCGAGCTGGACGGTGTGGAGCTCGTCGCGGTCGCCGACCCGGGCGGCGACCCGCACGGCGTCGCCGGCGGGCTGTCGGTGCTCGGCTCCGTCGCGGCCCTCGTCGAGGTCGGCGTCGACCTGGCGGTGGTCGCCGCGCCGACCGGGCTGCACGAGGAGCTCGCGCTGGAGCTCGCCGACGCGGGCATCCACACGATGATCGAGAAGCCGCTCGCGGCCGACGCCAAGGCGGCCCACCGGATCGTGGAGGCGTTCCAGAGCAAGGGACTGGTCGGCTGCGTCGGGCACATCGAGCGCTTCAACCCGGCCCTCCAGGAGCTGCGCTCCCGGCTCGAGACCGGCGAGCTCGGCGAGGTCTACCAGATCGTGACCCGGCGGCAGGGGCCATTCCCGGCCCGGATCGCGGACGTGGGTGTGGTCAAGGACCTCGCCACCCATGACATCGACCTCACCGCGTGGGTGGCGCAGAGCCCGTTCACGTCCATCAGCGCACGGGTCACGCACCGCAGCGGCCGGCCGCACGAGGACCTCGTCGCCGCCGTCGGCACCCTGGCCAACGGCACGGTGACGAGCCACCTGGTCAACTGGCTCACGCCGTTCAAGGAGCGCGTCACCATCGTCACGGGCGACCGCGGCAGCTTCGTCGCGGACACGCTCAGCGCCGATCTCACGTTCCACGCGAACGGCACCGTGCGGACCGAGTGGCCGTCCGTGGCCAGCTTCCGCGGCGTCTCCGAGGGCGACGTCACCCGCTTCGCCTACGCCAAGCGGGAGCCGCTCCGGCTCGAGCACGAGGCGTTCCGCGACGCCGTGCTCGGCGACGCGTCGCGGATCGTGACGATGGAGGAGGGGCTGCGCACGGTGGACGTCGCAGAGGCGATGCTCACCTCCGCCCGCACCGGCAACGCCGTCGACCTGTCGTGAGGGTCGGCTAGGTGGGGGGTCGGACCGGCCGACCCCGCGTCGTCATCGCGAGCCGCCTGTTCTCCCCGGAGGTCGCGGCCGCGGCGGCCCGGCTGCGCTGGCTGGCCCGGGGACTGGTCGACGCGGGCTGTGAGGTCGCCGTGCTGACCACCCGTCCGCCGGCGGCGGCCGGCCCGGCCGACGACCCGGCCGGCGTCCGGGTCAGCCGGTGGCCGGCGCTGCGGGACGAGAACGGCATCATCCGGGGCTACGTGCAGTACCTCAGCTTCGACCTCCCCCTCTTCCTCCGCCTGCTCGCTCGTCGGCGTCCCGAGCTCATCGTCTGCGAGCCGCCACCGACCACCGGCCTGGTGGTGCTCGCCTTCAGCCGGTTGCGCCGCGTCCCCTACGCGTACTTCGCGGCGGACGTGTGGAGCGAGGCGGCCGCCAGCGCCGGCGCGCCCCGCTGGGTGCTGGGTCTGCTGCGCCGGGCCGAGTCGGCGGTGCTGCGCGGGGCCTGCCACGTGCTCGCCGTGAGCGACGGGGTCGCCGAGAGGCTGCGTGGCCTCGGCGTCGACGACGGCACGGTGCAGGTCGTCGGCAACGGGGTGGACACCGACGTGTTCGGCCGGCCGGCGAGTGGGGCGGGGCCGGACGAGCCGCCGTCGGCCGGGCCGCGACCACCGACAGCGCCCTTCGCGATCTACGCGGGCACGATGTCGGAGTGGCAGGGGGCCGACGTGTTCGTGCGCGGCTTCGCCCAGGCCCTCGACCGGCTGCCGGACGACTCCCGGCTGGTGTTCCTCGGCCAGGGGAGCGAGCTGCCCGCGCTGCGCAGGCTGGCCGGTGAGCTGGCCCCGGGCCGGGTGGACTTCCCCGGCGTGCTGCCCCCGCGCGAGGCAGCGACCTGGCAGCGCGCGGCCCGGTGCGCCCTGGTCTCGATCGTGCCCGGCCGGGGCTACGACTTCGCCCGCCCGACCAAGATCTACGCGGCGACCGCGGGGGGCACGCCGGTGATCTTCGCCGGCGTCGGCGCGGGCGCGGCGCTGGTCCGGGACGCGGCGCTCGGTCGGGCTGTGGACCACGACCCTGACGCGGTCGCCGACGCACTCGTGGAAGCGCTCGCAGCACCGCCGGCGGACGAGGACCGTGCCCGGCTCGCCGCGTGGACGCTGGAGAACGCCAGCCTGGCCCGCGTCGGGCGCGACGCGGCGGCGGGGGTGCTGACGGCGGCCGGGCTCACCTGAGCCCGCACCGGCTGCCACGAGCGGTCATGGAGCTCAAGGCACGGGCCGCTGCGGTCAGCTGAGCAGGATGTCCGCGACGCGGTGGGCGGCCGCCCCGTCGCCGTACGGCGTGGCCGACGTCTCGGCGGGGCGGGGCCGGTCCACCACCGACCGCAGGTCCCGCAGGTCGCTCGCGAGCACGTTCCAGCCCAGGTCGACGGTCTCGGTCCACTCCGTCTCGTCGCGCAGCGTCGTGCAGGGCACGCGCAGGAGGAACGCCTCCTTCTGCAGGCCACCGGAGTCGGTCACGACGCCGCGCGAGTGGACGACCAGCTGGACGAGGTCGGGGTAGGGCTGCGGGTCGCCGACGACGATGCCGCCCTGCTGGACCTTGAGGCCGTGGCGCTGGGCACTGGCGAGCAGCCGGGGGTGGGCCAGCAGGAGGACGGGAAGGTCGAGCGAGCCCAGGGCGGAGAGGATCGACTCGAGGCGCTGCGGGTCGTCGGTGTTGTCGGCGCGGTGGATGGTCGCCACGTAGTAGCCGTCCGGTGCCGAGACGGTCTCGGCCAGGGGCGCGCGGGTGTCGCGCACCGCTGCCGCCACCCGCATGCAGACGTCGGTCATCACGTCGCCGACGAGTCGGCTCCGCGCGGCAAGACCCTCGTTCGCGAGGTGCGCCATCGCCACCTCGGTCGGGGCGAGGCACAGGTCGGCGGCGTGGTCGGTCAGGACCCGGTTGTGCTCCTCGGGCATGCGGCGGTTGAAGGAACGCAGGCCGGCCTCGAGGTGGGCGACCCGCAGGTGCATCTTCACGGCCGAGAGCGTGCCGGCGAGCGTCGAGTTGGTGTCGCCGTACACCAGGACCCAGTCGGGGCGGTGCTCGTCCAGCACTCCGTCCAGGGCGCCGAGCATGGCGCCGGTCTGCACACCGTGCGAGCCCGAGCCCACGCCGAGATGTACGTCGGGTGCGGGGATCCGCAGGTCGGCGAAGAACACGTCCGACATCCGGGCGTCGTAGTGCTGGCCGGTGTGCACGATCACGTGCTCGCAGCGCCCGGCCAGGGCCTCGCTGACCGGCGCGAGCTTGACGAACTGTGGGCGCGCCCCGACGACGCTGAGGACCTTCACGGACGACGAGACTAGGACACGACCCTGCGGTAGACGGACAGCACCGTGTCGACGGCCTGCTCGACTCCGTGGTGCTCGGCGACCCAGGCGCGGCGCACCTCGGCCGCGGTCTCGTCCGGGGCAGCGGCGAGCAGCGTGCGGACCGCGTCCACCGCCTCGTCGACCGCGCCGCCCGCTACCGGCGGGGTCAGCCCCTCGTAGAGGGGCAGGTCGACCGGCAGCACGAGCGGGGCGCCGACGCCGAGCGCCTCGAGCTCGCTGGCGGCCAGGATGCCGGCCGACTGGCCGACCACGACGTGTGCGCCCGCGAGCGTCCGGAGGTAGCCCTCGTGGTCGGTGCGCGGCAGCAGCCGCACTCCGGCGGCCGCGGCACGGGACGCCGCCTCCCCCCAGTCCAGCCCGACGACCTCGGCCCGGCCGGCCAGCCCGCGCACGAGTGCCTCGGCGGTGCTCAGCTGCGCGTCGATGCCCTTGCTCGGGTCCCACCGGGAGGCGAACAGCACCCGGGGGGTGCCGTCCGCCGGCTGCCACCGGGGGAGCCGCCCGACGTCGATCGGCACCGGCAGGTACGTCGCGTCGGGCCGCAGCGGCAGGGTGTGCTCGGCCAGGTCCGGGGTGGAGAAGAACACCGCCCGGGCCGAGGTCACGGCGTCGTGGATGGTCCGGCGCCAGGCCGGGTCGTACTGCAGCGTGCGGATGTCGGTGCCGTGCAGGTGGAGGACGAACCGTCTCGGCACCAGCCGGCTGTGCCGGTAGACGCTGCCGGAGTGCACGTGCAGCAGGTCGTGGCGCGCGGCGCCGCCGGCCAGCCGGGCGAGCCACGCCGCACCCCGCACCGCCTTCTCGGCCTTGGCCCGCGGGCCCACCCACGTCCGTCCGGTCGCGGCGACGGGCAGGAAGTGCCAGGGCAGGCCCCGGCGGTGCGCCTCGACCAGCAGCCGCTCTGCCGTGAAGGCGCAGTCGTTGACGTGCAGGACCGACGGGCTGTCCGACTGCACCGGCGTCACCGCGCGGTCGTGGTGGCGCCGAGCAGCTCGCGCACGAGGTCGGTCTCGACCCGCTCGTCGGTCTCCGAGCTCAGCTCCCGCGACGCCGCGTCGGAGGCCTTCTTGCACGCGGCCAGGCGCTCCGGAGTCAGCGTCGACAGGGCCTCGGCGAACGAGGTCTCGGAGAAGTCGTCGGACACCACGCCGAGACCGTGCCGGTGCACGAGGCGCGCCATCTCGTCGGCCGGGCCGACGGCGACCGCGAGCCGGGCCTGCACGAAGTCGAAGAACTTGTTGGGCAGGGCGTAGCGGGCGTTGACGTTGATCGGCGGCATGCAGAAGACGCCCACGTCGAAGGCGTTCAGCGTCCGCGGCAGGTCGGCCGGGGGGACCGGGTCGTGGAAACGGATCCGCTCGGAGCCGCCGGCCAGCTCGCGCAGCACCTTCAGGTGACGGCCGCCGTCGCCCCCCGGCACCAGGTAGAGGTCCAGCGTGAAGCGGTCGCCGAGGGCCTTGGTCGCGCCGATCAGCAGCTCGATGTAGCGGCCCTTCTGGGCCCCGCCGCTGTGCACGAGACGGACCCTGTCGCCGTCGAGCGGCGCGGGCTCGAGATCGGCCCACGGCGCGGCGTTGCGCACGACGGCGGGCCGCACGCCGTACCGCTCCCGGTAGCGGTCGGCCAGCGCGTCGCAGACGGTCGTGACCGCGGCCGAGGCCGGCAGGTACGCCCGGCAGGCGTGGTCCATCAGCGGCGCCACGAAGGTGCGCCACACCGGGTCGTGCGAGAACTCCTCGGCGGCCCACTCGTGCATGTCCGCCCACACCGGTGCACCCCGTGCCACCCGGTGGGCGACCGGCAGGGCCCGGGCGTCGTTGGAGACGACGAGGTCGAACCGGTCGTCGCCGATCAGCTCGAGGGCGCGCACGAGGGCGGGGGCCGACGCCTCCACGGACTTGAGGCGGCGCGCGGCCAGGCGCAGCACGCCGCCGGGGGTCCGCGGCAGGGAGTTGAGCTGGGGCTCGATCTCGAGGTGACGCGTCGCGGCAGGCGGGTGCGGTCCGTACCCCACCGTCGTCACGTCACCCAGCCCGGCCAGCACCGAGACCTGCCGCATCACCCGGGCGTCGCGGGTGATGGGGGAGAACGAGATGTCCAGGATGCGGGGGCGGGCGCTCACGGGGGCCCATCGTATGCTGTGCAGGCCCCCCTCCCCCTCCGGAAGGTCCCCCGTGCAGATCACGGTCGTCGCCCTGGGCAAGATCGGCCTCCCACTGGCGGTCCAGTTCGCCGGCAAGGGGCACACGGTCATCGGAGCCGACGTCAACGAGCAGGTCGTCGCGCAGGTGAACGCCGGCGTCGAGCCCTTCCCCGGCGAGGCGCACCTGGCGGAGAGGCTGCGCGACGCGGTCGAGCAGGGCAGGCTCAGCGCCACCACCGACACGGCCGACGCGGTGAGCCGCAGCGACGCCGTGGTGGTCGTCGTGCCGCTCTTCGTCGACGGTGACGGGCTGCCCGACTTCGAGTGGATGGACTCCGCCACTGCCGACATCGCCCGCGGCCTCAAGCCGGGCACGCTGGTGTCCTACGAGACCACGCTGCCCGTCGGAACGACGCGGACCCGCTTCCTGCCCGTGCTGGAGCAGGGCTCCGGCCTGAGCGCCGGCAGCGACTTCTTCCTCGTCTTCTCGCCGGAGCGGGTGCTCACCGGCCGGGTGTTCGCCGACCTGCGCAAGTACCCGAAGCTGGTCGGCGGCGTCGACGCGGCCAGCGCCCGGAAGGGCATCGAGTTCTACGAGTCGGTGCTCGACTTCGACGAGCGGCCCGACCTCGCGCGCCCGAACGGCGTGTGGGACCTCGGCTCGGCCGAGGCCAGCGAGATGGCCAAGCTCGCCGAGACCACCTATCGCGACGTGAACATCGGCCTGGCCAACCAGTTCGCCCTCTTCGCCGGTCAGCACGGCATCGACATCAACGCGGTCATCGAGGCGTCCAACTCACAGCCGTTCAGCCACATCCACCGGCCCGGCATCGCGGTGGGCGGGCACTGCATCCCCGTCTACCCCCGCCTGTACCTGTGGAACGACCCGGCGGCGAGCGTGGTCCGGACGGCGCGCGAGCACAACGCCGCCATGCCGGAGCGCACGGTCGCGATGCTCGAGGCCGAGCTCGGCCCGCTCACCGGCCGGCGCGTGGCCGTGCTGGGCGCCGCCTACCGGGGTGGGGTGAAGGAGACCGCGTTCTCCGGCGTCTTCGCGACGGTCGCGGCGCTGCGCACCCGTGGTGCCGACGTGTCGGTGCACGACCCGCTGTACTCCGACGCGGAGCTCGCCGCGCTGGACCTCCCGCCCTACCACCTCGGCGAGCCGGTCGACGCCGCCGTGGTGCAGGCCGACCACCCGGAGTACGCCGAGCTGAAGTCCGGCGACCTGCCGGGCATCGCCGTGCTCGTCGACGGTCGGCAGGTGACCGACCCGGAGCGCTGGGCCGACGTGGTCTGGGCCGGCATCGGCGTCCCCACCCGGCGCCCCTCCCAGGCCGCCCCCGCGGGCGAGCAGTGACCCGCCGGCTCCTGACCCGGTGATGACGCCGGGCACGACCACCTGGCTGGAAGCGCTCCCCGTCGTGGTGACGGGGCTCCTGCTGGTCATGGTGCCGGGCGTCGTCGCGTTGCGGCTGCTCGGGGTGAGGGGCCTCGCCGCGTGGGCGGTCGCCCCGCTGCTGTCGGTGGGCACCGTGACGCTCACCGGGGTGGCCGCCTCGGCGGCGGGGGTGCGCTGGGGGCTGGGCCCGCTCGTCGCCGGCTGTCTCCTGCTGTGGCTGGCCGCCGGTGTGCTCGGGCGCCTGCTGCGCCCGGTGGGCGAGCCGCCGCCCGCCTCCCTCGGGTCGGCCCTGGTCGGCCTGGCGGTGGCGGCGGTCGGGTTCTGCCTCGTGTTCCTGCCGATCACGGACCGGCCGGACCGGTTCCCGCAGCAACCGGACACGATCTTCCACCTGGGCGCGGCCCAGTGGATGCTCGACCACGGCGACATCTCGACCCTGCACGCGACCGGCTTCTGGGCGATCGGCGGCGGGGGCTTCTACCCCGCGGCGTTCCACGGCCTGGTGGTCACGGTGTCGCAGCTGTCCGGCGCGCCGGTGGTCGTCAGCTCCTCGGTCCTCGCCGTCCTGACCGCCGCGCTGGTCTGGCCGCTCGGCTGCCTGCTGCTCGCGCGGCTCGTGCTCGGACCCGGCCTGGCGGTGGCCCTCGCCACCGCGGTGACGTCGGTGGCCTTCTCCGCCTTCCCCTGGTGGCTGATGGGGTACGGCGTGCTGTGGCCCAACGTGCTCGGCTACGCCCTGTTGCCGGCGGCGCTCGCCATCCTGGTCGCGGTCGTGCGGCCCGCTCCCGGCGAGGTGCTGGGCAGGGGGCGAGGCGTCCTGGCCCTCGCCGCGAGCCTTCCGGGCCTGGGGCTGGCCCACCCCAACGCGTTCATCGGCCTGCTCATCCTCGGCTACCTGATCGTGGCGGAACGGGTCGTGACGCTGGCCTGGTCGCAGCGCCGGGAGCGGCCCGGCGCGGCGGGACGAACGGTCGGCGCGTTCCTGGCCGGCACGGCCGTCGCGGTCGCGGTCGTCGCCTTCTTCACCGACCGGGCCACGTCGATGCGTCTGTCCAACCCGGCCGGGCCGGAGCGGTCGCTCCGGGGCGCGGTCATCGAGGCCCTGCTCTACGCCCCACGCGAGGCGGAGCGGCTGTGGGTGCTCGGCGTCGCCGTCCTCGTCGGCGCCGTCGTGCTGCTGGTGCGAGGGCGCGGGCAGCGCTGGGTGGTCGCCGGGCTCGTCGTCACCTCCGGTCTGTACGTCGCGGTGGTCGGCGTGGACTCGCCGCGCACCCGGCTGCTGACCTGGCCCTGGTACAACAACCCGCCACGGCTGGCGGCGCTGATGGTCGTCCCGGCCGTGCTGGCGGCGGCCGCGGCCCTGGTCGCGCTGACCGGGCTCCTGACCCGCGTGAGCCCGCCGGCCTGGCGTCGCGGGTGGGCGCTCGCCGTCGTCGCGCCCGCGGTCTTCGTGCTGGTCACGGGGGGCTATGCCGGCGAGCACCGCGGCATCCTCGACCGTTACTTCCACTCGACGCCCCGGCGCACCTTCGCCAGCGACAGCGACCTCGCCGCGCTCCGTCGGCTCGCCCCGCTCATCCCGCACGACGCGGTGGTCGCGGCCAACCCGTGGAACGGCGCCACCTACCTCTACCTCGTGAGCGGGCGGCGGCTGCTGCTGCCCACCGAGAAGTCGCTCTCGCTCGGCGACCGCACCCTGCTGGCATCGCGGCTCGACGATGCCGGCACGTCGCCCGCGGTCTGCGCGGCCGCACGCCGCCAGCACGTGCGCTACGCGATCACCGGGGGGAGCCCGTTCTCGGTCAACCCGAAGACGCTCGAGCGGTACGCGGGCATCGACGACGTCGGGTCGTCGTCGGCCTTCCGCCAGGTCGGCGAGGCCGGGCCCTACCGGCTGTACGAGCTGACGCGCTGCGCGACGGGCTGACGACCGCGAGGGGCCGGCCCGCGCGGGTCAGCCCTCGGCCGTCGC
>DASVBJ010000032.1:0-14008 GCA_036375895.1 Actinomycetes bacterium | reverse complement strand
ATGATCCGCACGCTGCGTGAGTGTCCCGAGGTCGGCGTGGGGACGTGCACGGTGATCGACGTGCCGATGCCGCGCGCGGTGCTGGCCCACCGGTTCGACGCGCCGGAAGGGTCGATGCTGTTCCTGCACAACCTCGGCAGCAGCCCGGTGAGCGTCGACCTGGGCCGCCTCGACGGCGTACAGGGCAGACCGAGCGAGATCTTCAGCGACGGCGAGTACCCGCCGCTGACGGCGAAGTTGACCGGGGTCGAGCTGCACGGCTTCGGCTACCGGTGGATCCGGCTGCGGCGCAGCAGCCGGAACTAGCGGCGGTTTCTGCGGCGTGATCCCCAGGGACGTTTCCGCGGAAGAAGCGTCGCCGCTGCACCCAGCGGGATCGGCGGCTACCCGAGGGTGAGGTTGCGCGTGATCGCCGCCCGGAGCTCGTCATGCTCAGGCCCGAGGGCGTGCGCGGGGTCTTCCCACCGGGTTGGCGGGTAGAGCCAGACCGGCCCTCCCACGCGCTCCGGCGGCTCCCACTCGTAGCGCGGCCAGACGTGGGCGTGGAGGAACGCGTCGGTGTTCCCGAGGATCTCCAGGTTCACCCGGCGGAAGGCCGGGTCCGCGGCCGCGCAAGCCTGTTCGACGGCCTCGCCGAGACGGTCCATGCTCTCCAGGTAGGCCAGTCGCCGCGGCCGGGGCAGGTCGCTCAGCCGGTCGACGGTGGGGTCATCGGCGAGCAGGACGCAGTACCCCGGCAGCCACTGCACGTCTCCGATGACTGCGAACGCGGCAGGCAGCCGGGCCATCACGGTCGGGTTCTCGCCCCTCAGTGCCGAGCCGATGCGGTCCTGCCTCCAGTCGCCCATCCGCACATGATCGCGGATGACGAGCGAGGCCACGCACCCGCTCGGTTGCCCTCCGCCGGTGCAGGTCGCAGTGGGGTCAGTCGCGCCCGCGCAGCAGCGAGACCCGGAACGGCCGCAGCTCACCCTGCGCGTAGCCGCCGGCGATCGTCGGGTCGTCCTCCATGATCCGGCGCGCCGCGGCCTCGTCGGGTGCCTCGATCACGGCGATGCCCGTGTTGACCCGGCCGAGGGTAGGACCGGCCAGGATCAGGGTGCCGTCGGCCAGCAGCCGCTGCAGGCGGGCGAAGTGCGAGGACCAGACTGCCAGCTCCTCGTCGGTCATCGTCTCGGCGAAGTGCTCGCGCGACGGATGGATGAAGTAGATCCACTCGGCCATGGGGCCGAGCATCGGCTGGGGGCGGACTCGCGTCAACGCCTCCGGGACGGTCAGCGGCGCCGCCAGGATGCGAGAGCCGCGGCCGCGGCCGCCCCGACGGCCGCGCCGACGAGACCGTGATGCTGGCTGGCCCAGAGCTGGTAGCTGCGTGGGCGCGACCGGTCGTCGAAAGCGCCGTGGGCCCCGAAGTCCTGGCCCTGTGCGCCGTCGGCGGGGGAGCGCAGGTTGGCGGGCGCGTCCGGGTCGCGCGGCTGGTCGGTCTGCTGGGCCTTGAACCCGGTGCGGGCGAGGTAACGGTCGAGCAGCCCGGGCGCGACGGCGTTCGCCACGAGGGTGGCCGCGGTGGTCGCCCCCACCCAGTACTCCCGACGTCTCGGATGGTCGGCCGCGTGCACGACCGCCCGGGCGGCGACCTCCGGCTGGTAGATCGGCGGCACCGGCTGCGGGTGCCTCGGGAGCCGCGAGAGGACCCACGAGAACTGTGGCGTGTTGACGGCGGGCATCTGCACCATCGTCACGTGCACGTTGCTGCGCTCGTGCAGCAGCTCGCAGCGCAGCGACTCGTGGAAGCCCTGGATCGCGTGCTTGGCGCCGCAGTAGGCCGTCTGCAGTGGGATGCCCCGGTAGGCCAGCGCCGACCCGACCTGCACGATCGTGCCGCGGTCGCGCGGCTTCATCACCCGCAGCGCGGCCATCGTGCCGTGGACGTAGCCGAGGTAGCTGACCTCGGTGACGCGGCGGAACTCGTCCGGGCTGATCTCGTCGAACGGCGCGAAGACCGAGGTGAAGGCGTCGTTGACCCACACGTCGATCTCGCCGAGCTCGGCCTCGACGCGGTCGGCGGCCGCGAACACCTGGTCGGGGTCGGCGACGTCGGTCGGCACGACCAGCGCGGTGCCGCCGGCACGGCGTACGTCCTCGGCCGCGGCCTCCAGGCCGGTGCTCCCGCGCGCCAGAAGGGCGACTGCGGCGCCGCGGGCGGCGAACTCCCGCGCGGTGGCCCGGCCGATGCCGCCGCTCGCACCGGTCACGACGACGACCTGGGACGACATGCGACGACCTCCCCGTTGTCGGCTCCTTGGGCTCTCGCCGCACCCGTACCCGATCGCGCCGCGCCTACGCCGCGGGCACGACGGGCGTACGCCGGGTCAGGGCAGCGGCCGGCGGCCGGCGAACCCGAGGTCGGCCCGGTGGTACCACGTGAGCCCGGCGTCGCCCTCCAGCCAGCACAGCAGGACCGGCACGCCGTCCCGCTCGGCGGGGAAGTCGACGAGCAGGGGAGCGAACCCCTTGAGCTCTGCCCCGGTCTGCTGCACCTGCGTCATCAGCTCGTCGAGCCGGGCCTGGGCCGCCTTCAGCTCCGGCAGGCCACCCAGCGTGGTCGGCGTGCCGCCCGGGCCGAGCGAGGCGGTCAGCTCGGCGGCGTCGGCCCGCGTCGCCACCAGCTCGTCGAGCACAGGCCGGAGCTGAGCCAGGGTCGTCCGGGCCTCGTCCACGGTGAAGAGCGCCATGCCGGGAGCCTGTCACGTCGAGGTGGCGCCACGTCGCTCGCCACCGGCGCGGGCGCGCCGGGTCAGCGGGACCAGGGCGTCCTGGGCCGGTCCTGGCGGACGCCGTCCACGTCGACGTCGACCCGCTCGTCGTAGAACGCGATGCGTCCTCGCACCGCCTCGGCCTCCCGGCGTACCTCGTCCTGGTAGGACCAGGCCACGTCCTCGTGCAACGTCCCGCCCAGCCGGGCCGACCAGTGGACAGGTGTCCCCTTGTAGGCGCAGTGCGTCACGGTCTCGCTGCGGGTGAGACGTTCGGTGCGCACGTCCTCGCCCGGGAAGTACCACCGGACGGGCAGCCCCGTCTCGTACAGCCCGCGCACCGACGTCGAGTCGGCCAGCACCACCCCGTCGAGCGACACCACGACGTGGCGCGACGTCGGGACGACGTCGATGCGGTGGTAGGGGTCGCGGACGTGGACGAACACCTCCTCGTCCTCCTCGAACCAGGCGTCGACGGCGTCCCACGGCACCGACACGTGGCCCGGCGCCGCCGGATCCGGCCGGGCGGCGCCCAGCCGCACATCCTCGGCGGGAAACGCGTAGTGAGGGAGCCGGTCGCTCTCGTGCACGAGCAGCGTCCGGGAGGAGTCGACGACCGTCTCGCGGCCACGGACCGCCCGGACCCGGCGCGGGAACGCCTCGACGTAGACCACGTGGGCGGGCGGTGAGAAGTCGAACTGACCGGCGGGCTGCCGGCCGAACGGCGCGGTGCCAACAGTGAGACTCATGCCTCATCATGCCTCGGGCCCACGGCCTTCCGGCCCTGGTCGGCCGCCAAGGGCGGGGCTACGTTCGAGCCCTCGGGGTGCGCGTACACGGGAGGCTCGCATGCGCATGCGCCGACTTCTTGTCCTCGCGGTGGCCGTCACTGTGTCGGCGGGCATGCTGCCCGCCGGGGGCACCAGCGCCGCCGAGCACACGCCCGACCGGCTGAGACTGCCGGGCCTCACAGCGGCCGCCAGCGTGTCCCGCGACGCAAACGGCATCGCGCATATCAGCGCGGGGAACGAGCACGACCTGGCGTTCCTGTCCGGCTGGGTGCAGGCGGAGGACCGGCTGTTCCAGATGGACGTCAACCGGAGGCAGCCCAGCGGGACCCTCGCCGAGCTGCTCGGCGCCGCCGCGCTGCCCGGCGACGTGCAGGCACGCACCATCGGTCTGCGGCGGGCCGCCGAGCGCAGCCTGCCCGTCCTGTCCGCGCAGAGCCGTCGCGACCTGCAGGCCTTCGCGGACGGAGTGAACGCATGGGTGGCGGCGCACCCGCAGCTCACCCCCGAGTACGCCGCGCTGAGGCTCACCACGTTCGAGCCCTGGACGCCGCTCGACACCGTGGCCGTCGCGAAGGCCATCACGTTCGGGCTGAGCTTCGACCTGGACATCAACCCGACGATCGCCTACCTGCACTACGCGGCCACCGGCCAGGCGCTGGGGTTCGACGGGGACGCGCTCTTCCGGCAGGACACCAACCGGTCCGCCCCGTTCGCGCAGGCCGCCACCGTGCCCGACGCGACGGCCGGCAAGGTGGCCGCCTCGGCCGAGGCGCCAGCATCCGGGGCGCTGTCAGGGAAGGGGCTCGGGGCGGAGACCCTGCGACTGGCCGAGCGGTGGCGCCGGCAGCTCGAGCACGCACACCCGCTCGTCACCCAGCGGTTGTACGCCGGGGAGCCGGCCGGGTCGAACGAGTTCGGGATCGCGGCCTCCCTGAGCGCCAGCCACCACCCGATGATCGCCAACGACCCGCACCTGTCCCTCGGGCTGCCGTCGACGTTCTACCCGGTGCACCTGACGGCCGGGCCGCTCGACGTGGCAGGCAACACCTTCGCCGGGACACCGCTCGTCATCGTCGGGCACAACAAGCACATCATGTGGGGTGCCACGGTCAACCCGATGGACGTGACCGACACCTACCAGGAGAGGGTCGTCGCCGACCCGACGTCGCCGAGCGGGCTGAGCACCATCTACCTCGGGAACAAGGAGCACGTGCTCGCGGTGCCGGAGACCTACCGCGTCAACAGCCTCGGTGGTGGCGTCGTACCCGTGCCGCCCAGACCGGACATCCCGCCCGCCACGCTGATCGTGCCGCGGCGCAACAACGGCCCGATCGTGTCGATCGACATGCCGACGGCCACCCGTGACGGCAGCGCCCTGAGCGTTCAGTACACCGGGTTCAGCCCGACCCGCGAGGTCGACACGTTCCGGCTCTGGGACGGCGCCAAGAACCTCAGCGACTTCCGCACCGGGCTGCAGTACTTCGACGTCGGCTCGCAGAACTGGGCGTACGCCGACGACCGCGGTCACCTCGCCTACTTCACCAGCGCGGAGATGCCGCTCCGAGAGGACCTGCAGGCCGGCAAGGTGAACGGCTCGCCGCCCTGGCTCATCCGCAACGGACAGGGCGGCAACGAGTGGCTGCCGCGCACCACGACGTACCCCGGCCAGGCGCTGCCCTACGAGATCCTGCCGCCGCAGGAGATGCCACACGTGGTCGACCCGCCGTCGGGGTTCTTCGTCAACGCCAACAACGACCCGGTCGGCACCACGTTCGACAATGACCCGCTCAACCAGCTGCGCCCCGGCGGGGGGATCTACTACCTGAACGTTGGCTACGACGGGTTGCGCGCGCCGCGGATCACCGAGATGGTCCGGGCTGCGATCTCCAGCGGGCGCAAGCTGACGACCGCCGACCTGGCTGCGATGCAGGCCGACGTGACGCTCATCGACGCCGAGGCGCTGGTTCCCTACCTGCTGGCGGCCCACGCCCACGCGACCGCCGCCGGTGCCGACCCCGCCCTGGCCGCGCTGGCCGCGGATCCGCGGGTGGCCGAGGCGATCGGGCGCCTGCGTGGCTGGGACTTCACCACGCCGACGGGCATCGAGGCGGGGTACGACGCGTCGGACGCCGACGGGCAGCGGCTTGCGCCCACCCCGCGCGAGGTCGAGTCCAGCGTCGCCGCGGCGATCTACGCGGTGTGGCGCGGCCAGGTGCTGGCGGCGACGATCGACGGCACCGTGCGGTCCGTCGGGCTGGGTGGCTTCCTGCCGGACGAGGACGCCGCCATGGCCTCGCTGCGTCACTTCCTCGACACCTTCGACCAGACCCACGGGGTGGGCGCGTCGGGGCTGAGCTTCTTCCGGGCCCCCGGGGTCGCAGACCCGCACGACGCGCGCGACGCGGTGCTGCTGGGCAGCCTGCGCTCGGCGCTCGACCTGATGGCGTCGCCCACCTTCGCCCCGGCCTTCGGCGGCTCGACCGACCAGAACGACTACGAGTGGGGCAAGCTGCACCGGCACGTGTTCACGCACCCGCTCGGCGGGCCCTGGAACATCCCGCCGGCGGGCGGCTTCGCCCCGTCGGTGCCCGGCCTGCCGGGGCTGTCCATCGACGGCGGTTACGGCTCCGTCGACGCGGCCGGCCACAGCCCGCGGGCGGTCGCGCCGAGCCAGTTCACCTTCGGCAGCGGCCCGGTCCGCCGGTTCGTGGGGGAGGCGCGGCCCGGCCGGCCCTACGCGCAGACCAGCCTGCCCGGCGGCGTCAGCGGCGTGCTGGGGTCGCCGCACTACGCAGATCTGCTGGGCAGATGGCTGACCAATGACACCTACCGGCAGCTGCTGCGGGAGCCCGGCCTGAGGGAGACGTTCGAGTCGACCACGATCGTCACGCCCCGCTGACCGAGCAGCGTTTGGCGTCGGCACGCCCGGCGGGCCATCCTGTCCGCGTGCTGATCAGGGACGCGGAGGCGGTTGACTGGCCGTCGATCTGGCCGTTCCTCCGCGACATCGTTGCCGCCGGTGACACGTACACCTGGCCGCGGGACGTGACCGAGGAGCAGGCCCGGTCGATGTGGATGCTCGAGCCGCCGGGCCGCACCGTCGTCGCGGTCGCCGAGGACGGCACGGTCCTCGGGTCGGCGAAGATGAACCCCAATCACATGGGGCCGGCGTCGCACATCTCCAGCGCGAGCTTCATGGTCGACCCGGCATACTCCGGTCGCGGCGTCGGGAGGGCGCTCGGCGAGCACGTCCTGGACCTGGCCCGGGCCGAGGGCTACCGCGCGATGCAGTTCAACGCGGTCGTCGAGACGAACACCCGCGCGGTCGCGCTGTGGCGGTCACTCGGGTTCGAGGTGCTCGCCACCCTGCCCGAGGGCTTTCACCATCCGAGCGGCCGCTACGTCGGGCTGCACATCATGTACCGGCGTCTCTGAGGAAGTCGACGAGCAGCTCGCTCAGCCGCGCCGCGGCGTGCACCGGCACCCAGTGGTCGACGCCCTCGAGACGCTCGTAACGCCACGGCCCGGCGACGAAGCGCTCCGAGCCGGTCATCTGCTCCTCGCCGAGGTAGGCGTCCCCGGTCGACCAGACACCCATCGTCGGGCAGCCGACGAGCGGCACGTCCCCCCGGCGTGACCCCGCGGCGACGAAGCGCGCCGGGTCGACGTTGGCGCGATACCAGCTCAGCGCGGCGGTCAGCGCTCCGGGCCTCGACAGGTCGGCGATCTGCCGGTCGGCGTCGGGGTCGGCGCCGGCGGGCGCGCCGCCGCAGGCCCACTGCCGGAAGAACGCCCAGTCGTCGGCGGGCATCACCTGCTCCGCGACGCCCGGGAAGAGGAACCACAGCATGTACCACGAGAGCCTCCGCTGAGGGAGTCCCGCGGCCGCGCCGGCGAGCGGGTGACCGACCGACACGACCGCGAGGTGCGACACCTTCCCCGGCACGGCAGCCGCGACGGTCCACGCCAGGGCTGCCCCCCAGTCGTGACCGACGACGGCCGACCGGCCGATGCCGAGCACGTCGAGCAGCCCGACGACGTCTCCCACCAGCGTCCGCATCCGGTAGGCCTCCACCGCCTCCGGCCGGTCGGACTCCCCGAAGCCGCGCAGGTCGGGGGCGACCACCCGGTGGCCGGCCGCGGAGAGCGCCGCGATCTGGTGGCGCCACAGCTGCCACCGGTCGGGGAAGCCGTGCAGCAGCAGCGCCGGCGGGCCGTCGGCCGGGCCGGCCTCTGCGACGTTCATGGTCAGCTCGCCCACCCGCAGCAGGCGCTCGGTCACCTCGGCCACGATGGCGAACCTAGCGCCCGGGACTCACGGGCCCGGGCGACGAGGGGGACCCGGGGCTTGCCGGCGGGCGGTGCTGGGCCGCGACGTCGTAGCGCGACGGAGGGGGCGGCGGCGCGGCCGAGAGCGGGCGGCTCGCCGAGAGCTGCTCCGCAACCTCCGCGGCGTCGCCCCGATCGGCCGCCTCGAGTCGCTCGAGGTCGGCGGCCGCGACGAGGGCGGCCACCGGCCGGCCGTGCCGGGTGAGGACGACCCGCTCACCGCCGTAGACGACCCGGTTGACCAGGTCGGCCAGCTCGGAGCGGGCCTGGGTGACGGGGACCTCGTGCGCCATGGGACGATGATACATTCTGTACGTTCTATACATTCGGAGGGCCGGGTCGATGAGTCGATGACGGGATCGTCCGGCGGGGCGCTCCGCCGCTCGCCGTACTGGCCGGTGCTGAGCCATCCCGTCCTGCGGCGCGTGCTGCCGGGCTTCGCCGTCTCCTACCTCGGGGACGGGATGAGCGCGGTGGCGGTGAGCTGGCTGGCGATCGAGATCGCGCCGGCGGACCACCGGGGCACGTGGGTGGCCGTGGCGGTGGCGGCGTACACGCTGCCCGGTGCGCTCGGCGCGTTCCTGCTGGCCCGCCCGCTGCGCGGCCGCGGCGGCGCCCAGCTGGCCGGCTGGGACGCGACGCTGCGCGCCTCGGCGCTCGCGGCCGTGCCGGTGGCCCACGCGCTGGGCGTCCTGTCGATCGGCCTGTACGTCGGGTTGCTCGCGTTGTCGTCGCTTCTGCACACCTGGGGGTCGGCGGGCCGCTTCACCCTGCTCGCCGAGGTGCTGCCGCCGCGGCACCACCTCGCCGCCAACGCGGTCGTCGCCGGCCTCGCCGAGCTGGGGGCGATCGCCGGCCCCGCCCTGGCCGGCGCGCTCAGCGCCACCCACGGCGCGGCCTCGGTCATCGCGCTGGACGCGGCCAGCTTCGGGGTGCTCGCGGCGACCTACCGGCGTGCCGTGCCGGCCATCGGGCGGGGGAGCGGGCCGGCCGAGCCGACTGCCGCCCGGCCGGGTCGGGCGCGGGGGTGGCGGGCGATCCGCAGCGACCGCACGATGAGCGGCCTGCTGGCGCTGACGTTCGCATTCTTCGTTCTGTACGGGCCGGTGCAGGTGGCGCTGCCCCTGCACGTGGCGCAGGACCTGGGCGGCTCGGCGACGACCCTCGGCGCCTACTGGACGGCGTTCGGCGCCGGTGCGGTGATCGGCGGCCTGCTTGCGGGCCACTTCGGCCGATGGCCGCTCTGGCCGATCACGATCGGCGTCGTCCTCGGCTGGGGCGCCGCACTGCTGCCTCTCGGCCTCGGCGCCGACGGTGGTGCCGCGCTGGCCTGCATGGCGTTCGGTGGGCTCGTGTGGGGCCCCTACCCCGCGGTCTCGATGGCGCTCTTCCAACGGTCCGCGCCGGCCGGGCTGCTCCCGCAGGTGCTCGCCGCCCGCGCGGCGGCCCTCCTCCTGGCGGTGCCGCTGGGCGCGGTGCTCGGCGGTCCGCTCGTCACCGCCGTCGGCCCCCGCGGTGCGCTGCTCTGCTCGGCGGTCGCGACGATCTGCCTCGCCGCGCTGGCGGCGGTCGCGCTGCTCGGCCCGACGATCGGTCGGGGCGGCGGACGCCGACAAGGCGTCGCTGCGGCCTGCGAGGTTTCCCGGACCGCGGCCTGGAGAACAGCCCGTCACCAGCAACCGAATCGGGGTCCCTGCGTGCCGTCTCCCGCCGACCGGCTCCACCGCACCGCCAGGCGCGCCTTCGGCTGGTCGGGGCTGCGGCCCGGCCAGCGCGAGGCGGTCACCGCCGTGCTCGACGGCCGCGACACCCTGGTGGTGATGCCGACCGGCAGCGGCAAGTCGGCCGTCTACCAGCTGGCGGGCCTGCTCGTCGACGGGCCGACCGTCGTCGTCTCGCCGCTCATCGCGCTGCAGCGGGACCAGCTCGCGTCACTGCTCGGCGTCGAGGGCGGCGCAGCCGCAAGCATCGACTCGACCCGGGGACGGCGTGAGGTCGACACGGCGTACGACGCCCTGCACGCGGGCGACATCGAGTTCCTCTTCCTGACCCCCGAGCAGCTGCAGAAGCCGGAGGTCGTCGACGAGGTCGCGCGGGCCCGGCCCTCGCTGTTCGTCGTCGACGAGGCCCACTGCGTCTCGTCATGGGGCCACGACTTCCGGCCCGACTATCTGCGGCTCGGCCCGGTGATCGAGAGGCTCGGTCACCCGACGGTCGTCGCGCTCACCGCGACGGCCGCGCCGCCGGTGCGGGAGGAGATCGTGGCGACGCTCGGCATGCGCGATCCGGCCGTGATCGTGCAGGGCTTCGACCGGCCGAACATCGACCTGCAGGTCCTGCGGTTCCGCGACGACGCCGAGAAGCGCGAGGCCGTCGTGCTGCGCGCCGCCGGGGAGGCGAAGCCGGGCATCGTGTACACGGGGACGCGCAAGGACGCCGAGCAGTACGCCGCCGAGCTCACCGACATCGGCCTGCGCGCGGCGCCGTACCACGCCGGGCTGTCCGCCGGCCGCCGCGACGAGGTGCACCGACGGTTCGCGGCCGGCGAGCTGGACGTCATCACCGCGACGACGGCGTTCGGCATGGGCATCGACAAGTCAGATGTGCGGTTCGTCCTGCACGCGCAGGTGCCCGACTCCCCGGACAGCTACTACCAGGAGATCGGTCGGGCCGGACGCGACGGGCGCAGGTCCGTCGCCGTGCTGTTCTACCGGCCGGAGGACCTCGGCCTGCGCCGCTACTTCGCGTCCGGGACGCCGAAGCCGATCGATCTCGAGCGGGTGGCGAAGCTCATGGCGATGCACGGCGGCCCGGCCACGGTCACCGCTCTCAAGGAGGCGGCCGGGTTCGGGGCGACCAAGCTGTCCGGGCTGGTCAACCTGCTCGAGCAGGTGGGGGCGCTCGTCCGGACCCCTGACGGTCGGGTCGACCGACCCGCCGGAGCGCCCGACCCGCACGAGGCCGCCGAGCAGGCGGTGTCCGTCGCGCAGGCCCGTCGGAGGCTGGACCAGTCGCGCGTCGACATGATGCGCGGCTACGCCGAGACCACGGGATGCCGGCGTGAGTTCCTGCTCGGCTACTTCGGCGAGGAGTACACGCCGCCGTGCCGGGCCTGCGACTCCTGCCTGGCAGGGGTGGATGCGCCCGACCAGGCGCCGGACCCCGACCCGGACGCGGAGGTGCCGTTCCCGGTCAACGCCGCGGTGGTGCACGAGTCGTGGGGAGCCGGGCTGGTGATGTCCTGCGAGCCCGAGCAGGTGACCGTGCTCTTCGACTCGGTCGGGTACAAGACGCTGTCCGTGGCGGCCGTGCTGGACCAGGGCCTGCTGCGACACGCCTGAGCTCGCTTCCGGCGCCCCGCCCGTTCGGTCAGGGAACGTCGCCGCTCAGACCGGCTGGAGCGGGCAGTGGGGGAGCGGCGGCAGCTCGACCCGGACGGTGTCGCCGGGACGCACGTCGCCGCCCCGGCGTACGACCGCCATGACCCCGGCCTTGCGCACCAGCCCGCCGTCGGCGTCGCGGTCGAGCACCGCCTTCATCAGCCCTTCGGCGATGCCGTCGAGCTGCGTGCACGGGTTGCGCAGCCCCGTCACCTCGACCACAGCATCGCCGCCGAGGTGCAGCAGGGTGCCGGTGGGCAGGCCGAGCAGGTCCACGCCGCGGGTGGTGACGTTCTCACCCATCTCGCCGGCGGCGACCGCGAAGCCCCGCTCGCGCAGCTCGTCGTGCAGCTCGGCGTGGACCAGGTGCACCTGTCGAAGGTTGGGCTGGCTCGGGTCGCGTCGCACCCGCGACCGGTGCTGCACCGTCACCCCGGCGTGCGTGTCGCCCTCGATCCCGAGCCCGGTGAGCAGCCGGACCGTGGGCCGCGGCTCCTTGGCCATCGAGTGGGTCGGGCTGGTGCTCACCGCCTCGACGGTGCCGGTCATCGCGCCACCTCGGCCGCGAGCCCGAAGAACGGCAGGCACGCCTCGACGCCGGTGATCCTCACGCCGTCGGCGCCGCCGCCGGCGAGCCAGTCGGAGCGGGTCAGCAGCAGGTGCACCATCGTGTCGACGCCCTCACCGCGCCGGTGGCGGCGCTCGCCGTTCGGCCGGTAGCCCAGCGCCCGGGAGACACCCAGCGAGCCGTGGTTGTCGCGCCAGGCCGAGGTCACCGCCGCCTCGGCGCGGAGCGGGCCGAAGGCCAGCGCCAGCACCGCCCGCCGCATCTGCTTGCCCAGGCCCCGCCCCCGGGCTGCGGTCGCCAGCCAGGACGCGCTGTCGACGGTGCGCAGCCGCGGGAAGTCGGTGCCCTCGAGGGTCTGCACGCCGATCAGCTCGCCGCCCGCGCGGACCGCGAGGTCGAGCTGCCACGCGTCGGGCCGCCACGTGCCGAGGGCCTTCCAGAAGCCCTGGAGGATGACGGCTGCCCGGCCGTCGCGTGCTCCCACGGCGTACGTCGTGGCGTCGGGGTCGAGCTCGACGTCGTCGGGCAGCAGCGCCGCCAGGGCCAGCTGGTCGGCCTCGGTGGCCGGCCGCAGCTCGAGGTCGGGCGTCGACAGCCGCAGATCGAGCAGCGGCCAGCCAGGGTGTGACATGGCGGTGACGGTAGCGCGCCGACCCCTCACGAGTGGGCCGGGAACGCCAGCACCACCAGCAGGACGACGCCGGCGACCAGCAGCACGGCCGTCGCGGCGCCGACAGCGTGCAGCGCAGGGCGCCGACGATGCTCCGGCAGTGCCGGCATCGACTCCGCGAACCGGTGCTGCAGCTCGATCGACTCGGCCAGCAGCCGCCGGCCGCGTCCGGGTTGCGGAGCCGGGGAGGCCACGCCTCGGTTTCTACTCCGGGTCGGCCGGGTCGCCAACCCCGCTGCGAAGGGATCTTCGGATTTCGTCGTCAAGGCCGAGGCCGAACCCGGTTCCCGCGCCGGATCCCCTTTCCCGCGGCCGTAGTCACGCTCCGCGAAAACCGTCGCGGCGGGCATCTTCCCTGTGCGCGGGTCACGGGATAGTCTCGATGAGCGCTGATGCAGGTGGCGCTCTTCCCTCTCACTCCGCTGGGGGCTGCACATGATCAGCCTTCTCGATCCTCGCCACGTCGGCCGTCACACGGTTGTCGAGCTGACCGGCGAGGTCGACATCGCCACGGCCGCCGGGCTGCGTGACTGCCTTCTCGCGCTCGTGAACCGCGGCGCGGACAGCCTCGTCGTGGACCTGCGGGGCGTGACGTTCATCGACTCGACCGGCGTCGGCACGCTGCTGCGCATCTTCCACCGGCAGAGCCTGCTCGGCGGCTCCGTGCACTTCCTGGCTGACCAGCCCGCGGTGCTCCGGGTGTTCGACCTCATGCAGCTGACGCGTCGGCTGCACGTCGCGGCGACCATCGACGACGTCGACCTCTGCTGCCCGGTCCAGGCGGCCACCGCCGAGCCCTCCCGGTCCCTGGCGCGCTAGCCCGACCGTCCGGTTTCTCCGACCGCGCCCGGACGCGCGGTCAGCCCCCTTACCCTTGCGCGCAGGGGAGGGGCAATGTCCGCACGGCAGGACAGAGGGGTTGTCGTCACGACGCCGGACGTCGTGGTGTCCACGGCCATGCCGGCGCAGCCGACGGCCGGTCGCGGCTCGTCCAGGTGGTCTTGGTGGTCCAGCCGGCGCGTTCTTGCCGTCGCCGTTCTGCTGGCCGGCGTCGCCGCAGCCGTGATCGCGGCTATGGCGACCGATGGTGAGCAGCCCCTCGTCGCCGAGCCCGCGTCGCGCCCGACCGCGGGTGCCGCCGGCCCCGGCTCGCTCCGGCTGACGGTCCACGCGCCGACCCGGGCCGTCGCGGGGCAGGAGGTCGTCATCGAGGTGCGCTACGCCGCCGGGGACGGCCGCTTCACTGGCTCCACCGTGGACTGGGGCGACGGGCTCGGCACGAGCTCGGTGCGGGTGGCCCGCTGCGACGGCGTGCCGACGGCGCCGACCCCCCTCGCCGGGAGCTACCGACTCGCCCACACCTGGGCGGAGCCGGGCACGTACACGGTCGAGCTGGGCGCGACCTCCGCCACCTGCACCCCGGCCGGCCCCGTCGAGCAGCAGGCCAGCGAGCGGCTGGCCATCGAGGTGGTCGCGCCGTAGCGTGCATCAGCGGCATCAGCGGCATCAGCGGC
>DASVBJ010000361.1:0-14608 GCA_036375895.1 Actinomycetes bacterium | reverse complement strand
GCCGGTGGCCCCGGCGGTCAGTCGGTGAACACCACCGACTCCCGGGTCGAGCTCTCCTACGACCTGGCCGCCTCCGCGGCGCTGCCGCCGCCCCTCAAGGCCCGGGCCCTGCAGCGGCTGGCCGGGCGGCTGGTCGACGGCGTCATCACCGTGACGGCCTCCGAGCGGCGCTCGCAGCTGCAGAACCGGCGGGCCGCCGAGGATCGGCTGGTCGCGCTGCTTCTCGAGGCCATCGCGCCGCCACCGCGGCCGAGGCGGCCCACCCGCCCGTCGCGGGGCGCCGTCGCGCGTCGGCTGGAGGCAAAGCGGCGGCGCGGCGCCGTCAAGCGGCTGCGCCACGACCTCGGCGACTGACGGCGACGGTCCTCAGTCGCTGGACAGCTCCTGCAGCGCGTCCTCGGCGATCGCGATCTCCTTCTGGATCAGCCAGGCGGCGCTGCGCAGCCCACGGAGCCCGAACCGGTCTCGGACATGCACCACCATCTCGGCCACGGCCGGGTCGATGTCGTCGATGAACTCGGACACGTGCGGCTCCCGTCGGCTCGCTGTCACATTTCGGGCACCCTAGCCGACACCCGCGACGGAGCGTGCCCACCCGCTCACGCCGCGGGTGTCGGCCGTGATCTGGGTGCCGTCAGCCGGCATCCAGCGCGGCGACCTCCTCGGGGGTCAGCTCGAGGTCGGCCGCTGCTGCGGAGTCCCGCACGGTCTCCGGCCGGCTGGAGCCGGGGATCGGGATCACGACCGGCGACAGCGCCAGCATCCAGGCCAGCGTCACCTGCTGCGGGCTGACGCCGTGCCGGCTCGCGACCTGCTGGAAGGCCGCGTGCCTGCTGCCCAGCTCGCCCGCATCGGAGATGCCGCCGAGCGGGCTCCACGGCAGGAACGCGATGCCGAGCTGGTCACACAGCGTCAGCTCGGCCCGGCTGGACCGGAAGGCCGGCGAGAACTGGTTCTGCACCGACGCGAGGCGCCCGCCGAGGATGTCGTTCGCCAGGACGATCTGCTCGGGGTCGGCGTTCGAGATGCCGGCCATCCGGATCTTGCCGGCGTCGAGCAGGTCGCGGATGGCGCCCAGCGACTCGGCGTACGGGACCTTCGGGTCGGGTCGGTGGAACTGGTAGAGCCCGATCGCCTCCACCCCGAGCCGCTTCAGCGACTCGTCGCAGGCCGCCCGGAGGTGCTCGGGCGAGCCGTCGAGGTCCCAGGCCCCGCCGCCCGGCCGGGTGTGGCCGCCCTTGGTGGCCACGAGTACCTCGGAGGTGTCCCCGCCGTACGACGCGAGCGCCTCGGCGATGAGCAGCTCGTTGTGGCCGACGTCGCTGCCGTCGACGTGGTACGCGTCGGCCGTGTCGATCAGCGTGATGCCGGCGTCGAGCGCCGCGTGGATCGTGGCGATCGACCGGCTGCGGTCGTCGGGCCGCCCCTCGATGGACATCGGCATGCCGCCGAGCCCGATGGCGCTGACAGTGGTGTTCCCGATGCGGCGCGTCTGCATGACGCCGTGCCTCCCAGTGGACTGATCGTTCGTTGACCCCGGACCTCTGCCCGGTCGGTGCACGGGCAATCACCGGCCGGACGGCAGGATGGCTGCCGTGACAGGGACCACAGCCGACCTCGCCGGCGCGCTGCGGTCGGCCGGCGTGACCGCCGGAGCCCCGGTCGGCCTGGCACTCGCGCCCGGTGGGGCCGCGCTCGCCGCCGCCGGCCGGACCTGGCTCGCGCCGGGTGGACCCGCCGAGACGGTCGAGCTCGTACGCCGGGTCGCCGCCGAGGTCGCGCCTCGCTGGGTCTGGTGGTCGGCTCGTTCGACGGCGGCGCCGCTGGTGGCCGCCGGGCTGCACCTGGCCGCCTGCTGGGACCTGGGCGCCGTGCACCGCCTGCTGCACGGCGGCACCGCCGACGACCCCGGCCGGGTCTGGGCCGGTGTGCGGGGCCTGCCGGCGGACCGTCTCCCCCGCAGCGGCCAGCTGGACCTGCTCACCGCCGCCAGCGGCCCGGAGGGCGACCCCGACGAGCCGGTGCGCCCGGACGGCTTCCTTCGCCCCGAGTGGGCCGAGTCGGGCCCGAGCACCGTCGAGCGGGCCGGGCGCTGGGCGGCGCTGGCGCTGCAGGCGCAGGCCGAGCAGGAGCGCGCACTCCGGCTGCTGCCCGACCACCGCCGGCCGGCCGCCGAGCCCACCCTGCCGGTGCTCACCGCCCGCTCCGAGTCGGCCGCCGAGCTGCTGGCCGTCGAGCTCGCCGCGTGCGGGCTGCCGCTGGCCCGGGACGTCGCGGAGGCGCTGGTGGCGGCCCAGGTCGGCCCCCGACCCGCCGACGCGGCCGCCGAGGCGAACGGCCGGCAGCAGCGGGACGACGTCGTGCGCCGCCTCGTCCCCGGGGCCGACGACGTCGACCTCCGCAACCCGGCGCAGGTCCGCCGGCTCCTCGCAAGGGTCGGCATCGACCTGCCGGACACGCGGTCGTGGCGGCTGGAGCGGTTCCGGGGCAGCCACCCGGTGGTCGACGCCCTGCTCGCCTGGCGCAAGGCGGAACGGATCGCCACGACGTACGGCTATCAATGGCTCGACCGTGACGTCGGCGCCGACGGACGGCTGCGCGGGGGGTGGAGCGGCAGCGACGGCGCGGCCGGCCGGATGACCGCCCAGGCCGGGCTGCACAACCTGCCCGCCGAGCTGCGCCCTGCGGTGGTGGCCGAGCCCGGGCACGTGCTCGTGCGGGCCGACCTGGGCCAGATCGAGCCCCGGGTGCTGGCGACCGTCTCGGGCGACGAGGCACTGGCCCGCGCGACGGCGGACCCCGACCTCTACTCCCCGGTCGCCGCCCGCCTGGGCTGCGACCGGCCCACCGCCAAGGTGGCCGTGCTCGCCGCGATGTACGGCCAGACGTCCGGCACCGCCGGCGCCGCGCTGCGCGGCCTCGACCGCGCCTACCCCGTCGCGATGCGGTACCTGCGGGCCGCCGACGAGCAGGGCCGGGCCGGCCGGGACGTGCACACCTACGGCGGCCGGCGCGTGCGCATGTGGCCGGTGCCCGAGCCGGCCGACCCGGCGGCGGTGGCGGCACGCGGCCGTTTCGCCCGCAACGCGGTCGTGCAGGGAGCGGCGGCCGAGCTGTTCAAGATGTGGGCGGTGACCGTGCGTTCCGGGCTGGCCGATCTCGGCGCGGACGGTCCGGCGGGCCAGATCGTGCTGTGCCTGCACGACGAGCTGCTGGTCCACGTGCCCGAGCAGCACGCCGACGCGGTGGTCGGCCTGCTGCACGCGGCGCTGGCGCAGGCGGCGGGTCGCTGGGCGGCCGGGCACGAGGTGCGGTTCGTCGCCGACGTCGCGACGGTACGTCGGTGGTCCGACGCGAAGGGGTAGGCGCATCCTGGGTTTCGCGCATGGCACCGAGGTGAGGATCACCGCATGAAGCTGTTCGAGTCGGTCACGCTGCTGGAGAACGCCGGAGCCCTCGACCGCGCCGTGACCCCGTTGCGCGCCGCCGTCCGCAAGGCCCTCGGCTCCGGCCGTGCCCGGGACATGTTGCACGGCGTCTGGCTCGGTCACCCGCTGCACCCGTCGCTCGTGCAGATGTCGATCGGCACGTTCCTCTCGGCCGGCCTGCTCGACGCGCTGCCCGGCCAGGAGCGCGCGGCCCGGGTCCTCATCGGCGCCGGTCTGGTCAGCGCGGCGCCCTCGGCCGCCTCGGGCTGGGCGGACTGGTCAGAGACCCACGAGCAGCAGCAGCGGGTGGGGCTGGTGCACGCAGCGGCCAACGTGCTGGCCCTCGGCATGTACGCCGGGTCGCTGGCCGAGCGGAGCCGGGGCCACGCCGGGCGGGGCAAGGCCCTGGCCTACGCCGGGCTGAGCGTGCTGGGGGTCAGCGGGTTCATCGGCGGCCACATGTCGTTCCGGCAGGCGGCCGGCGCCAACCACGGCGAGGACGTCCCGCACCTGGTCCGCCCCGGCTGGCACGACCTCTGTGCGCTCGACGACCTGGCCGGCGACGGTGTCCCCCAGCGCCAGGTGCTCGAGGGCGCCGAGCCGCTTCCCCTGCTCGTCGTGCGACAGGGTGATCGCATCGACGTGCTGTCCGACCGTTGCAGCCACCTCTCCGGCCCGCTGCACGAGGGAGAGGTGACGGGCGGCGGTGAGTGCATCACCTGTCCGTGGCACGGCAGCACGTTCAGCCTGGACGACGGCTCGGTGCGCGGCGGCCCGGCGACGGCCCCCGTCCACGCCTTCGACGTGCGGGTCGCCAGCGGCCGCGTGCTGGTGCGACTGCCCGGGGCCGGCTGACCGGGGTGGGCTAGGGAGGGTCAGACCATCTCGACGGTCTGGCCGCGCTCGACCAGCCGGGCGCGGTGCGAGGCGCGCTTGTCCTCGAAGCGCCCGGCCGCCTTGTCCAGACCCGACAGGAACGCCACGAGCTCGTCGCGGGCCCGCTCGCCGTCCTCGTCGAGCCCCTCGAGGTCGAAGACCCCCCACGCGCGCAGCACCGGCGTGATCACGTCGTCGTGGTGGATGCGCAGGTCGTAGACCCCGGCGAGCGCGATCTGGACGGACTTGCGGGTGAAGTCCTCGATCGTGTGGCCGGGCATCTCGAAGCTCTTCACGACCTCGGTGATTGCCCGCATCGTCTGGTTCGGGGCCTGCTGCAGCGCCGCGCCCAGCAGGTTCCGGTAGAACAGCATGTGCAGGTTCTCGTCCAGCGCGATCCGGGCGAGCAGCTGGTCGCAGACCGGGTCGCCCGCCAGCTTGCCGGTGTTGCGGTGCGAGATGCGGGTGGCGAGCTCCTGGAAGGACACGTACGCCAGGGACCGCAGCAGGTCGTCGTGGTTCGCCGACTCGAACCCGGCGCCCATGTGCGTCATCCGCGCCCGCTCCAGGGCGACCGGGTCGACCGCCCGGGTGGCCAGCAGGTAGTCGCGGATGGCCATCCCGTGCCGGCCCTCCTCCGCGGTCCAGCGGTGCACCCACGTGCCCCACGCGCCGTCGCGACCGAAGACGGTGGCGATCTCGTGGTGGTAGCTCGGCAGGTTGTCCTCGGTCAGCAGGTTGACCACCAGGCTGGTGCGGGCGACGGGTGACATCCGGGACTGCCCGGGCTCCCACGCCTCGCCGCCGAGGATGCCGTCGAAGTCGCGGCCCTCGCTCCAGGGCACGTACTCGTGCGGCATCCACTCCTTGGCGACCTTCAGGTGGCGCTCGAGGTTCTCCTCGACCACCGGCTCGAGCTCGCGCAGCAGGTCGGTCTGGGTCAGGTGCCCGATGGACGTCGTCAATGGTCCTCCACGTACTTACGGTTACGTCACCGTAGGTAGGAGCCCCACGGTAGCCCACGCCGGGAGGCGGGATCCACCCGCCGGCGTGTCTTCCCCGCTGGACGAGACCTCTTCACATTCCCCGTGGGGGCGCGCCGAACCGTCCGGGCCGGCCCGGGCCGGGGCGGCCGGTGGCGTCGGCCGTCAGCGGCTCTGCGGAGTCCCGACGGCGGTGGAGGGCCGAGCGGCCCCCCGCCACACCCCCTGCCGCAGGGTGCGCACCGTGTCGGCGAGCGCCTGCGGGCGGGCGAACAGGAAGCCCTGGCCCACGCGGCAGTCGGACCGTCGCAACCGCTCGACCTGGCTCTCCCGCTCGATGCCCTCCGCCACGACCCGCAGGTCCAGCGCCTGGGCCATGACCAGGATCGCCTCCACGAGCGCGGCCGCGCGCGGCGAGGTGTCGACGTCCCGGACGAAGCTGCGGTCGATCTTGATGATGTCGACCGGGAGGTGCTGCAGGTACCCGATCGAGGAGAACCCGACGCCGAAGTCGTCGATGGCGAGCCGGGCGCCGACGGCCTTGATCTGGCGCAGGGCCTCGCTCGTCTCCGGGTCGTCCTGCACCAGCACCGTCTCGGTCATCTCCAGCACCAGGGTGCTGTCGCCGAGGCTGCGCACGGCCCGGCGTACCTGGTCGACGAAGGCCGGCTCCCGCAGCTGGTGCGCCGACATGTTCACCCCGACGGACATTGGCCGGCCGACCGCGTCGACGAGCAGCGGCATGTCCGCCAGCACCTGGCGGATGACCCACTCGCCGATCTCCACGACGAGACCGCTGTCCTCGGCGGCGGCGATGAACGCGTCCGGCGGGACGAGCACGTCGCCCCGCTGCCAGCGCACCAGGGCCTCGACGCCGTCGACGCGCCCGACCTCGAGGTCGACGACCGGCTGGTAGTGCACCACGAGCTCGTCGGCGAGCCCGCGGCGCAGCGCCTCGACGAGCTCGAGCCGCCGGATGTTCTCCTCGCGCAGCGAGGGCTGGTAGACGAAGAACCGGTCCTTGCCGGAGGTCTTCGCGCGGTACATGGCCATGTCCGCGTTGCGCAGGAGGCTCGCGGCGTCGTCGTCGGCCGAGCCGAGCGCCACCCCGATGCTCGTGCCGACGACGACCTCGTGGCCGGCGATCACGATCTCCGTGCGCAGCGCGGTCAGCAGCCGGTGGCAGAGCGCCTCCACCTCGGCCAGGCCGCGGACGTCCTCGAGCAGCACGGCGAACTCGTCACCGCCCAGCCGGGCCACCGAGTCGCCCTCGCGGACCCGCCCCACCAGCCGCTCCGCGACGGTGCGCAGGAGGTCGTCGCCGGCGGCGTGACCGAACCGGTCGTTGACCGCCTTGAAGCCGTCGAGGTCGAGGAAGAGCACCGCGATGCCGTGCGACTGCCGCCGGGACCGGGCCACCGCGTGTTCGACGCGGTCGAGGAAGAGCGTGCGGTTCGGCAGCCCGGTGAGTGCGTCGTGCCGGGCCAGGTGCCCCATCTCGTTGACCAGGGTGAGGCGGGAGAACGCCTCCTCGCCGACCGCGGCCAGCGCCTCGAGCGCCCGCTGGTCGGCCTGCACGGAGGCCCGGGCGCGGTCCCGGGCCGGCGCGACCATCCACAGGTCTCCGGCGTCGGTGCGCACCCGGGCACCGACCTCCTTCGCGCTCGGCGGCGTCTCGCGCAGGTCCGCGCCGCCGGTGAGCACCACCGCCCGGGTGTGCTCGCGCAGCACGTCGATGAGGTCCGAGCTGGTCTGCACGCCCTGCGTGGCCGCGGCCGCGTCGAAGAGCGCAGCCAGGCGCCGCCGGTGCTCGTTGCCCCGGGTGAGCGCCCGGGTGGCGACCAGGATCGTGACGAGCGGTACGGCGAGCAGGATGCTGGCGTAGCCGGGCAGCCCGCGGACCACGAGCGCGGCGAGGTAGCCGAGGCTGTCGATCGCGACGAAGACCCCGAGGGCGGCCAGGCCGCCGCCGTGCCTCAGGGCGTCGGGCACCGAGCTGCCCTCCTCCAGGGCGATGGACACCCCGGAGACCACGTAGTCGCAGATGAAGTACACCGCGCAGCCGACGCCGACCGCGGCCATCTCCTCCGGGCTGGAGTCGTCGAGGTTGCTGAGCGCGCGCATCGTCACGAGCGCGGCGAAGCCCGAGAGGATCCCGATCCCCACGTTGAAGAACCGGATGTCGAGCCGCTTGCTCCGGCTGGCCTGGGTCAGCGCCTGCCCGACGGCCCAGACGGCGAAGGCGCCGGTCCCGCCGCGGTAGCAGGCCAGGAACACGAGGACCGCGGAGTCGAAGCCGACCTCGATGCCGCCCTGCCGCCGGTTGAGCACCAGCGGGAACCGGCTCATCAGGACGATGACCGGCACGCCGACGAGCAGCGCGCCCCACCAGTACATGTCCAGGTCGTCGTTGCGGAGCAGCCCCACCACGCCGAGCAGGCCGAGCAACGGCCCGGCCGCCATGACGGCCGCGTCGAACGCCCAGCTCACGGTGCTCTTGCGCGGCGGCGCTGCTGACATGACGCCCTTCCCCCACCCGGTCCCTGCGTGCCTTATCGACCACGAGGGCGGTCGGGTGAAGGCGCGGGCGGAAAGCCGCCCGTAGCCCCGGCCGTCCCGCCACGACGACGGTAAGGCAGCGCGGGCGCGGGCGTGGCAACTCCGGCCCAGCTCGTGGCCCAGCTCGTCGAAGGGCCGCCGGCGCCCCCGGGCCCCGTGCGGGGGACGTTCAGCCCTACTGCCGTCGACCACGCTGTGCGAGATTCGTTGCACCGTCTGTCGTTGTCTCCACATGGGGGTGGGTCACATGAGGACCGGGCGGCTTCTCCTTCTCTTCGGCCTTGCGGCCACGCTCGTGGCACCGGCGGCAGCGCCGGCTGTCGCGACGTCGTCGGCGCCGGTGGTCCCGACGTTGGTCGGGATCCGCGCCGCGCATCACCCGGGCTTCGACCGGGTGGTCTTCGACTTCACGGGCGGTCTCCCCCGGAGCCGCCAGGTGGGCTACGTCAGCCAGCTGATCGCCGATCCCTCGGGACAGCGGGTGCGCATCGCCGGGCGAGCGATCCTGCAGGTCCGCCTCGAGCAGACGAACGCGCACACGTCTGCCGGCCGCGTCACGGCGCCGGGCCGGGTCGCCTTCGCGCTGCCCAACGTCATGACGGTGGTGAGGTCCGGTGACTTCGAGGCGGTGACGACGTACGGGATCGGCTTGGCGAAGCGGGAGTCGTTCCGCACGTTCACCCTGAGCAACCCGAGCCGGTTCGTGATCGACATCCGGGCCGCGTTCCCCACCGTGCTGAGGAAGGTCTACTTCTTCAACCAGAGCCGCTTCCTCGCCAACCGGCCGCCGTTCTTCACGCCGGTGCTGCGCCCGGTCCGTCCCTTCACGCCGGCGACAGGCGTGATGGACCGGCTGTTCGCCGGGCCGCTGCCCAGCGAGAGCGCGCAGGGGCTGCGCCTGGTCCTCTCCAGGGCGACCGGCTTCACCGCGCTGCGCATCTCCGACACGATCGCCCGGGTCCAGCTCACCGGCGGCTGCAGCAGCGGGGGCTCCACGATCACGATCGCCGGGGAGATCCTGCCGGGCCTGCGGCAGTTCTCGACGGTGGACCACGTGAAGATCTACGACCCTGCCGGGCGGACCGAGACCCCGACCGGCCACCGGGACTCCATCCCCGAGTGCCTGGAGCCGTGACGACGCGGGCCGGGCGGGCGCGCGTCAGGGCCGGAACGTGACCTTGACGGCGCCCGCGCCCGGACCGCGCGTGGCGGCGTCCAGCGCCTCGGCGTACCTCTCCAGCGGCAGCGTGTGGGTGACCAGCCCGTCCACGGCGTACGCCGGGTCGGCCAGCCAGTCGACGACCTCCGCGAACGCGCGACGCCCGTCGAGGGCGCCCTCCTCGCCGTAGCAGATGGTGCCGTGCACGGTGAGCTCGCGGAACCACACCAGCGACAGGTCCAGCCGCACCCGGCCGGCCGTGCCGACGAGCACCAGCGTGCCGCGCGGGCGCAGCAGGCGCAGCGCGAGGTCGATGGTCGAGGCGGTGCCGATGCAGTCGAAGACGACGTCGGCACCGCCGTCGAGCACGGGCAGCCGCCCGACACGGGGACGCAGCAGCCGGGCGCCCAGGTGCGCCGCGACGGACTCGAGCACCGCCGCCGACGGCTGGCCGACCGTCCGGTCGGCGCCGGCGGCCAGGGCGCGCTGCGCGCCGAACTCCCCCGCGGTCACCACCGTGACGTCCAGGTCGGGGTGCAGGCGCCGCAGCGTCGCGGTGACGAGCAGGCCGACCGAGCCGGGCCCGATGACCACGGCACGGTCACCGGCACGCTGCCAGCGCAGCACGGCGTGCAGGGCCACCGCCGCCGGCTCGGCCAGCACCGCCCGCTCGTCGGGCACGCCGGCCGGCACGAGGTGGCACTGCGTGTCGTGCGCCACGACCGCGTCGGCCCAGCCGCCGCCCAGCCGGTCGCTGAAGCCCTGGCCCTGGCCGACCCCCGACCGGCCGGCGTCGGCCATCCGCCGGCAGACGTGGTAGTCGCCCGCGGCACAGGACGGGCACGGCTCGAGGCCCTTGGCGACGCAGCCGGTGACCGGGTCGAGGAGCACGCGGTCACCCGGGGCGACCCGCTCGACCGCCGGCCCCACGTCGGTGACGACGCCCACGGTCTCGTGGCCGGGGACCGCCCGGGTGCCCGGGTTGTAGGCCGACAGCAGCGGCGACAGCCCGACGTGCAGCAGCTTGACGTCGCTGCCGCACACACCCGAGAGCGTCGGCCGGACCCGCACCCAGTCGTCGCCGGGCAGCGAAGGCTCCGGGAGCTCGCGCAGCCGCAGGAGACCGCCGCGCCGCCACGGCAGGTCGTGCCGCAGGCGTGACCCGGCCGCCGCCCAGGCGACCCGCGGCAGCGACGACAGGTCCGCGACCAGGGCCCGCATCAGCGCCGCCGCCTCTCGCGCAGCAGCTGGCGGCGGTAGCGCCAGAAGTCCACCTCGAGCGTGTGGCGTGGTGAGGCGACGTAGCGCCGCGCCATCGCCAGGTCCTCGCGGGCGATCTCGCGGCACATCGTCGCGACGTCGGGCAGTGTCACGGTCCCCTCGACGAGGTCGGCCACCCACGTGGCCTGCAGCTCGGCCAGCGGCATGATCGCGCCGAGCGGCTGGATCAGCCCGATGAAGAACAGGCCGGGGTGATCGGGGTGCACCACCCTGCGGTACAGCGGCAGCCGGTTGCCGGGGGCCGCGACGAAGTCCTCGTCGAAGAACGGGAACGTGAGCCGGTAGCCCGTGCAGTAGACGATGAGGTCGACCGGCTCGGTGCTGCCGTCGGCGAACCGCACGTGCGTCCCCTCCAGCCGCTCGATCGACGGCTTCACGTCGATCGCACCCGCCCGCAGCGCGGGCAGCAGCGTCTCCGAGATGGTCGGGTGCGCGTCGAGCAGCCGGTGGTCGGGCGTCGGCAGGCCGTAGTCCTCGACCCGGCCGCGGGCCAGCCGCAGCACCGCCCGGTTGACCGGTCGCTGCACGGCCATCGGCAGCGGGGCCAGTGGGCGGTTGACCCGGTCGGTGGGTCGGCCGAACAGGTACTTCGGGATCACGTGCGCGCCCCGGCGCATGGCCAGCATGGTGCGGCTCGCGACCTGCGACGACTCGACGGCGATGTCGCAGGCGGAGTTGCCGATGCCGAGCACGACGACGTTCTTGCCGGCCAGCACGTCCGGCGTCTTGTAGTGGTGGCTGTGCAGCTGCTCGCCGACGAACTCGCCGGGGAACGCCGGCTCCGGCAGTCGCGGGTCCCAGTGGTGGCCGTTGGCGACGAGGACCCAGCGGTAGCGGCGGGTCTCCCCGGTGGCCAGCGTCACGTCGTACCCGTCACCGGCGGGCGCGACCCGGGTCACCTCCGTGCCGAACGTGATCCGCTCGGCCAGGCCGAAGTGGTCGACGAAGTCCTCGAAGTAGGCCTGGACCTCGCGGTGGTCGGGGTAGTCCGGGTAGTCGGCCGGCATCGGGTAGGCGGCGTACTCCATGAGCTGCCTGGAGGTGTTGATGCGCAGGGACTCGTACGACGAGGACTGGCCGTTGTCGTTGAGGTAGCACCAGTTGCCCCCGACCCGGGAGCCCTTCTCGAAGCAGTCGAACGGGATGCCGCGCTCGGCGAGCACCTGGGCTGCCGTGATGCCCGACGAGCCCGCCCCGATGATGCACGCGCGGTCCGCCATGCCGTGACCCTACTCGCGGGTAGAACCCGGTCGATCCGTGGTTCCCTGGGATGGCACAGGCGGGGTCGCGGAAGGGGGTGACGGTGCGAGCACGCAGGGGGGCAGGCCCGGCGCGCACCATGGGCGCGGCCGTCGTCGCCTGCGTCCTCGCGCTGCTCGCCGCCGCGTGCACCGACGGGGCGGGCACCGGCGGGGCCAGCACCCCGGACGAGCCCACGGGGCGGTCCGCCGCGTCGAGCGGTCCTCCCCCGCCGCCGCCCGGGCCGGACGCGGTGGTGGTGGCGCTGGCCGGGGACATCGCGACGAGCGGCGACCAGGACGCCGCCACGGCCAGGCTCGCCGAGCGGCTGGACCCGGACCTGGTCCTCACGCTCGGCGACAACGCCTACCCGGACGGCACCCGCGGCGACTTCGCCCGCCGCTACACGCCGACCTGGGGCCGGCTGCTCACCCGGACCCGGCCGAGCCCCGGCAACCACGACTACCACGACCAGGCCGGCGACCCGCCGTACTACTTCACCTACTTCGCCGCACAGCTGCCGCCCGACAACGGCGGGCAGTACTACGCGTTCGACGCCGGCACCTGGCGGCTCTACAGCCTCAACTGCGAGATCGACTGCTCGGCGTCGTCGGCGCAGGTCGCCTGGCTACGCGATGACCTGCGCACGAAGGGCGCCGGCCGGCACAAGCTGGCCTACCTGCACCGGCCCCGCTACTCGTGCGGCACCCACGGATCGTCCGACAAGCCCAAGGCCCTGTGGCGCGCGTTGCTGGCCGCCCGGGCGGACGTGGTCGCGAGCGGCCACGACCACAACTACCAGCGGTTCCCGCGCATGGACGCCGACGGCCATCGCAGGGCGGACGGGATCGTGTCGTTCGTCGCGGGCACCGGCGGCGGCGGCCTCTACCGCATCAGCGGCCGCGAGCGCGAGCAGGGCTGCGCGCTCGCCCAGCACACCGACAGCGAGGCACACGGAGTGCTGGTCCTGACCCTCGGGACCGGCTCGTTCTCCTGGCGCTACGCCACCACCTCGGGCCGCACACCGGACTCGGGCACGGCGGCCACGCTCGACGCCGGCGGCTGAGGCCGAGACAGTGCAGCGAGTGCAGACGGTGCCGCGAGTGCCGAGAGTGCTGCGAGTGGCTCAGCGCAGCACAGGCAGCAGCCGTTCGAGCGCCCAGTCGAGCTCCGCTGCCGTGATCACGAGGGGTGGCGCCACGCGGATCGTCGTCTCGTGGGTCTCCTTGACCAGGACACCGGCCTCGGCGAGCTTCTCGCACCGCTCCCGGGCGGTGGGGCCCCCGGGCGCGAGCTCCACCCCGGCCCACAGGCCGCGGCCCCGGACCGCGGCGACCTCCGGGTCCACGCCGGCGCGCAGTGCGGCCAGCATCCGCTCCCCCAGCTCGGCCGCGTACCGCTGCGGCTCGCCGGTGGCGAGCATGCTCACGACCTCACACCCGACGGCACAGGCGAGCGGGTTGCCGCCGAAGGTGCTGCCGTGCTCGCCGGGCCGGTAGATGTCGAGCACCTCGCGGCTCCCCACGACCGCGGACAGCGGCAGGATGCCGCCGCCCAGCGCCTTGCCGAGCACGTAGAGGTCCGGACGGACGCCCTCGTGGTCGCAGGCGAACGTCCGGCCGGTCCGGCCGAGCCCGGACTGGATCTCGTCGGCGACCAGCAGCACGCCGTACTCGTCGCAGATCCGCCGGGCGGCGGTGAGGTAGCCGTCGGGCGGCACGACGATGCCCGCCTCGCCCTGGATCGGCTCGACGAGGAAGGCCACGGTCTCGTCGGGCGCGGCCTCGACGGCGGCACGCAGCGCGTCGGCGTCGCCGTACGGGATCAGCTGGAAGCCGGGGCCGTACGGCCCGAAGTCGTTGCGCGTCTTGGGGTCGCTCGAGAAGCCGACGATGGTGGTCGTCCGGCCGTGGAAGTTGTTCTCGCAGACGATGATCCTGGCCCGGTCCGCCGGCACCCCCTTCACCCGGTAGCCCCAGGCGCGGGCCGTCTTGATGGCCGTCTCGACCGCCTCGGCGCCGGTGTTCATCGGCAGCACCAGGTCCGCGCCGGCCAGCTCGGCCAGCCCGTCGCAGAACGGCCCGAACTGGTCGTTGTGGAACGCACGGCTCGTCAGCGTGACCCGGTCCAGCTGCGCGTGCGCTGCGGCGACCAGCCGCGGGTGGCGGTGCCCGAAGTTCAGCGCGCCGTACGCGGACAGCATGTCCAGGTAGCGCCTGCCCTCGACGTCGATGACCCAGACGCCCTCGGCCCTTGCCACCACGACGGGCAGCGGGTGGTAGTTGCGCGGCGTGTGCCGCTCAGCCCTCGCGACGTGGTCCACGAGTCGCAGCGTAGGGGGCCGGAGCCCCTCCCCGCGGCGGCTTGCCCTCACTGGGTGTGTCCTGCAATCAGCGATGAACGCTCGGACTGCCGGTGATGTGTTCCAGCTGTGATGAGTTGTCGCGCCCGCACCCGTCACACCTACGACGGGACACGACCAGACGGAAGGATGACGCGATGAATGCGGGCACGCGGCTGGAGGAGCTGGGCATGAACGGTCTGGGCGAGGTCGACGAGCCGGCGTTCTCGGGGCTGGCGGAGCGGCACCGGCGGGAGCTGCACGTGCACTGCTACCGGATGCTCGGGTCGTTCGAGGACGCCGAGGACGCCGTGCAGGAGACGTTTCTCCGTGCCTGGCGGCGGAGGGAGACCTTCGAGGGGCGATCGACGTTCCGGGCGTGGCTGTACCGCATCGCCACCAACGCCTGCCTCGACCTGCTCGACAAGCGTCGCCCGGCGCCCGCCACCGGCGGCGAGGTGCTGTGGCTGCAGCCCTACCCGGACCGGCTGCTCGACGAGCTGCCCGCGGGCGACGCGGACGAGCCGGAGGCCGTCGCCGTCGCGCGGGAGACGATCGAGCTGGCGTACCTGGTCGCCGTCCAGCACCTCGCGCCGCGCCCGCGGGCCGTGCTGATCCTGCGCGACGTGCTCGGCTGGCCGGCCAGGGACGTCGCGGATCTCCTCGGTGACTCCGTCAACTCCGTCAACAGCGCGCTGCCGCGGGCCCGCGCCGGCATGCGGGAGCACCTGCCCGCCGAACG
>DASVBJ010000290.1:0-3940 GCA_036375895.1 Actinomycetes bacterium | reverse complement strand
CCCGGGCTCATCCGGCAGCGCGAACGCAGCCAGGCCGCAGTCGAGGTCGCACCGTCGACCCCGCAGCCGCCGCGCCGGTCGAACGTCTCCAGCCGCCGAGCCACCTGCGCCTCCAGCGCGTTGGCCAGCCGGTGCAGCTCGGTGAGCTCCTTGGCCAGCGTCGCGTCGTCCAGCTGGCTCAGGTCCTCCCGAGCCAGCCGGTCGATCGCCGCAGCCAGAGCCTTCACCGATCACTCCCAAAAATCGAACAGGTGTTCGAACGACTGCCTGAAGGCTACGGCCCGGCGGGGACAGAATGAAGACGCCCGACAGCATCTGTGGAAACGGGGCCGTGTTGATACCAGTGGTGTGACTCGCCCCGGTGGGGCGTGTCGATGGCGTCTGGTTGGATCTCGCGGGTGACTCTTCCGCCCGAGCCTGCCGTAGTGGTCGAGACTCTTCCGCCCGAGCCTGCCGCCGTGGTCGACCTGTTTCTCACCGAGATCGACGAGCGCGCGCCGGGGCTGGTCGAGGGGTTGTACCTGCACGGCTCGCTCGGGTTCGGCGAGTACCACCCTGGCCGCAGCGACGTCGACTTCGTCGCCGTGCTGTCGGGGCGAGCCAGCGCCGCCGACCTTGCCGCGCTGCGTGCCGCGCACGCGACGGTCGCCGCCGCCTACCCGGAGACCCCGCACCTGGACGGCATCCACGTCCTGGCCGAAGATCTGCGGCGCCCGCCGGCCGACTGCCCGGACGTGCCCACGGTGCACGAGAAGCGGTTCAGCCCGGCCGGCCGGTTCGAGCTGAACCCGGTCACCTGGCACGGGCTCGCCGAGCACGGCCTCACCGTCCGCGGCACGCCGATCTCCGAGCTCGGCGTGTGGACCGACGACGGCATCCTGCGGGACTTCACCCGGGCCAACCTGGACACGTACTGGCGCGGCAAGCTCGAGGAGGTGACCGCCGACCCGGCCGGCGCGTCCGCCCCGTGGGCGAGCGAGTGGTGCGTGCTCGGCGTCGCCCGGCTGCACCACCTGCTCGCGTTGGCGGCGATGACCTCCAAGAGCGGCGCCGGCCGCTACGCGCGCGCCACCTTCGATCCCCGCTGGCGCCCGCTCGTGGAGGACGCCCTCGCGGTCCGAGAGACGCCTGACCGGCCGCTGGAGTCGCTGCCCTACGGGGACGGCACGGACCAGCGGCGCGGCCGGGACATCGCCGCGTTCATGGCCTGGGTCATCGACGACGCGCTGACGCGGGGGCCTCGGGCTGTCGCGGTCGTCCAGCGCGGACGGGAGGTGCTCGTCATCAAGCGGCACCTCCTGGGTCGGGACTACGCGGTCCTGCCGGGTGGCAGCGTCGAGCCCGGCGAGTCGTTCGAGGAGGCGGCGGTCCGCGAGCTGTGGGAGGAGTCCACGCTGCGCGCCCGGGTGGACCGGCAACTGCTGGTGGCAGAGCACAACGGTCGCGAGGCCAGGTACTTCGTGATGGCTGACGTCGAGGGGACCCCGACGATGTCCGGGCCGGAGCTCGAGGCGCACGGCCCGGACAACAGCTATGAGCTGATGTGGGCCAGCGCCGATGAGTTCGACCGGCTCGCCCTGCAGCCGCACCACCTCCGCCTCGACCTGCCGGCCCTGCTGCAGCTATGAACCCCGGCGGTACGAAACACCCCGGCGGTACGAAACACCCCTCACGCCCCGTCGCGTCGCACCCGGTAGCGCACCTCGACGAACGCCTTGTTGATCACCTCCGCGCTCGTCAGCTCCAGCACGCCGTCGAGCCGGCGAGGCAGCAGCGGCGCACCGGCGCCGAGCGTGACGGGCGCGATCCCGATGATGATCTCGTCGAGCAGCCCATGGTCGGCGAACTGGCCGACGAGCTCGCCTCCTCCGACCAACCAGACGTTGGCGCCGCCGGCGGCCTCGACCATCTCGGCGTGCACCGGGCGGACGTCACCCCGTACGAACCGCACGTCGGCGCCCGGGATCGGGGGGAGCTCGCGGTGCGTGAACACCCAGCTCGGCCGCTCGCCGTACCAGGACTTCCACTTCGCCGGATCATCGAGCACCCGCTCGTGGTCGAGGACCCATTGGTACGTCGTGGCGCCCATCGCCATGGCACCGACCCCCGCGAGGAACTCGGCGAAGCGGTCCCGGGTGCCCTCGGCCTCGACGCGGAACAGCCAGTCCAAGGAGTTGTTCTCGTCGGCGATGAACCCGTCGATGGTCGTTGCGGTGTTGTACTGCGTCAGCGCCATGCCGCCACCTTGCCTCCACGGTCCGACAGACTGAGCCAAAGCCCAGAGCCCACGCCGACGAGCGGACTCAGCCGTCGAGATACGCCCGGGCCGTGCGCTTCGGCGCGCGGGCGAGCCACGCGTCGACCAGCAGCTCCTCCAGCTCGCCGACCGCGATCCGGTCGAGTCGCACGAGGACCGCGGGGTAGCCGTCGAAGTGCGGCGTCGTGAAGTACGCGACCGGGTCGTCGGCCAGCAGCGCCTCCTTCACCCCCAGGTCCGGCACCCGTGCCGCCAGGATCGGCCCGTCCGGCGCGGCGTCCCCGAGCGCCTCGAGGTCCGCGCGCCGCAGCGGCCGGTCCCACGCGAACAGCTTCTCCTTGACCCGCCACGCGGGCGTCCCGTCCCGCGACGACTGCTCGTCGGTCTCGGGCAGGCCCAGGCAGACCCGTCGTACGTCGTGCCAGTCAGCCACTCCCGCCCCTCACACCATCGAGTCCATCGGCGCCAGCCCGGGCGCGAGGTCCGGCACGGCCAGCGCCGCCACCGCGAGCACCAACGCCAGCCATCCCGTCACCCGCGCCACCCGCGGCCCGAACGGCGTGAGCTTCTCCAGCACGACCACCACCGTGAGACCCAGAGCGGCCAGCAGCGCCATCGTCCCGAACGCGAACAGCAGCAGCATGAGCGCCCAGCAACACCCCAGGCAGTACGCCGCGTGGTGCAGGCCGACACGCAGGTCCCGCGCGCGCCCGGCGTACGAGGCATAGCGCATCAGCTGGCCGAGCGGTGACCGGCAGTGCCGCAGGCACCGGTCCTTCAGCCCGCTGAGCTGGTACGCGCCGCACAGGCCGAAGATCGCCGCCCCGGTCACCCGCGCCACCGTCGGGTGCGGCGTCACGGCGTGCTGCACCAGGACGGAGAGTCCGTACGCCGGCAGCGCGGTGCCCACCCAGACGACGAGATAGCCGAGCAGGAAGGTCGCCTGACGGGCCCAGGACGGCGGCGTGATCGTGCGGGTGTAGAGGGATGCCACCAGCGCCACCGCGGGCAGCATCATCGCGGTCATCATCAAGGCCCAGGCCGGGATGAACGCCCGCGCCGAGGTCATGTCCGAGCCGGCCAGCCGCACCAGCCCGACCCAGGCGACGCCCGCCGCGACCAGCACGACGACCGCGTGCCACGAGGTCAGCTGGCGCCGTACGAGCGGGTCGGCCGCCGTCGCCGTGGTCACGCCGACCAGCTGAACGGCGCCGAGAACCCGCTCTCTCCTTCGCGACCGTAGGCGATGCCGAACGCGTCGACGGTCGCGCGCTTGGTGGGGGAGACGGTGAGCGTGGTGTTCGAGGGGTGGGCCACGTTGGCCAGCCGCACCGGCTCGGGCAGCTGGCCCACGGTCAGGTCCTCGACCTCGATGTCGACGGTCTCACCGATGGTGAGCCGGTGGGTCCCGTCGTCGTCGCGGTAGTCCATCGGCGCGGACTCGACCCCGAGCATCTCGCCGATCAGCGGGGTCAGCGCCGCGGGCGCCCCGCCCAGCGAGCCGGACACCACCGCGGTGAGCTTCTCCTTCTGCTCGGCGCTCGCCGTCGAGTCGAGGTAGACCCCGACCCGCCAGCCGCCCTCCGACATCACCTGCGGCGCGTCGACCACGAGCGCGAAGCTCAGCCCGCCGACGTCGACCCCGTCGACCTCACCCGAGTCCACGTGGTAGCCGAGCACGAC
>DASVBJ010000268.1:0-18923 GCA_036375895.1 Actinomycetes bacterium | reverse complement strand
GAGCGACGAGGAGTCGATCGCGAGGATCCGCGAGCTGTTCGCGGACATCCTCGACGGACACGCGGTGCACGCCAACAACTCCCGGTGGGTCAGCTTCGCCACCGTCCGCAACGAGTCGTGGCGGCACGGCAACGTCGTGCTCCTCGGCGACGCGGCGCACACCGCGCACTTCTCCATCGGGTCGGGCACCAAGCTCGCGATGGAGGACGCACTCGCACTAGCCGCCTGCCTGCACGAGCAGCCCACCGTCGACGCCGCGCTCGAGGCCTACGAGTCCGAGCGCAAGGCCGTCGTGCTGTCCACGCAGCGGGCGGCACAGGCCAGCCTCGAGTGGTTCGAGAACCTCGGGCAGTACTGCCACCAGCACCCGCTGCAGTTCGCCTTCAACATCATGACCCGCAGCCGCCGGGTCACCTACGACAACCTCCGGCTGCGCGACCCCGAGTTCGTCGCGGCCGTCGACAACTGGTTCGCGGCGTCGCAGGCCGACCCCACACCCACCCACGACACCCCTTCAAGATCGTCAGCGACCTTGTTGCGCCGACACGCCGGCGTGTCGCGCCCAAAGGTCGCTGGCGATCTTGGGGGCGCGGCTGACGATCTTGGGGAGGTTGGCGGGCCCGCTGGCGATCTTGGGGAGGCCGCGAGCGGGCCGGCCGGGCGGCCGGGGGCACCGCCGATGTTCCAGCCGTTCCGGCTGCGCGGGCTCGAGCTGAAGAACCGCATCGTCGTCTCCCCGATGGACATGTACCGGGCGGTCGACGGGCTGGCCAACGACTTCCACCTCACCCACCTGGGCAGCAAGGCGCTCGGCGGGGCAGGGCTCGTCATGACCGAGATGGTCTGCGTGTCGGCCCCGGGCAGGATCTCGCCAGGCTGCACGGGGATGTACGCACCCGAGCACGAGGCGGCGTACCAGCGCATCGTCGACTTCGTGCACGGGCAGACGACCGCGGCGATCGGCCTGCAGCTCGGCCATTCCGGTCGCAAGGGGTCGACCAAGCTGATGTGGGAGGGCATCGACGAGCCGCTGCCCGACGGCAACTGGGAGGTCGTGGGGCCGTCGCCGCTCCCCTACTCGCCGCGCAACCAGGTGCCGCGCGAGCTGACCCATGCGGACCTGGCAGAGATCCGCGAGCAGTTCGTCCGGTCCGCCGAGATGGGTGCGCGGGCCGGCTTCGACCTGCTCGAGCTGCACTGCGCGCACGGCTACCTGCTCTCGAGCTTCATCTCGCCGGTGACCAACCAGCGCGACGACGAGTACGGCGGGTCGCTGGCCGCCCGGCTGCGGTACCCGCTCGAGGTGTTCGACGCGTGCCGCGCGGTGTGGCCGGCGGACCGGCCGATGAGCGTGCGGATCTCGGCCACCGACTGGGTCGAGGGTGGCATCGACGAGGACGACGCGGTCGAGATCGCCCGGGCCTTCGCCGAGCACGGCGTGGACGCGATCGACGTGTCGACGGGCCAGGTGACCCCGGCCGAGCGGCCGGCGTACGGCCGCAGCTACCAGACGCCCTACGCCGACCGGATCCGCAACGTGGTGGGCGCCGAGCTGGGGGTGGCGACGATCGCGGTGGGCGCGATCTCGTCGTACGACGACGTGAACTCGATCGTCCTGGCCGGGCGCGCCGACCTCTGCGCCGTGGGCCGGGCCCACCTCTACGACCCGCAGTGGACGCTGCACGCCGCGGCCGAGCAGGGGTACGCCGGGCCGGGTGCGGACTGGCCCGACCCCTTCAAGGCCGGCAGCCGGCGACCGCAGTCGGGACGCACCGACGGGCCCAAGCCGCGGCTGCAGCTGATCCGCGAGGGGGCCACCGGCACCCGGCACCAGCGGTGGCGGCCCGGCAAGGGATGACGGTCGGCAAGAAGGTCTGTCCGCTGGGGGCGGGCCCTGCGCGCCGGCGCCCCCAACGGGCACATCTCGAGAGTCGGTCGGCCCGACGCCGGCCGTAAGGGGCGAACGACCCGCACGGCAGGGTCATGGGTCAGCGTGATCGCCGCGCGGTATGTCGCCTTCTTGACGACCGAAATGCGGATGTGACACGTTCGTCGGGTCATGGGCAGCTCGTTGGCACCTCTTTGGGACGCGCGGTCCATCGCGGTCATCGGCGCCACCGAACGCACCGGCGCCCTCGGCCGCCTGCCCGTCGCCTACCTGCAGCGGTACGGCTACCGCGGCCGGATCCTGCCCATCAACCCGTCGGCCGAGTCGGTGCTCGGCCTGCCCGCATACCCCTCGCTCCGACTGGCTCCGGGGCCGGTCGACCTCGCGCTGGTCATGGTGGCCGCCGAGCGCGTCCCCGACGCGATCGACGACTGCGCGGCGGCCGGGGTGCCGGTGGCCGTGGTCATGTCGTCGGGCTTCGCCGAGGCCGGGCCCGAGGGCAAGGCGCTGCAGGACGAGGTCGTACGCCGGGCCCGCGCGGGCGGCGTCCGCGTCGTCGGGCCGAACTGCATCGGCTCGGTCGGGTTCGGGACCGGCCAGGTCGCCTCGTTCTCGCCGATGTTCGGCGCCGAGGACGTGCCGGTGCGGGACGGGTCGATCGGCTTCGTGACGCAGAGCGGCGCGCTGGGCTACGGCGCGGTCAGCCTCGCGCTGGCCCGCGGCCTCGGGCTCGGCTGGGTCGTCAACACCGGCAACGAGAGCGATGTGGGCGCGGTCGAGGTGCTCACCGAGCTGCTCGCCCGCCCCGACTGCACCGGCGTGATCGGGTACGTCGAGTCGCTGGCCGACGGCGCGGCCCTGCGCCGCCTGGCCGCGCTCGGCAAGCCGGTCGCGCTGTTGAAGGCCGGCAGCACCGACGCCGGCGCCCGGGCAGCCGCGTCGCACACCGGCGCCCTGGCCGCGAGCGACCGGGTGGTCGACGGGGTGCTCCGCCAGCTGGGCATCGCCCGCGCCCGCGACGTCGAGGACCTGCTCGACCTCGGCGACGCCTTCGAACAGCCGCGCCGGCCGGCCGGCCCGCGCGTCGCGGTGGTGACCACCAGTGGCGGGTCGGGCATCCTCGCGGCTGACGCGATCGCGGAGGCAGGCCTCGAGCTTGCCGCCCTGTCCGCGGAGACGACCGCCGTGCTCGCCGAGGTCGTCCCGGCCTTCGGCGCGGTCGCGAACCCGGTCGACGTGACGGCCACCGTCATGAGCGACCCCGCGCTCTTCGACCGCTGCCTCGACGTGGTCGCCGACGACCACGCGGTGGACGCGGTCGTCGCCTGTTTCTGCGTGCTCACCGGCGACGACGTCGACCGCATCGTCGACTCGCTGGCGCGGGCCGCCGGACGCACCGGCAAGCCGATCCTGGTCGCCAGGACGGGGGCGGACTTCCTCGCACCCAAGGCGGGCGCCGCCCTGAGGGCGGCCGGCATCCCGGCGTACCCCACCCCCGCCCGCGCCGTCCGTGCCCTTGCCGCCCTCCGGCGGACCAGCCAGTCGGCCGGCCCCGCTCGGCCCGAGCCGCCGGCCGGGCCTGACCGGGCCGCGGAGGTGCCGGTGCCGGGCGCGTCGGAGGTGGAGGTCAAGGCGCTGCTCGCGGGCGCTGGGCTGCCGGTGGCCCGCGGCCGTCTCGCGTCCGGCGCCGAGGACGCCGTGACCGCGGTCCGCGAGCTCGGCGGGCGGGCCGTGCTCAAGGCGGTGGTCCCCGGGCTCCTGCACAAGACGGAGGCCGGCGGGGTGGCGGTGGGCGTCACGCCGGAGGACGCAGCCGCGGTGTTCGACCGGCTGGCCGCGCTCGGTGGCTCGGTGCTGGTCGAGGAGCAGGTCGATGGCGGCGCGGAAGTCCTCGTCGGGGTCGCGGCGACGCCGCTGGGCCAGGTCGTGACGCTGGCGTCGGGCGGCGTGCTCACCGAGGTGGTCGACGACGCGGTGTTCCGGCTGCTGCCGATCGGCGCGCAGGACGCCCGCGACATGCTCGGCGAGCTGCGCGGGGCGGCCGTGCTGCGCGGCGTGCGCGGCCGGCCGCCGCTGGACACCGAGGCCCTGGTGCGCCTGCTCGCCGACCTCTCGGACCTCGTCGCCGGCTGGCCGGACGGCTACGAGCTCGACCTCAACCCGGTGGCCGTGCTGCCGGTGGGGGTGCGGGTGCTGGACGCCGCCTACGTCGCGCCCGCTGCGGGCGGTGGGCGCTGATGGACGTCGGGCAGCTCGTGGGCCGGGCGGCCCGGCGGTTCGCCGACCGGGTCGCGCTCGACGGCCCCGAGGGGGCGCTGACCTTCGCCGAGCTCGGTGACCGGGTGACCCGGGTCGCGAACGGCCTGCTCGCCCTCGGCCTGCGACCGGGTGACCGGGTGCTGGACCTGCAGACCAACAGCCGCAGCTACGTCGAGACCGACCTGGCGATCCGCAGCGCCGGCCTGGTCCGGGTCGCCCTCAACCACCGGCTGCACCCCGACGACTGGGCCAGGATCGCCGACGACTCCGGCGCGGCGGCCCTCGTCTACGCCGCCCGCTTCGCCGCCGAGACCGACGCCCTGCGGTCGGGGCTGGGCCCCGCCCGCACGGTGGTCGTCGGCGACGGGCCGGGCACGGCGTACGACGGGCTCGTGGCCGGGGCGAGCACCCGGCCCCTCGACCCGGTCGGCGCCGACGAGCTCGCCGGGCTGCACTACTCGAGTGGCACCACGGGGGCACCGAAGGGCGCGCAGCGCACCCACCGCAACTGGTTCGCCAGCGTGGTGAACATGACCGCGGACGTGCTGGGCGGGCCGCCGGCGCCCACCGACGTCTACCTGCACGCCGGGCCGGTCACGCACACCAGCGGGCTGTTCGTGCTGCCGTTCCTCGTGGCCGGGGCGACCCAGCTGGTGCTGCCGACCTGGGACCCGGAGGCGTTCGTCGACGCGGTCGAGCGGCGCGGGGCGACGCACACGGCCCTGGTGCCGACCATGGTCGCCCGGCTGCTGGCCCGGCCCGACGTCGACCGCGAGCGGCTGCGCGGGCTGCGGATGCTGGGCTACGCCGGGGCGCCGATGCCGGCCGAGCAGATGCGCCAGGCGCACGACCGGCTCACACCGCACCTCGTGCAGTACTACGGCCTGGTCGAGGCGATCCCGCCCGTGACGGTGCTGGACGCGACCGACCACGAACGCGGTCTGGCGGGCGAGACCGAGCTCCTGACGTCGGCCGGCCGGCCGGCGCTGGGCGTCGAGCTCGCGGTGGTGGACGACTCCGGCCGGCCGGTGCCCGTCGGCGAGGTGGGCGAGGTCGTGACCCGCGGCGACCACGTGATGCGCGGGTACTGGCACGCCGGTGACCGCCGGGACCTGTCCAAGGCCGTCGTCGACGGCTGGCTGCACACCGGCGACCTGGGGCGCCTGGACGCGGAGGGGCGGCTCTACCTCGTCGACCGCAAGGGCGACATGATCATCTCCGGCGGCTACAACATCTACCCGCGCGAGGTCGAGGACGTGATCGCCGAGGTGCCCGGGGTGGCGGAGGTCGCCGTTCTCGGCGTGGACGACCCCGACTGGGGCCAGCGGGTGACGGCGCTCTACACGGTCCACGACGGGGCCACGGTCACCGACGACGAGGTGCTCGCACACTGCCGGGCGCGGCTCTCGTCGTACAAGAAGCCCAAGGACCTGCGCCGGGTGGACGCCTTCCCGCTGAACGCCACCGGGAAGATCGCCAAGAAGGTCCTGCGCGCCGAGCTCGCGCAGGAGGGCCTGCCGTGACCCGGTTCCGGCTGCGGGCGGACTACGCGCCGGACGGTGCGGAACGTCCGGGCGAGTACCCCTTTACCCGCGGCGTCTCGGCCGAGCCGACCCCGTGGATCATGGGCCAGTACGCCGGGTTCGGCACCCCGGAGCAGTCCAACCAGCGGTTCCGGGCCCTGCTCGACGCCGGCGTGACCGGCTTCTCCGTCGCGCTCGACCTGCCGACCCAGATGGGCCTGGACTCCGACGACCCGCGGGCCGCCGGCGAGGTAGGCCGGGTCGGCGTGGCCATCGACTCGCTCGCCGACATCGAGACCCTGATGGACGGCATCCCGCTCGAGCGGATCAGCCAGGTGCGCACGACCGCCAACTCCATCGGCTACGTCTGGGCCGCGATGTTCGTGGCGCTCGCGGAGCAGCGCGGTGTCGACCCCGGCACGTTCGGCCTGTTCATCCAGAACGACGTGCTCAAGGAGTTCGTCGCCCGCGGCACCCAGATCTTCCCGCCCGAGCCGTCGCTCCGGCTCGCCGTCGACACGATCGAGCACGTCGCCCGGCACGTGCCGCGGTGGGTGCCGCTCGCCATGTCGGGCTACCACATCCGGGAGTCCGGCGCCGACGCCGTGCAGGAGATCGCGTTCACCTTCGCCAACGCCCGGGCCTACCTCGACGAGTGCGTGCGCCGCGGGCTGCCGGTCGACGACGTCGCGCCCACGCTGTTCACGTTCCTCGCGATCACCATGGACTTCCTCCCCGAGGTCGCGAAGTTCCGCGCCGCCCGGCGGGTCTGGGCCCGGCTCATGCGCGAGACGTACGGCGCGGCGGACCCCCGCTCGCAGCAGCTGCGCATCTTCGCCTTCACCGCCGGATCGTCGCTGACCGCCCAGCAGCCCCTGAACAACGTCACCCGCGCGACGGTCGAGGCGATGGCGGCGGCCCTGGCCGGCGTACAGACCCTGCACGTGTCCGCGTACGACGAGGCGCTGGGCGTGCCGACCGAGGCCGCCGCGACCCTCGCGCTGCGCACCCAGCAGGTCGTCGCGCTCGAGACGGGGCTGACCGAGACCGTCGACCCGCTCGCCGGGTCCTACGCCGTGGAGGCGCTCACCGACGACCTCGAGCGCCGCATCCTCGACGCGATGGCCGACGTGGAGCGGCGCGGCGGAGCGCTGGCGTGCATCGAGTCGGGCTGGTTCGCCCGCGAGCTCTCCGACGCCGCCTACGAGCATGCCCGCGAGGTCGAGAGCGGGGAGCGCGCCGTGGTGGGGGTCAACCGGCACGCGTCGTCCACCCCGCCGTTGGAGGTGTTCACCGTCGACCCGGGTCTGGAACGCGGGCGGGCCGAGGCGCTGGCCGCGCTGCGCTCGCGCCGGGACGAGGCGGCCGTCGGGTCGGCGCTGGCCGACGTCCGGGACGCCGCGGCGACCGGAGACAACGTCGTGCCCGCGTGCGTGGCAGCGGTACGGGCCTACGCCACCGTCGGCGAGATCGTCGGCCGGCTGCGCGACGTCCACGGCGCCTGGGTGCCCTCCACCACGTGGTGACGCCCGCGATCCCTCACGATCATGGAAGTCCGGGGAGGGTCGCCCGGCGTGCCGAGCCGGATCGTTAGGCTCGCCACCATGGCCGCCCACGACTACGACTGGGAGGGCGTGCGGCTGCACGTCGTCACCGGCAAGGGCGGCACCGGCAAGACCACGGTGGCCGCCGCGCTCGCGCTGGCCCTGGCCGGCGAGGGCCACCGCACCCTGCTCGTCGAGGTCGAGGGGCGCCAGGGCATCGCCCAGCTCTTCGACGTGCCGCCGCTGCCCTACGAGGAACGCAAGGTCGCGGTCGGCCCCGCGGGCGGCGACGTCTACGCGCTGGCGGTCGACGCCGAGGCCGCGCTGCTGGAGTACCTCGAGCTCTTCTACAAGCTCGGCCGGGCCGGACGCGGTCTGCGCCGCATCGGCGCCATCGACTTCGCCACCACGATCGCGCCCGGCCTGCGCGACGTGCTGCTCACCGGCAAGGTGTACGAGGCGGTGCGGCGCAGCCGGGGGGACGGCCGGGTGTACGACGCCGTCGTGCTGGACGCGCCGCCGACCGGCCGGATCACTCGGTTCCTCGGCGTCAACGCGGAGGTCGCGGGCCTCGCCAAGATGGGACCGATCCGCGGGCAGGCCGACTCGATCATGTCCCTCATGCGCTCGCCCCAGACCACCGTGCACATCGTCACGCTGCTCGAGGAGATGCCCGTTCAGGAGACGTGCGACGCCGCCGAGGAGCTGGCCAAGGCCGGGCTGCCGGTCGGCGGGATCTTCGTCAACGCCGTGCGGGTGCCCCTGCTCAAGCCGGCCGAGCTCACGGCGGCCGCCAAGGGACGCCTGGACCTGGCCGCGGTCGAGTCGGGCCTCGCCGCCGCCGGCCTCCTGCGCTCCGGCGAGCGGGTGGGCCGGTCGCTGCTCGAGGAGGCCGCCGAGCACGCCGAGCGGGTGGCGCTGGAGAAGGCGGGGCGACGCAGCCTCAAGGCGCTGGACCGGCCCACCTACGAGCTGCCGCTGCTGCCCGACGGCGTCGACCTCGGCGGGCTCTACCAGCTCGCCGACCAGCTGTGCCGGCAGGGCGCCGCATGACCCCCGCCGCTGCGCCACCGGTGCTGCATCTCGACCGGGTGCTCGACGACCCCACCACCCGGGTGATCGTCTGCTGCGGCTCGGGCGGGGTCGGCAAGACGACGACCGCCGCCGCGCTGGGCCTGCGCGCCGCCGAGCACGGCCGCAACGTCGTGGTGCTCACCATCGACCCGGCCCGTCGGCTGGCCCAGTCGATGGGCCTGACCGAGCTGGACAACACCCCGCGCCGGGTCAAGGGCGTCGACGGCGCGGCCGGCGGCGAGCTGCACGCGATGATGCTGGACATGAAGAGGACGTTCGACGACGTCGTCCTCGCCCACGCCAGCCCGGAACGCGCCCAGGCCATCCTCGACAACCCCTTCTACCAGTCGCTGTCCTCGAGCTTCGCCGGCACGCAGGAGTACATGGCGATGGAGAAGCTGAGCCAGCTCCGGGCGCAGGAGCGGTGGGACCTCATCGTCGTGGACACCCCGCCGAGCCGGTCGGCGCTGGACTTCCTCGACGCGCCGAAACGACTCGGGTCCTTCCTCGACGGCCGGTTCATCCGGGTGCTGATGGGCGGTGCGCGCACGGGCGGCCGGGCCTACCTCAAGGTGCTGGGCGCCGGCTTCGGGGTGGTGACCGGGGCGCTCACGAAGATCCTCGGGGCGCAGGTGCTCAAGGACGCGCAGACGTTCGTGGCTGCCCTGGACACGATGTTCGGCGGTTTCCGCGAGCGGGCCGACACGACGTACCAGCTGCTCCAGGCGGCGGGGACGGCGTTCGTCGTGGTCGCCGCGCCGGAGCGCGACGCGCTCCGGGAGGCCTCGTACTTCGTGGAGCGGCTGGGCGAGGAGGACATGCCACTGGCCGGGCTGGTGCTCAACCGGGTCCACGTCACCGCGGCGCCCGAGCTGTCCGCCGAGAGGGCGCTCGCGGGGGCGGAGACGCTCGAGGAGCAGGGTGACCACCAGCTGACCGCCGGTCTGCTCCGGCTGCACGCCGACCGGATGCGGCTGATCAACAGGGAGCAGCACCTGCGGGGAAGCTTCACCGCGGCGCACCCGCGGGTGCCGGTCGCCGACGTCCCGGCCCAACCGGGTGACGTCCACGACCTCGCCGGGCTGCGGGTGATCGGCACGGCGCTCGCGGCGAGCTGAGACCGACCGGCCGCGGGGCCATCGGCACCGGGAAGCCGACCGGAGCGGCCCGCCCCTCCTCGGACCGCCCCGGACCACTTCCCTCGGGTGGCTACATCGCCACCGGAAGCTGATCGGCCCGCAGGCCCCGCTCGTACTCGTCGCGAGCCGTCTCGAGCAGCTGCCGCCACGAGGTGATGTTCGGGCGGCGCCGGAGCAGGGCGCGGCGCTCACGCTCGGTCATGCCACCCCAGACGCCGAACTCGACCCGGTTGTCGAGAGCGTCCGACAGGCACTCGGTGCGCACCGGGCAGCCCATGCAGACGGCCTTCGCGCGGTTCTGTGCAGCGCCCTGGACGAACAGCGTGTCCGGGTCGCTGGTCCGGCAAGCCCCCCTGGAGGCCCAGTCATCTACCCATGTCATTGTGGGTCCGTCCTCACCGTGCCGTGCTGGTGGATCACTGGCGCTGATCGCGCCGCGCTTGGGACGGTACGGAACCGGACGGTTCGGTCAACAGAACCGTTCGGCCCAATTTGACCTAGTCAGTACGGACTATCGGACTGACACCGTCGGCTCGCCACGTACCCTCTCCTGCATGGCCGCACTGCGTCCCCAGGCCGAGACGGGGTTCGTCTCGCGTCTCGCCCTCTTCCTCGGGGTGAGCGTGCTGTCCGGCGTGCTCGTCGCCGGGCTGGCGCTGCCCGTCCTCGGCACCCTCGGGCTCGCCGCGCGGGAAGGCGCGAACGGCTTCGAGAGCCTTCCCGCCGAGCTGCAGACGCCGCCGCTGCCCGAGCGCTCGCGCATCCTGGCCGCCGACGGCACGCAGATCGCCACCTTCTTCTTCGAGAACCGCGTCTCCGTCCCGCTCAGCGATGTCGCCCCCGTCATGCGCCAGGCGATCGTGGCGATCGAGGACTCCCGGTTCTACGAGCACGGCGGCATCGACCTGCGGGGGACCCTGCGCGCGTTCATCAACAACCAGGCGGGCGACGACGTCCAGGGCGGGTCGACGCTGACCCAGCAGTACGTCAAGCAGGTGCTCCTGGAGTCGGCGCAGAACATCAAGGACAAGGCGGCCCGCATCGAGGCCCAGAAGTCCGCCACCGAGCAGTCCTACGGGCGCAAGCTGCGCGAGCTGCGCTACGCCGTGGCAATAGAGGACAAGCTCACCAAGGACCAGATCCTCGAGCGCTACCTGAACATCGCCTACTTCGGCGCGGGGGCCTACGGCGTCGAGGCCGCCGCCCACCACTACTTCGGCCGCAGCGCCAAGCAGCTGACGCTGCCGCAGGCGGCGATGCTGGCCGGCATCGTGCAGCAGCCGACCGCGTACGACCCCACCCGCAACCCGAAGCGCGCGCTGGAGCGGCGCAACGTGGTCCTGACGCGGATGGAAGAGCTCGGGTACGCCGACGAGAAGGCCGTGGCCGCGGCCAAGGCCTCCAAGCTGGCGCTGCGGGTGCCCAAGAACTCCGGCAACGGCTGCGAGACCTCCGCGGCACCCTTCTACTGCGAGTACGTCCTGAAGATCCTGCTCAACGACGCGGCGTTCGGCGCGACGCGCCAGGAGCGCCTCCGCCTGCTGCTGCGCGGCGGCCTCACGGTCACCACGACCCTCGACCGCAAGGCGCAGCAGGCGGCCCAGGCCGCACTCAAGCGACACGTCCGGCCCACCGACAAGGTCGCCTCGACCGTCGTGTCCGTCGAGCCCGGCACCGGTGAGGTCAAGGCGATGGCTGTGAGCCGTGGGTTCGGCGACGGCAAGGGCCAGATCAAGTTCAACCCGGCGACCGACCGGGCCTACGGCGGCAGCAGCGGCTTCCAGGCCGGGTCGACGTTCAAGCCGTTCGTCGCCGCGGCCGCGCTCGAGCAGGGCTACCCCTTCGACTACCGGATCTTCTCGCCGTACCAGAAGGCGATCGGCGACGTGAAGTCCTGCAGCGGGGTCCTGAAGGACGAGTGGAAGCCGTTCAACGAGACCAAGCGCGAGAACGGCAACTACACCCTCAAGACCGGCATGGAGGGCTCGATCAACACCTACTTCGCCCAGCTGGAGCAGCGGGTAGGTGTCTGCCGGCCGTCCACGATCGCCCGGGAGCTGGGCATCACCCGGGCCGACGGCGAGCCGCTGCAGCAGGTCAAGTCCTTCGTGCTCGGCGCCAACGAGGTGTCGCCGCTGTCGATGGCGGAGGCCTATGCGACCTTCGCGGCGCGCGGAACCCACTGCTCTGCGATCGCCATCAGCCAGGTCGTGGACCCGGCCGGGCGGAGCCTGGACGTCCCGCGGGCGGACTGCAAAGAGGTGCTCGACCAGCGCATCGCCGACGGCATCAACGAGCTGCTCCAGGGCGTGATCAAGAACGGCACCGGCAAGCGCGCGGCCATCGACCGACCCGCCGCCGGCAAGACCGGCACCACCAACCGGCGGGTCTCGGTGTGGTTCATCGGGTACACGCCGGACCTGGCCACCGCGGTCTGGGCAGGGAACCCCTCCCCGCCGCGCGGCGGCTACCCCCTCACCAACCGCACGATCGGCGGCACCTTCTACCGCGACGTCTGCGGCGGCTGCCTGCCCGGCCCGATCTGGCGGGAGACCATGCTGGCCGCTCTCGCCGGCAGGCCGGTCAGCAACTTCGCCAAGGCCCCCGACGAGGTGGTCAAGGGCAACGCGGTCCGCGTCCCGCAGGTCACCGGCATGAGCGTCGACCAGGCCAGCCAGGTCATCGAGGCGGCCGGCCTCAAGGCCGAGGTGTCCGGCAAGAAGGTGAAGACTCTCGCCGCGCCGGCGGGCACCGTCGCGTACACGTCACCGGGGACCGGCGCGGCCGTCTACCCCGGACAGGTCGTCACGATCTTCGTGAGTGATGGGCCGCCCGCGGCGCCGACGCCGCAGCCGCAGCCCACCTTCACGTTCCCGACCTTCCACTGCAAGCCGGGGAAACCGGGCTGCACGACGCCGCCACCGCGCTAGCCGAGCTGGCGCCGCACCTCGGCCGCCACCCGGCTGCCCTCGGCGCGACCGGCGGTTCGCGGCGTGAGCACCTTCATGACCTGGCCCATCGCGCGGGGTCCTTCCGCGCTCGCCTCCGCGATCGCTGCCGCGACCAGCTGCTGCAGCTCGTCGTCGGTCAGCTGGGCGGGCAGGTAGCCGTCGATCACCACACCCTCCGCGCGCTCGCGCTCCGCACGCTCGGGTCGGCCGCCCCCGTCGTACGCCTCCGCCGCCTCGCGCCGCTTCTTGGCCTCGCGGGTCAGCACGGCGACCACCTCGTCGTCGGAGAGCTCGCGGGCGGTCTTGCCGGCGACCTCTTCGTTGCGCACAGCGGTGAGGACCATCCGCAGGGTCGCCGAACGGAGCTCGTCGCGGGCCTTCATGGCCGCCGTGAGGTCTGCCTGGAGCTGGTCCTTGAGACGGGTCATGGCGGCCAGTCTGTCAGCATGGAGGGATGCGACGAACCACCTCGCTCTCCCTCGCCCTGCTCACAGCCGGCGCCGCCGGCCTCGGTTACGCGGCGGGCTACGAGGCCCGCTCGTACCGGCTGCGCCGGGTCGAGGTGCCGGTGCTCCGGCCCGGTGCGCGCCCCTTGCGTGTTCTGCACGTGTCCGACCTGCACCTCGGCCCCACCCAGCGCCGCAAGCGCGAGTGGGTGCGGGCGCTGGCCGGCCTGGAGCCTGACCTGGTGGTCAACACCGGCGACAACCTGGCCCACCCGGAGGCGGTGCCGGCCGTGCTCGACACCCTGGGGCCGCTGCTCGAGCGTCCCGGCGTGTTCGTGATGGGGTCCAACGACTACCACGAGCCCGTCCTCAAGAACCCCGCCCGCTACCTCCTGCCGAACGGCGGCCAGCGGCGCATCCACGGCGGGCACCTGCCGTGGGAGGACCTCCGTGACGGCCTGGCAGGCGCCGGGTGGCTCGACCTCGACAACGCGCGCGGCCGGATCAAGGCCGACCACCGCGAGATCGAGCTGGTGGGCACCGACGACCCGCACATCCACCGCGACCGCTACGACGAGGTCGCCGGCCCTGCCGACCCGGCCGCCGACCTCAGCATCGGGGTCACGCACGCGCCCTACCGCCGCGTGCTCGACGCGATGACCGCCGACGGCTTCCGGCTGATCCTCGCCGGGCACACCCACGGCGGCCAGCTGTGCCTGCCGGGCTTCGGCGCCCTGGTGACCAACTGCGACCTGCCGCGCCGGCAGGCCAAGGGGCTCTCCGAGCACCGGGTGGCCGGCGAGCGCGCGTTCCTGCACGTGTCCGCCGGCCTCGGCACCTCGCCGTACGCACCGGTCCGCTTCGCCTGCCCGCCGGAGGCGACGCTGCTCACGCTGGTGGCGGCGGCCTGACGGTCGAGGCACCCCCCGGGCTCGGCTAGACTTGCCGGGCTCCACCGGGGTGTAGCGCAGTTTGGCAGCGCGCTGCGTTCGGGACGCAGAGGTCGTGGGTTCAAATCCCGCCACCCCGACGCCACGACGGCCGGGTCTCCTTCAGAGGGACCCGGCCGTCGGCGTTCCCGGGCACTCCCTGCCCGGGCGCGGCGGTGCCATCATCGGCTCGTGGGCTCTGCCCTGGTCGAGGAGGGCTGGGCGGCGTTGCGCGACGGCGACGCCGCAGCGGCGCGGGACGCGTTCGAGCAGGCCCTCGCCGACGGCGAGTCGGGCGAGGTGCTCGAAGGCCTGGCGGAGGCGCTGTACCTCCAGCGCGAGTACGCCGTGTCGGCGACGCTCTACGAGCGGGCCTACGCCGCGTACCGCCGGGAACGCGAGCACATGGCTGCCGGCCGGGCGGCGCGAGCAGTCGCCTGGATCATCGGGAACGTCCTCGGCGACTGGGCCGTCCAGAGTGGCTGGTACGCGCGGGCCCGCACCATCCTCGAGGAGGCCGGCGAGGATCGACCTGAGCGCGGCTGGGCGCTCATCGTCAGGGCCTACTCGGAGCCTGACGCGCGGGTGCGTGAGGCGCTGCTGCGCGAGGCGATCGCGCTGGGGCGACGGTTCGACGCGCCCGACATCGAGTTCGAGGCGCTCAGCTACCTCGGTGGCGTCTTCGTCATGACCGACCGCGTCGAAGAGGGGCTGGTCCACTTCGACGAGGCGCTGGCCGCTGTGTGCGCCGGCGAGCTGAGCGACGTGGCCACGATGGACTCGATCTTCTGCGGGTTCTTCTGGGCGTGCGAGCTGGTCAACGACGTCCCGCGCGCGGACCAGTGGATGCGGGCGGCTGCGGACATCATGAGGCGGAGGAACGTCGTCGCCGCGTTCTGCCGCGCCCACTACGGAGGCATCCTGACGGCCGCCGGGCGGTGGGCGGAGGCGGAGGCCGAGCTCGTCGAGGCCGCCCGGCACTTCGAGCAGGGCATACCCCGGCGTGAGGCGCCCATGATCCGCCTGGCGGACCTGCGGGTCCGGCAAGGCCGCCTCGAGGAGGCGGCACAGCTCCTGAAGGGGCTGGAACCGCACCCGGACGCGGTGCGAACGATGGCCGCCCTGCATCTCGCGCGCGGCCAGACGGCGATCGCACGCGATCTGCTCGAACGGGCCACCGCGGGTCCGGACGACGCGGTGCCGACCGTCGGGGAATCCACCATGCTGGGGCCCCTGCTCGCGCTCCTCGTCGACGTCCACCTCGAGGAGGGAGACCTCGACGAGGCCGAGCGCACGACGCGTCGCCTCCGGCACGTCGCGCAGGCGCAACGCGGGCCGTACCTGCGCGCGCTCGCCGCGCTCGCGAAGGGACGCGTCTGCGTGGCCAGCGGGCAGGGGGACGCGCGCGCCTGCCTGCACGACGCGGTCGAGGGTTTCGCCCGGGCCCAGCTGCCCATGGAGCTCGCCCGGACGCGCCTGGAGCTGGCTCGCGCTCTCGCCGAACGCTCCCCCGAGGTCGCCGTGGCCGAGGCCAAGGCGGCGCTCGAGCTGTTCGAGCGCCTGGAGGCGGGGCGGGACGCGGACGCTGCGGGCGCGCTGCTGCGGTCGCTCGGCGCGCCGATCCGGACCGGGCCCAAGGGCGTGGGTGCCCTGACCAGGCGGGAGGCGGAGGTCCTCCAGCTCCTCGGTGCCGGTCTGTCCAACCCGGAGATCGGCGACCGGCTCTACATCACCCGCAAGACGGTCGAGCACCACGTGGGCAGCCTGCTGGCCAAGCTGGGCCTCCGGAACCGGGCCGAGGCGGCCGCCTACGCCACCCGGGAGAACATCAGCCCCTAGATAGGGGATCTCCCCGTTACTTCCTCGCCGCACCGGCGCCAGCCTGCCCGCAAGAGCACCGCCGGGAGGACGAGATGGCAGAGAGCAGGTACGACGCGATCGTGGTGGGCGCGCGCTGCGCAGGGGCCCCGACCGCGATGCTGCTGGCCCGCAAGGGATACCGGGTCCTCGTGGTCGACCGGGCCACGTTCCCGAGCGACACGATCTCCACCCATCTCGTGCACCCACCAGGTGTCGCGGCGCTGGCGAGGTGGGGCCTGCTCGACCGGCTCCTCGAGTCCGGGTGCCCACCCATCGACACGTACGCGTTCGACTTCGGCCCGTTCACGATCTCCGGTGCCCCCGGCACCGACACCGCCCCGGTCGCGTATGCGCCTCGCCGTACGGTTCTCGACAAGCTGCTTCTCGACGCCGCGGCAGAGTCCGGGGCCGAGGTCCGTGAGGGCTACTCCGTCGAGGACGTGATCCTCGAGGACGGGCGCGTCACCGGCGTCCGCGGCCACGGCAAGGGCGGCCGGCCGGTGACCGAGCGAGCCCGCGTGGTCGTCGGCGCGGACGGCCGCCACTCGCTCGTCGCACGGGCAGTCAGGGCGCAGCAGTACAACGAGCGGTCGCCGCTGCTGGCCGCCTACTACAGCTACTGGAGCGGCCTGCCGATGGACGGGCGCTTCGAGACGTACGTGCGCCCGAGCAGAGGCTTCGCCGCCTGGCCCACCAACGATGACCTGACACTCGTCGTGGGTGGCTGGCCGGTCGCGGAGCTCGACGCGAACAGGCAGGACATCGAGGGCAACTTCCTCAAGATGCTGGACCTGGCACCCGACTTCGCCGACCGGGTCCGGACGGCCACCCGCGAGGCGCGCTTCGTCGGCACCGCGGTGCGCAACTACTTCCGGACTCCCTACGGGCCCGGCTGGGCGCTGGTGGGGGACGCGGGATACAACAAGGACTTCATCACCGCCCAGGGGATCCAGGACGCGTTCCGGGACGCCGAGCTGTGCGCGGCGGCTCTGGACGACACGTTCGCCGGCGCGCGGCCTTTCGACCAGGCCATGGCGGCGTACCAGGCCACACGGGACGAGCACGTGCTGGCGATGTACGAGCTCACCCTCGAGATCGCCGCCCTGAAGCCGCCCCCTCCGGAGCTCCAGCAGCTGCTCGCAGCGGTGCACGGCAACCAGGAGGCGATGGACGGGTTCGTGCGGATGAACGCCGGAGTCACGTCACCTGCCGAGTTCTTCGCCGAGGAGAATGTCGCAGGCATCCTCGCCGCCGCGGTCGAGCGGTTGGCCGGCTGAGACCGGGGCTACACGGTCCGCCCGAGGGGTCCGAGGTCCAGCGAGAGCTCCTCCTCGGTCAGGCCGAAGATCTCGCGAAGCTCGCCCATCCGCCGCTCCAGCAGCATCAGGGTCGTCCCGAGCCGCTCGACCTGATCGTCGCTGAGGCCACCCGCCTCGACCCGGCGGATGGCCTGGCGCTCCATCAGCTGCCGCAGCAGCTCGACCAGCGACAGCACGAGCTGCGCCAGGCCCTTCTCGACCTTGTCCGGGTCCGCCTCCACCCGGCCGGCGAGCGCGTCGAGGGACGTCCGGGTCGCCTCGAGGTCGGGCCAGTCGTCGAACCCGGGCGACGTCATGCGGGCCGCCCACGCGGTCGCGACGTCGTGAAGCTGTACGGCGGGAACGGGCCTGCCACCACGACGTCCCCCTGCCCCGGCCCGACCGCGTCCACGAGAGCGGACCGGACGGCGTCCAGGCGCACCCGCTCGACCAGCACGGACACCTTCACCGTCGCCGGGGTGCAGGCGAGGACCGCGACGTCCCGTACGCCGGGCAGGGCGAGGCATCCGGAGAGCCGCCGGACCAGGTCGTCGGCCCGGCGCCACGCCCGCGTCCGCCGGACCAGGTAGGCGCGCCCGTCGCCCCGACCGGCCTCGCCGGCCTCGCTGGGCTCGTCGTCGGCCAGGGCGATGCGCACGCCGACCTCCACGCAGCCACGGACCCGGTCGAGGCCCTCGCGGAACTCGTCGTGCCGGGCCGACAGCAGCTCACGCACCTCGTGGTGGTCCCGCACGCGGGTGCCGGCCCGGACCGGGAGGACCGCCGGGCAGTCGTCCATCAGGGCCGCCACGGCCGCGGCCTGGCGGAGCAGCAACGCCCCGGGCTCCTGGTCCACGCCGTCCGGCAGCAGGACGGCAGTCAGACCGTCCACCTCCAGGACCTCCGTGCCCTGCGGCGGCTCGTCGACGATGGCGGACAGCAGCATCAGCCCACCGGCTCCGGTGCCGGGATCTCGGGGGTGATGGTCCCGACGGACGAGACGAGCGCCAGCAGGCGTACCCGCACGAGGTCGATGTCGGCGATGGAGAGCGTGACGTCACCCGCGATGACGACCCCTCCGGCGAGCAGCCGGTCGAGGAGGTCGACCAGGCTTCCGTCCCCGAACGCGGCCGCCTCGGCGGTCACGACGCCTCCTGCAGCCGGGGCACGAAGGAGTACGGCGCCCACGGTCCGGCGATCTCGACGGTGAGGCCGAGCCGCTCGGCTGCGGCGTTGGCGTCCTCGATCACCCGCAGGAACACCGGCGCCGCGTCGGTGCGGACCAGATAGCTGGCACGGAGAAGGTGGCCGGAGGCCGCGGGAGCATCCCGGTCCGCCGAGACGACAGGGGCGAGCTGCCCGCGCAGCCGTTCCACGAAGCGGGCCCGGGCGAGGCCGGCGTCCTGTCGCTCGTCGCGCCGGGCAGCGGCCCGCTTGAGGTAGTCGGCCCCGCTCGTCGCCGCCGGCTCGGCCGGCACCGGTGGGCCACCGGATCGTGCTGGCCGACGGACGACCTTGACGGACCACTCGGCGGAGCCCGCGAGCCGGTCGAGCGTCGACGCCAGCACGGGCGCACGGTCGGCCAGCGCGGCCCGGACGCGGTCCGCCGACTGGAAGACGATGCACATGCGCAACGGGAGCAGCGGACCCTGGGCGAAGAGTGCCTCGACCACGTCGAAGTGGGCCTGGGCCAGCGCCGCGGTCCACTCGGCATCTTCGAGGCGCGAAGCGAGCCGGTCCTGCGCGAAGTCCTCGCTGGGGACCGCGCTGACTGCCATCGCGAGCTCGCCCGCAGCGACAAGGTGGACCTCCGACCCCGCCACGCCCGGTGGCAGGGGTGGCTGGCCGGCCGAGCGGGTGTTGTCCGCCGACAGCACGCCGTAGGCGTAGAGCGGGGACATGCCTACCGCCCCGGCGGCGGCTGCTCGCCGGTGAGCGCCTCGACCCTTTGCTCGAGCTCGGCCACGCGCCGCTCGACCTGCTCCTGCCCGTTGCCGGAGCCCTGCGCGGCC
>DASVBJ010000171.1:0-16759 GCA_036375895.1 Actinomycetes bacterium | reverse complement strand
GGGCTCGCCCGGGTGTCGCTGATCCACGCGGTCGGCAACCCGGCGTCCTGCGCAGTGGCTGCCCGCTGCGGCTTCGCGTTCGAGGGCGTGGAGCGGTCGGCGCTGGACCATGGCGACGGGGTGCTCCACGACGTACACCGTCATGCGCGCCTGGCGACCGACCCACCTGGGCCGGTGTCCGCGCCGCCCCGGCCGATCGAGCCGGTGGAGCTGGTGGCGGGTCGCTTCCAGCTGCGGCCGCCGTCGGACACCGAGGCTGCCGACGCGCTGGCGATGCTGCACGACGCCGACGTGGCCCAGTGGAACCCCGCCCCGCAGGTGGTCGATCTCGAGACTGCGGGTGAGTGGTGTCGCCGCGGCGCCGACTGGTCGGGTGGGACGCACGCCACGTTCTCGGTGCTCGACGCGACGACCGGACGGCTGCTGGGCAACGTCTCGCTGTGGCGGATCGACCGTGCCGACCAGCGCAGCGCCGCGATCGGCTACCGCACCGCGCCGTGGGCGCGCGGCCAGGGCGTGGCGACCGCGGGGGTGGGCGCGGTGACGCGCTGGGCTTTCGGCGCGCTCGGCATCGAGCGGGTCGAGCTGCCCCACGCGGTCGCCAACACGGCCTCCTGCCGGGTGGCGGAGAAGAGCGGCTTCCCGCTCGAAGGCGTGATGCGGGCGGAGTTCCGCGACGAGCAGGGCAAGCGCTGGGACGGCCACCTGCACGCGCGCCTGGCCTCCGACGGCTGACCCACGACCGTCGCCGGATGGTCAGCGCAGCTCAGCGACCGACGGCGTCGCCGAGCGCGACGGCCAGGTCGCCACGCGGCTCGACCCGGATGTCGACGAGCCCCAGCCAGCCGGCCAGGTCGCGCAGCTCGGCGGCCAGCTCCTCCGCCGTCTCCGGCGGGGCGTGGTCCTCCGCCCAGGCCGATCGGACCAGCAGCGCTCCCCCGGCCCGGTCGGCCTTGAGGTCGACCCGCGCGACGAGCCGGTCACCGAGCAGGAACGGCAGGACGTAGTAGCCGTGCACCCGTTGCTCTGCCGGCACGTAGATCTCGATGCGGTAGCGGAAGCCGAAGAGCGCCTCGACCCGGGCCCGCTCCCAGACCAGCGGGTCGAACGGGGCGAGCAGCGCGCGGGCCCGCACCGCGCGCGGCACCCGGGCGTCGCGGTGCAGATAGCCCGGGCGTCGCCACCCCTCGACCTCGACCGGCAGCAGCTCGCCGGACTCGACCAGCGCGGCGACCGCGGCGCGGGCGTCGGCCGGGCGGAGCCGGAAGTAGTCGCGCAGGCACTGCTCGGTCGCCACCCCGTGGGCCCGCGCGGCGATGCGGGTGAGCTCGACGAAGGCCTCCTCGTCGGTGGGGTCGGGGGCCTCGAGCACCGCGCGCGGCAGCACCCGCTCCGGCGCGGCGTAGCGACGCTCGAACTGCGTGGTGCGGCCCGCCGAGGTCACCTCGCCCGCCCAGAAGAGGTACTCGAGCGCGCGCTTGACCAGTGACCAGTTCCAGCCCCACTGGTCCTTGCTGCGCGGCACGTCGTGCTCGAGGGCGGTCTCGACCTGGCCGGCCGTCATCGGGGTGGATCGCTCGCGGACCTCGGCGAGCACGGCCGACACCAGCTCGGGGTGCTCGTCGACGACCCGGCGCATGCCGCCCCAGGCCTCCTCCTGCCACCGCCGCATCCGCCACCGGAGCAGCCGGTGGGTGGTGGGCGGGATCAGGCTCGCCTCGTGCGCCCAGTACTCCACCAGCCGTCGTGGGGCCCGCCCCGACGCCCGGTCGAGCAGCGTCGCGTCGTAGGGGCCGAGCCGGGAGAACAGCGGCAGGTAGTGGGCCCGGGCCAGCACGTTGACGCTGTCCATCTGCAGCAGGCCGATGCGGTCGACGACACCGGTGACCTGACGCATGCCGACCGCCGGCGGGCGTGGCGCGGCCAGGCCCTGCGCGGCGATGGCCACCCGCCGCGCTCGGGCCGCGGTCAAGCGCGCCATCGGCCGAGCGGTGGCGAGCCGGCGGGGCGCCGGGGACGGCTCCCCTGGCGAGTCGGGGAAGGCGGGCGCGCTGCTCACGGTGTCCGATGCTGCCACGCCCCGCCGACAAGCCCGAGTCCCTAGCGTGGTGGGCATCCGGTGCGGACAGGTCGAGAGGCTGGTGCCAGGTGCAAGAGCTGTGGTCGCCACGGACGTTGGCTCGCGTTGGCCAACGCGCGCCGCACTGTCCACGCTCGCCGTGCTGCGCTACATCGGCAGCTGGGGAGGAGCCATGACCACGCCAGGTACCGGGGCCAACAGACCCGGCGGACCGGAGACCACCCGCCCCGGTGGCAAGGGTGGGAGCTGGGGCCCCGGCCGGACGCTGCTCGTTGTGATCGGCGTGCTGATCGCCGTCGCAGCCATCGGCCTGGGCGCCCTCACCGTCATCGGGTCCCTGGCCCACGAGACCGCCAAGCACACGGGGCGGTACGACGGGATACGCACCGTCGACGTGGACGTGGACAGCGGTTCGGTCGCGGTGACCGGGGTCGACGACTCGACGACCACGGTGCGCAGGACCGTGTCGTGGTCACTGCGGAAGCCGAAGATCCAGGAGCGGCAGGAAGGCGACCGGCTGGTGGTCCGCGTGGACTGCAGCTTCTCGTTCGGCCAGGGCTGCGGAGGGCACTTCGAGATCAGGGTGCCGCGGGCGACCGACCTGCGGCTGCACAGCAGCGCCGGGCGCGTCGAGGTGCGGGGGACGGACGGGTCCGTGGACGCCTCGTCCTCGGCCGGCCGGGTATCGGCGACCGACATCGGTGGCCAGGCGACGCTGCAGTCCAGCGCCGGGACGGTCGAGGGGAGCCGGCTGCGCAGCGCCCTGGTCGACGCCCAGTCATCGGCCGGTTCGGTGCGGTTGGCGTTCGCGACGGCGCCCGAGCGGGTGCAGGCGTCCTCGAGCGCCGGCTCGGTCGACGTCGTCGTGCCACGGGACGCCACGGCGTACCGCGTGGAGGCCTCGACCAGCGCCGGGTCCTCGGACGTCACCGTGCGCACCGACCCGGGATCTGACCGGCAGATCGACGCCCACTCCAGCGCCGGATCGGTGCGCGTCCGATACGCCTCGGACTGACGCCCCACGACAGACCGACCAGCGAACCGCCCCTACTCGAACCGCCGAGCGTCCCCCGCCCCGACCCGCACGACCTCCGGGAACCCCTGGGACCAGTCGACGACCGTGGTGGGCTCCGTGCCGCAGTCACCGGCGTCCACCACGGCGTCGATCACGTGGTCGAGCTCCTCCTTGATGCGCCACCCGTCGGTCATCGGCTCCTCGGCGCCCGGCAGCAGCAGGGTGCTGGACACCAGCGGCTCGCCGAGCTGACCCAGGAGCGCCCGCACCACGGGATGATCGGGGATGCGCACGCCGACGGTCTTCTTCCGCGGATGCGCCAGCCGCCTCGGCACCTCCTTGGTCGCGGGGAGGATGAAGGTGTACGGGCCGGGCGTCGCCGCCTTGATGGCGCGGAAGGCGGCGTTGTCCAGCTGGACGAACTGACCCAGCTGGGCGAAGGCCGCGCACACGAACGTGAAGTCGTGCCTCTCACCCAGCGACCGGATCTGGCGGATGCGGGCGGCGCCGGTCGGGTTGTCCAGCCGGCAACCCAGGGCGTAGCAGGAGTCGGTGGGATAGGCGATGAGGGCGCCGTCCCCGAGCATGGCTGCGACCTGGGCGATGCTGCGCGGTTGTGGGTCCTGAGGGTGGACCTCGAAGTACCGTGCCATGCACCGAGCGTAGGAGCGGCGCGGACTCGTCGGTCCGCGCTCGGTCGCCAGGACCCGTCAGGTGATCTCGAGGAGCTTCTCGCGGACGGCGTAGACCACGGCCTCCATCCGCGAGTGCAGCTGGAGCTTCTCGAGGATGTTGCGGATGTGGTTCTTCACAGTGTTCTCGCTGATGAAGAGCTCTTTGGCGATGTCCCGGTTGTTCAGGCCCTTGGCGACCAGCTTGAGCACCTCGAGCTCGCGGTCGGTGAGGCGCGGGGCGGGCACCTGCTGGCGCTCGTCGCCCTTCTTGATCATCGTCGCGAACTCGGTGAGCAGCTTGGACGCCATGGACGGGCTGATCAGTGACTGGCCCCCGGCGACGGACCGGATCGCGGCCGCCACCTCGTCGATCGAGATCTCCTTGAGCAGGTAGCCGCTCGCACCGGCCTTGATGGCGTCGTAGAGGTCCGCCTCCTCGTCGGAGATCGTCAGCATGACGATCTTCGCGCTCGGCACGACGTCCTTGATGGCCGTGCACGCCTCGATGCCGCTGCGCCGCGGCATGCGCACGTCCATCAGCACGATGTCGGGCAGCAGCGAGGAGGCCAGCTCGAGCGCCTCGGCGCCGTCGCCCGCCTCGCCGACCACCTCGATGTCGCTCTCCTGGCCGAGCACCATCTCCAGGCCGCGCCGGAACAGCGCGTGGTCGTCGACCACCAGCACCCGGATCGGCTCCGACGGGGTCGCGGAGCCGGCAGGTCTGGCTGCCTGCTCGGTCACTCTCGGCTCCTTCGCCACGGTCGCGGTGATCGAGGCATGATGGCACGAACCCCCACCATCCCGGGGCGGAAGCGGTCGATGTACTACACCGCGAGACGGATCACGCCGTAGTCGTAGCCCTTCCGCCGGTAGACGACGCTCGGCTGCGAGGTGTCGGCGTCGACGAACAGGTAGAAATCGTGCCCCACGAGCTCCATCTCGTAGAGCGCCTGGTCGAGGTGGATCGGGATCCCCTCGTGGGTCTTCTCCCGGATGACCATCGGGCCTTCGCCCTCGTGGCCCACCACGTGCTCCGGTGACACCGCGCTCGCGGTGGCGCTGCCGGGTCCGGCGCCGTTGACCGCGACCTCCGGGTCGGCCGTGGCGGTGGCCACGGCCACCGAGACGGGGGTCTTGTTGCCGTGGTGCACGCGGCGGCGGTCGTGGGACTTGCGCAGCCGGGCCTCCAGCTTCTGGTACGCCGAGTCGAGCGCCGCGTAGGTGTCCTGCGCGGCGGCCTCGGCCCGGACGACGGGGCCCCGTGACCGGATGGTCAGCTCGACCCTCTCGCACTGGCCGGCCAGTCGGGGATTGCGTTCCTTGGACACCTCTACGTCGACGCTGATCACCTTCGGGTCGAGCTTCTCGATCTTCGCGAGCTTGTCCGTGACGTGCTGGCGGAACCGCTCGGGAACCTCGGTGTGACGACCCTTGACGACGATGTCCACGAAGTGAACCTCCCTGTTCACGGATAGCCCTGGAGGGCAGAACCGGCGACGCGACGAGCACCCGCCCGGCCGACCTGGTCTTCGACCCCACATCCGCCTGCTGAGGGTCTCGCGGCGGCCTGCGCCACTACTCCCCTTCTCCCGTGACGGCAACCATCTGGGTCGCCGGCGGGGCAGGACTTACTCCTAAGCCGCACCGTGATCGGTCGACGAGAAGTCGCCTTACGTGGGCCGTTTCGCCTGCGGCTGGCATCGGCTTGCCGGGCTGCTCCTCCGGAGAGGAGCAGTGGTCCGGCGCAACCACGGACCCGGGCGGGTGCCATGACGAAACGCTAGCCCCTACGGGTGCGCAGGGATAGGGCGGGTCGTCCGTCCGGTGGCGACCGGCGGGCCGTCGCGCCGACCACGGCGGCGGCGACGACCTCGGCCCCCGCGACCCGCAGCACCCGGGCCGTCTCGGCGAGGCTGGCCCCGGTCGTGACGACGTCGTCGAGCACGACGACGGGGCGACCGGCGACCAGCCGCGCCCAGCGGGCCGGCACCGCGAGCGCGCCGGCGAGGTTCGCCGCGCGGGCGGCCGCGTCCAGCCCGGCCTGGTCGGCGAGGCCGCGCGCCGGGCGTACGACGGGGGCCACCCGCACCGGGATCCCGCCGCGGCGCAGGCTGACCGCTGCCCGCCGCGCCATCCGCAGGGTCGGGTCATGTCCACGTGCGCGGACGGCCGCGCGCCGCGACGGCACCGGCACCAGCGTGACCGGGCAGCGGCCCTGCCCGGGCGGCGCCGCTAGCGCGGCCCGCACGGCCCGGGCGAGGGCGTCGCCGAGAGGACTGGCCAGGGCGAGCCGCCCGTCCTCCTTGTGGGCGAGGACCATCGCGCGCACCGGCCCGGAGTAGGTCGCGACCGCCCAGGGTGGGGGCAGATCGGGCGGGGCGGGCACCGGCCAGGCGGGGCGGGCCGGTGCCCCCAGCGCCTCGGCGCAGCCGAAGCAGAGCAGGCCGGCCGGCTCGCCGCAGCCGGCGCAGCCGCCGGGGAGCACGAGGTCGAGCAGCGCCTCGGCGATCTCGCCGAGGGCCCCTCCGCCGCGGTGACCGCCCACCCGGGCAGGGTGGCAGCACGACCGGCGCGACGGGTCGCTTACCGGCCCCGCTGTGGAGGACTCGGCGGTGTGGACGACCGGCGGCGTCGTCAGCCCGGGTACGTCGGGTCGCTGCCGGCGCCGAGCGAGACCCATCCCCGCCCGGAGGTGTACTGCAGCAGCGCACCGCTCTGGTCGCCCGCCAGCAGCGGTCGCGTCACCGGCGCAGCGGCCAGGCTCACCAGCCCCGGCTGCGGCTCGACGGGGGTCACCGAGTAGCCGTCGGTGTCGGCCAGCAGCGGGCCGACGGGCTCGCCGTCCTCGCTGCCGAGGACCGCCAGCGTCGTGGCGTCGCTCCAGGCCACGTCGCGCACGTTGCGCAGCTGCGGCAGCACCTCCCGCAGGGCCGTGAGCGTCACCACGGACGGGTCGTCCTGACGGCGGATGACCGACCCGACGTACAGCCGGGCCGCGGCTCCCTCCCCCACGACGACCGCGACCCGGGTGCCGTCGCGCGCGACCCGCAGGCCGCTGACCCGCCCCGCGGCGAGGGCCGGCACCCGGACGGCCACCGGACGGTCGTTCGACGCCCGCACCTGCCAGACCTGGCCGGTGGCCCGGTCGACGGTCCAGACGTTGCCGTCGAGGTCCCAGGAGGGCGCGGAGAGTTCGCCGCCCCGCAGCCGCGGGACGAGGTTGCCCTCCTCGACCAGCCGCCCGACGAGCAGGACGTGCCCGTCGGCGCTCACCGCGGCGAGCAGGGCGGCGTCGAGCGAGACACCCGGCCGGCGCACCGGCACGCGGCCGTCACCGGCCGGGCCGGCGACCGCGGTGAAGCGGCCTTCGACGACGCGACCGACCCGGCCGCCCCGCACGACGTACGCGATCGTGCCCTGCGTGAGGCCGGCCGGGTCGTACGAGCCCCAGGCGTCGCGCGGCTGGTCCTGCCCGACCCCGCGCACGCCGAGGCTCTCGCCGTCGGCGGTGATGCGCACCGACTGGATCTCGGGCAGCTGCTTGAGCGTCCAGACCAGCTGGGCGGACATCCGTTCCCGGGTCTCGGCGTCGGCCCCGAGCGCGCCGGCGTCGAGGTTGACCCGGGCGATGCCCTCGCGGACCGGCACCGAGGTGACGGCCAGCGACGTGCCCCGCGGGAAGGCCGTGGTCACCGCGCCGCGCAGCTGCGACGTCGGGCCGCGGAGCAGGCGGTTGACCAGGGCGGTCGACAGCCCCGCCACCGCCGGCAGGAAGACCGTGTCGGGGACCAGCACCGACCGCGAGGGCGACAGGAAGTAGAGGTTGAGCTGGCGGTACGTCTCCTGCAGGTCGCTGCGGGTCAGGACCAGCCCGTCGGGGAGAGCGCTGATGCGCCACTCGCCGGCCACCCGCACCATCTGGAACGTCCGCTCGAGCCGGCTGCCGCGCGGGGCGGGGGCGTAGTGGCCCTCGGCGTCGATGCGCGCGACCTCGGCCGCGCTGAGCCGGACCGCGCCGCCGGGCCCCGGCTCCAGGGTGAAGGCGCCCTCGGTGCGGTCGTACACCGCCGTGCCGGTGGTGGAACGCCAGCGCTGGCGCACCGGCGGGGCGAGGTAGAGCCGGGCGGTGGCGTGGTCGTTGACGAAGTCCGCGCTGGCCTGCAGGAAGCCGCGCACGATGTCCTGCGGGCGGGCCCCCTTGGCCGGGGGCTGACCGATGACCCGCACCGCCGAGTCCTCGCGCTCGAGGCGGAGGTCCCGGCCCTGCCGGACGGGACCGGTCGACGGGATCGAGGCGCACCCGGCGAGCAGCGCCGCGAGCACCGCGACGACGGGCACGAGCGGTACGGCGGGGCGGGCCGCCCGGCGACGGTCACGCATCGGGCACCCCCGTCGGCCCGACCCGGCGGTAGGGCTCCCCCACCGAGACCGGGCGTCGCAGCCGGACCGAGTCGGCGGGCTCCAGCGGCACCGGTGACCGCTCCAGCTCCTCGCCCTGGCGCCGGGGCACCGTGAGGCGGAACTGAGAGCCGTCGCCCAGCTCTCCCCACGCCTGCAGCCAGCCGCCGTGCAGGTGGGCGTCCTCCATCGCGATGGACAGCCCCAGCCCGGTGCCCCCGGTGGTCCGGGCGCGGGCCGGGTCGGCCCGCCAGAACCGGTTGAACACCATCGCCGCCTCGCCCGGGCCGAGCCCGACGCCGTGGTCGCGGACCGCCACGGCCACCGCCTGCTCGTCCCCGGCGATCCGGACCTCGATCGGCCGGCCTTCGCCGTGCTCGATGGCGTTGACCACGAGGTTGCGCAGGACCCGCTCGATCCGGCGCGGGTCCACCTCTGCGACGCAGGGCGTGTGCGGGGCGAGCAGCCGGACCCGGCTGCCGGTCCGCTCGGCGAGCGGCTCGGCGGCGTCCAGGACGCGCGACGCCACCAGGCGCAGGTCGGTCGGCTCCACCTCGAGCACCGCGGCGCCCGCGTCGTACCGGCTGATCTCGAGCAGGTCGCCGAGCAGCGCCTCGAAGCGGTCGAGCTGGGCCTGCAGGATCTCGGCGCTGCGCTCGACCACCGGGTCGAAACCCGCGCGCGACTCGTGCAGCACGTCCGCGGCCATCCGCACCGTCGTCAGGGGCGTGCGCAGCTCGTGCGAGACGTCCGAGACGAACCGCCGCTGCACCCGGGACAGGTCCTCGAGCTGGCGGATCTGGTGCTGCAGGCTGGAGGCCATCTTGTTGAAGGACGCCGCCAGACGGGCCAGGTCGTCCTCGCCCCGCACCCGCATGCGCTCCTCCAGCCGACCGGCGGCGAGCCGCTCGGCGATGCGGGCGGCCATCCGCACCGGCGTGACGACCTGACGGGTGACGAGCCAGGCGATGCCGCCGACCAGCAGCACCAGGCCGAGGGCGGCGACCGCGAGGGTTCGCTGCACCAGCCCGAGGGTCTGCTGCTCCTTGTCGAGAGGGAACACGAAGTACAGCTCGTAGACACCGACGGTCGGGATGACCACCGGGGACCCGATGGCCACCGCCGGGACGGGCGGGCTACCGGAGCGCCGCAGCTCGACGTAGGTCCAGACCTGGTTGCTTCCGGTCTCCACGCTCCGGCGCAGGTCGGCGGGGATCGTCTCGTCGACCACGTCGAACGACGACACCCCGAGCGGGGCGCCCGGCGCGGTCACGTCCGGCCCGCGCAGCATCACGACGTCGTTGGCGCCGGCGGGCCCACCGCCCGTGGAGAGCCGTCGCACGAGGTCGCGCACGAGAGTCTCGTAGACCGTCGGGTCGGTGCGGTCGGCCGAGTCGAACGCCTCCTGGGCACTACGCCCACCCGTCGCGGCCTCGGCCAGGGCAGCCTGCACCTTGGCGTCGAGCAGGCCGTCGGCCACCCGGTTGACCAGGAAGCTGCCGAGCACCGTGATGACGACGACCGAGAGCACGATGGTCGTCGTGACGACCCGCAGCTGCAGCGACCGCCGCCACCCCGCGACCCCACGGCGCCACCACCGGCGCGTGTGACGTCGTACGCGGAGTGCGATGGCCCTGCCGCGCCGCCGCGCGTCGGAGAGGAGGGTCGTCGTCAGGCCGGCCCCGCCTTGTAGCCGACGCCGCGGACGGTCACCACGACCTCGGGCCGCTCGGGGTCGTGCTCGACCTTGGAGCGCAGACGCTGGACGTGCACGTTGACGAGCCGGGTGTCGGCTGCGTGGCGGTAGCCCCACACCTGCTCGAGCAGCACCTCGCGGGTGAACACCTGCCAGGGCTTGCGGGCGAGGGCCACAAGCAGGTCGAACTCGAGCGGCGTCAACGCGATGGGCCGGCCGTCGCGCTTGACCGAGTGGCCGGCGACGTCGATGACCAGGTCCCCGATCTCCAGGGTCTCGGGTGCCGGCTCCTCGCTGCGCCGCAGGCGGGCGCGGATCCGCGCGACCAGCTCCTTGGGCTTGAAAGGCTTGACGACGTAGTCGTCGGCTCCGGACTCGAGCCCCACGACCACGTCGATCGTGTCGCCCTTGGCCGTGAGCATCACGATGGGCACGCCGGACTCGCCCCTGATCTGCCGGCACACGTCGATGCCGTCGGTGCCGGGCAGCATCAGGTCGAGCAGCACCAGGTCGGGCTTGTGCTCGCGGAACACGCTCAGGGCACGGTCGCCGTCGGAGCACAGCACAGGCTCGTAACCCTCGTTGCGGAGCACGATGCCGAGCATCTCGGCCAGTGCGGTGTCGTCGTCGACGATGAGCACACGTCCCTTCATGCCGCACATCGTGGCACCCCGCGCGCCCCGCCGCTGACCCCGACACCCGAATCGTCATCGAGACGGTCACCGCGACGTGGCACGATGACGGCGTCTCACGACCATGGCGACTTGGGGGCGCACCGCATGACCGACCAGCCGGGCTGGGCCTCGCCGGGCGACGAGAACGCCGGCGACCGCGCAGGAGCACCGGTGCCGCCGGGATGGTCACCACAGCAGCCTCCGCCGCACCCGACGTACCCGCCGCCGGCTGCCGGCCAGCCGCCGGGGTGGGGCCAGCAGGGATGGGGCCAGCCGCCGGGGTGGGGCCAGCCGCCGGGGTGGGGACGGCCCGGCTGGGCACCACCGCCCGAGCCCGCGGCCGCCAAGCCGGGTGTCATCCCGCTGCGCCCGCTCGGGGTGGGCGAGATCCTCGACGGCGCGATCTCGACGATGCGCGCGCACCCCCGGACGATGCTCGGCTTCTCCGCCCTGGTCGCGGTCGCCAGCCAGCTGCTCACCATCCCGCTCACCTGGCTGCTGCTGCACGACACCGGGGACGTCGCGTTCCGGGTCGACCAGCCGACCACGACGGACGAGGAGTTCTCCTTCGCGGCGAGCTCGGTGTCCGCGGCGGGGCTGCAGGTGCTCGTCACACTGGTCGCCACGTTGGTGCTCACCGGCATGGTCACCGTCGTCGTGAGCCGCGCGGTGCTCGGCCAGAGCATCACCACGGCCGAGGCCTGGCGGCTGGCGCGGCCCCGACTGCCCGCACTGTTCGGCGTCACGGTGCTGGTCTTCCTCGCGATGGTCGGCGTCGGCGCGGCCGCGCTGGGGCCGGGCATCCTGCTCGCCGTCACCGGCGCCCCCGGGGCGGTGGTGGCGCTCGGGTTCCTGGCCGGGGTGCCGGCGTTCGTCGCCGCCGCCACCTATCTCTACGTCGCGTTCGCGCTGGCGCCGCCGGCGGCTGTCCTGGAGCGGCAGGGGGTGGTGGCGTCCCTGCGGCGCTCGCGGACGTTGGTCAAGAACGGCTGGTGGCGCACCTTCGGGATCCTGGTGCTCGTCAACGTGATCGCGCAGGTGCTGTCGGGCATCCTCTCGGTGCCGTTCACCCTGGGGGCGGTGTTCGTCTCGTTCCTCGGCGGAGGCGACTCCGCCAACCCCTACACGCTGGCCCCGCTGCTGGTGACGGGCGTCGGCACGATCGTCGCGTCCGCGGTCACCTGGCCGTTCACGGCCGCCTCGACGGCGCTGCTCTACGTCGACCGCCGCATCCGCCGAGAGGCCCTGGACATGGAGCTGACCAGGGCGGCCGGACTCACCGCCCCGGGCCTGTCCGCCACGCCGGGCACCGCGCCCGACGCGGCACCGGGCCCGGCGTACGGCGGGTGACGTGATCCCGACCCTTCCCTTCGAGGTGCCGGTCGACCTCGGGCGCGAGCAGGCGCGCGAGCTGGCCCGCGACGAGCTGGCCAAGCAGGTCTACCGGCAGGCCGAGCCGAGCCTCACCGAGCGGGTCCTGCGCTGGCTCTACGAGCACCTCGCCGACCTGCTGGACGGGGCCGCGGGGGTGTCCCCCGGCGGCTACCTGGGGCTGGCGGTCCTGCTGCTGGCCGTCGTTGCCGCGGTCGTCGCGGTGCGGCTCAAGGTCGGTCCGCTCGGTCGCACCGCCCGGACCGAGCAGCCGCTGTTCCTGGGGCGGCCGCGGTCCTCCGCCGAACACCGGGCCGCCGCCGACGCGCACGCCGCTGCCGGCGAGTGGGCCGAGGCGGTGCGTGAGCGCTTCCGCGCCGTCGTACGCGCCCTGGAGGAACGCTCGCTGCTCGACCCGCGGCCGGGTCGCACCGCCGACGAGGCCGCCGCCGAGGCCGCCGCGGCGCTCCCGGACTGTGCCGTCGGGCTGCGCGCGGGCGCCCGGCTCTTCGACGAGATCTGGTACGGCGGGCGGCCGGCGAGCGCCGACTCGGACCGGGCGCTGCGCGACCTCGACGACCGGGTCCGGGCAGCCCGCCCGGTGCTCTCCGGCGGGTCGCGATGAGCACCGTCGACGCGTCCCCCGGACAGGTGTGGCGTGCCGCGCGCGGCCCGGTGGCCGTCGTGCTGCTCGTGCTGCTCGCCGCCCTGATGCTCGCTGTGGTGTCCGGCGGCAGGCCCAGCGGGCTGCTCGACCCGCGGGCGGTCGACCCGGCGGGCAGCAGGGCCGTCGCCGAGGTGCTGCGCGACCAGGGGGTGCGGGTCGACCTGGTGACGACGACCGCGGCGCTGCGCGAGGCGGCCGGGCCGGGTGTGACGGTGCTCGTGGCGTTCCCCGACCGGCTCGTCGAGTCGCAGGTGCGTGCGGTGCGTGACACCCGCGCCGACCTGGTCGTGGTGTCCCCCGCGAAGCCGGGCTCCTTCGCCGACGGTGTCACGGCCGGCCACCCGAGCCCGGAGGGCACGCGGTTGCCGGTGTGCGGGCTGCCGGTGGCCCGGCGCGCGGGCAGCGCCGACGCCGGTGGCGCCGGCTACGACATCACCACCGCCGGCGGCGAGGTCGACGGCTGCTACTCGTCCGACGGGCGCCCCTCGCTGGTGCAGGCACGGTCGGAGGGCCGGTCGGTGACCGTCGTGGGCAACCCGGAGCCGTTCACCAACGGCCGGTTCGGCGAGCTCGGCAACGCGAGCCTGGTCCTCGGCCTGCTGGGCGCCAACGGGCGGCTGCTGTGGTACCTGCCCTCCCTCTCCGACGTGCCGTCCGACGAGACCACCTCCTTCTACGGGCTGGTGCCTGACGGCGTGTGGTGGGGCGTCGGCCAGGTCGTCGTGGCCGTGCTCCTGCTCGCCCTCTGGCGGGCCCGACGGCTGGGGCCGGTGGTGCCCGAGCCGCTGCCGGTCGTGGTCCGCGCCGCCGAGACGGTCGAGGGGCGGGCCCGGCTCTACCGACGTGGCGGTGCCCGCGACCGGGCCGCCGACGCCCTGCGGTCCGGGCTGCGGGCGCGGCTGTCCCCGCTGCTCGGCCTGCCGCGGGGCGCGCCGCCGGCCGCGGTGGTGGACGCGGTCGCGGCGCGCACCCGGCGTACCGCCCCTGAGGTCGGCGCCCTGCTGTACGGTGCCGCACCGCCCGACGACCGCGCCCTGGTACGGCTCGCCGACGAGCTGGACGCCCTGGAGAGAGAGGTTCGCCGCCCGTGACCGACCCCGCCGTCCCCGAGCCCGCAGTCGACGCGGCCCGCGAGTCGCTGCGCGCGCTGCGCAGCGAGGTCGCCAAGGCCGTCGTCGGCCAGGACGCCGCAGTGACCGGCCTGGTCATCGCACTGCTCTGCCGCGGCCACGTGCTGCTCGAGGGTGTGCCCGGGGTGGCGAAGACACTGCTCGTGCGGACCCTGGCCGCATCGCTGTCGATGGACACCAAGCGGGTGCAGTTCACCCCTGACCTCATGCCGGGCGACGTCACCGGCTCGCTGGTCTACGACGCGCGCTCCGGGGAGTTCTCGTTCCGCGCCGGGCCGGTCTTCACCAACCTGCTGCTGGCCGACGAGATCAACCGCACGCCGCCCAAGACGCAGGCGGCGCTGCTCGAGTCGATGGAGGAACGGCAGGTGTCCGTCGACGGCCTGCCGCGGCCGCTTCCCGACCCGTTCATCGTGATCGCGACGCAGAACCCGGTCGAGTACGAAGGCACCTACCCGCTGCCGGAGGCCCAGCTCGACCGGTTCCTGCTCAAGCTGACGATGCCGCTGCCCTCGCGCGAGGAGGAGGTGAGCGTGCTCACCCGGCACGCCACCGGCTTCGACCCGCGCGACCTGGCGGGCGCCGGCGTCCGTCCGGTGGCGAGCGTGGCCGACCTCGAGGCGGGCCGTGCCGCCGTGCGCGGGGTGTCCATCGCGCCGGAGGTCGTGGGCTACGTCGTGGACCTGTGCCGGGCGACCCGTCGGTCCCCGTCCCTGCAGCTCGGGGTCTCGCCCCGCGGCGCCACGGCCCTGATGGCCGCCGCGCGCGCGTGGGCCTGGCTCTCCGGCCGCGACTACGTCACGCCCGACGACGTGAAGGCGCTGGCCCGTCCGGCCCTGCGCCACCGCGTCGAGCTCCGGCCGGAGGCAGAGCTCGAGGGCGTCACGCCCGAGGCGGTCCTGGACGGCGTGCTGGGCACGGTGCCGGTCCCCCGCTGATGGCGCTGACCGGGCGGGCGGGGCTGCTGGCGCTGGCCGGCGCCGTCGTCGTGGGCTTCCTCCTCCCGAGCGGGTGGGGGCTGCTGCTGGTGACCGGCCTCGTGCTGGCGGCCGTCGCGGTCGACGTGGCCCTCGCCGGCTCGGTGCGGGCGCTGCAGCTGACCCGGTCGGGAGACCAGGCCGTGCGGCTCGGCGAGGCAGCGACCGTCACCCTGACCGTCGCCAACCCGACGGGCCGGCGGGTGCGCGGCCGGCTGCGCGACGCCTGGCCGCCGAGCGCCGGCGCCGCACAGCAGCGCCACGACCTCGACCTGCCCGCGGGGGAACGCGTCCGGGTCGTCACCACCCTGCGGCCGACGCGGCGCGGCGACCGGCCCGCGCACCGGGTGACGGTCCGTGCGCTGGGGCCGCTCGGCGTCGCGGGCCGGCAGGGCTCGCACGTCGTGCCGTGGCGGGTGCGGGCGCTGCCGCCCTTCACGTCGCGCCGCCACCTGCCCGGCAAGCTGGCCCGGCTCCGCCAGCTCGACGGGCGGGCGGCCGCCCTCGTCCGCGGGCAGGGGACGGAGTTCGACTCGTTGCGGGAGTACGTCGTCGGCGACGACGTCCGGTCGATCGACTGGCGGGCCTCGGCGCGCGCGGCCGACGTGATGGTGCGCACCTGGCGACCCGAGCGCGACCGGCGGATCCTGCTGGTCCTCGACACCGGCCGCACGGCCGCGGGCCGGGTGGGCGATGCGCCGCGGCTCGACACCTCGATGGACGCCGCCCTGCTGCTCGCCGCGCTGGCCTCGCGCGCGGGCGACCGGGTCGACCTGCTCGCCTACGACCGGCGGGTACGAGCCCGGGTCGAGGGGGCGTCGGTGACCGAGCTGCTGCCCAGTCTCGTGGAGGCCATGGCACCGCTGGAGCCGGCCCTGATCGAGCCCGACTACGCCGGCCTGGTGTCGACGGTGCTGGCCCGGGCGTCGCACCGGTCACTGGTGGTGCTGCTCACCGGGCTCGACGCGGCTCCGGTCGAGGAGGGGCTCCTGCCCGTCCTGCCACAGCTCGTTCGGCGTCACCGGGTCGTCGTGGCGAGCGTGGCGGACCCGCAGGTGGAGCTCATGGCCGCGGCCCGCGGCGAGGTCGCCGCCGTGTACGACGCGGCCGCCGCCGAGCGCTCCCGGACCGACCGCCGCCGGGTCGCCGAGCAGCTGGGCCACCGGGGGGTGGAGGTGGTCGACGCCGCGCCGGACGAGCTCGCGTCGATGCTCGCCGACCGCTACCTGGCGCTGAAGGCGGCCGGCCGCCTCTAGTCTGTGCCGATGCCGATCGACCCACGACGTACCGCCGTCCTCGCCCTGCACTGGCAGGTCAACGTCATCGCCCCGGTGGGCTTCTTCGGTCCGATGCTCGCCGAGCCGGTGGCCGCCTCGGGGGTCGTGCCGCGGGCCGCCGCCTTCCACGACGCGGCTCGCGCGGCCGGTGTGCCGGTGGTGTTCACCCGGTTCACGGTCCCGGAGGGCGAGGGCGGACTGGTCCGCAACACCGGCTTCATGCAGGCCGTCGGCGAGGCGCAGGAGGCCTTCCGTCCCGACTCCCCCGGCGCCGCGCTGATCCCCGAGATGACCGTCGGCGACGGCGACCTCGTGGTGGACAACCAGCGGCTGTCCGGGCTGGCCGGCAACGGCCTCGTCGAGTGGCTCGGCGAGCACGGCATCGACACCCTGCTCGTGACCGGCGTGGCGACGAACCTCACCGTCGAGCAGACGGCGCGGCACGGCACCGACCTCGGCTTCGTCGTGCACGTGGTGAGCGACTGCGTCACGGCCGCGGACGAGGGCGTGCACCGGGCGTCCCTCGCGAACCTCGACCTCGCCACGGCCGGCTGTCTCACCGCCGCGCAGGCCCTTGCGGAGCTGGGCCGAGGCTGAGCCCGGCGTTGCGACCCCCGTGGTGACGAACGGCCCGGCCGCGTAGCGTGCCGACGTGGTCAGTCTGGACTCCTGGGTCGACCCGCCACCGCTGGGCACACGGCGACTGACCCTGGAGCCGTTGCGGGTCGAGCACGCCGACGAGCTGGCGCCGGTGCTCGACGACCGTGGCCTGCACACCTACACGGGCGGGGCCCCGGCCA
>DASVBJ010000156.1:0-4718 GCA_036375895.1 Actinomycetes bacterium | reverse complement strand
ACTCGACGACGACATGACCACCACGCCGATGGACGGTGGCGCCGACGGTGGCGCGGACGGCGGCGCTGACAGCGGTGCGCACGGCCCCTCGGACGGGGGAGCCGGCGGCACCCCGGGCACGCACGACGGCGGTGCCGACGGTGGCGCGGACGGCGGTGCCGACGGCGGTGCCGACGGTGGTGCCGACGGTGGCGCGGACGGCGGTGCCGACGGTGGCGCGGATGGTGGCGCGGACGGCGGTGCCGACGGTGGCGCGGACGGTGGCGCCGACAGCGGCGCCTGAGCGAGGGGCCCGGCACTGAGCACGCACGCAACCGGCACGGGCCGGGTGGTCGGCGCTGCCGACCGCCCGGCCCTGCGCCGTTGCCTCGGCGTCGGGGTCGAGGAGTTCGCCACGGCGTACTGGTCGAGGAGGCCCCTGCTCTCGCCCTCCGACAGTCTGCCCACCGGTTTCGGGGACCTGTTCTCGCTCGAGGCGGTCGACGAGCTGCTGTCCCGCCGCGGGCTGCGGACGCCGTTCATCCGGCTTGCCAAGGGCGGCCAGGTCGTCGACAGCCGGCGGTTCACCCGCGGCGGCGGGGTGGGTGCGCAGGTGGCCGACCAGGTTGCCGACGACCGGGTGGCGGAGCTGTTCCTCGACGGTCACACCATCGTGCTGCAGGGTCTGCACCGGCTGTGGCCGCCGCTCATCGACTTCGCCGGGGCGCTCACTGCGGACCTCGGCCACCCGGTGCAGGTCAACGCGTACATCACGCCGCCGTCCTCGCAGGGCTTCTCGGCGCACTACGACGTCCACGACGTGTTCGTGCTCCAGGTGGCCGGTGAGAAGCGCTGGCGCATCCACGAACCGGTGCGTCCCGACCCGCTGCGCAGCCAGCCGTGGACCGACCACCGGGCGGCGGTCGAGACCCGCGCGAGCGAGCCGCCGCTGATCGACGCCGTCCTGCGCCCCGGGGACGCGCTCTACCTCCCCCGTGGCTACCTGCACGCGGCGGAGGCGCTCGGTGGCGTCTGCGCCCATCTCACGGTGGGAGTCCACCCCGTCACCCGGAACGCGGTCCTCGAGGCGCTCACCGCGCTCGTCGCGGACGACCCGGAGCTGTGCCGGTCGTTGCCGCTGGGCATCGACGTGGGCGAGCCGGCGGACGTCGCCGACGACGTCTCGGCGACGGTGGCGGCCCTGGTGGCCCGGCTGGGCACGGTCACGGTGGAGGAGGTGGCGGCCCGCCTGGCAGCGCGGGCGCTCCCGGGCACCCGGCCCGGGCCCGTCGGGCCGTTGGCCCAGGCCGCCGCGGTCGAGGGGCTCGAGGTCGACTCGGTAGTCGCGGTGCGCCCGCACCTGCGGCACGCGCTGCGGGTGGACGGTGAGCAGGTCGTGCTCACGCTCCCGGACCGCGTGCTGCGCCTGCCCGGGTCGACGGCGAAGGCCGTCCGGACCGTGCTCGACGGGGCGCGGCACCGGGTGGGCGACCTGCCCGAGGTCTCGCCGGACGACGCGGTCGTGCTGGTGCGGCGGCTGCTGCGCGAGGGTGCGGCCGTCCGCGCCGACGGCGACCCGACCGGGTGACCACGCCAGCCGTCGGCGACCGCACGGACCAGCGGTGCGCCTTTGCCGCCGAGCGCCGCGGTGACCCGATGTCCGGCACGGCCGCGCCGGCGCGGGGCATGCTGCTCGTGGAGCAACCGGGACCGTGGGGTCGCCAGGCGCTCGTCCAGTCCCGGCTCGACCGGGACGTGGGCGCCGCGCTCGGCGCGCGGGCCAACGCCGCGGCGCTGCGCGTGCTGCTGATCCGCCGCCCGGGCCGGCGGGAACAGGCCGCTGTGGGGACCCCTCGCCGCTGGGCGCTGGTCGACAGCCGCCCCGGGCACGAGGTCACCCGCTGGGGTCGGTTCGTCGACGACGCCGACCTGCTGGGCCTGCCGCTCGACGGCAGCGCCGGCGCGCCGTCGTACGAGCCCTTCTATCTCGTCTGCACCCACGGAAGGCACGACGCCTGCTGCGCGATCCGGGGGCGCCCGGTCGCGGCGGCGCTGGCGCGGAGCCGGCCGGGCGCGGTCTGGGAGTGCTCGCACCTTGGCGGGGACCGCTTCGCGGCCAACCTGGTGGTGCTGCCGCACGGCCTGTACTACGGCCGGGTGTCGCCGCAGACGGCACCCCAGGTCGCCGCCGCGCACGAGCGGGGCGAGGTCGTGGTGCCCCTGCTGAGGGGGCGGACGGTCTTCTCTCCGGTCGTGCAGGCGGCGCAGCAACACGCGCGGCTCACACTGGGCCGTCTCGCCGTCGAGGCCCTGCCGCCGCGCCGGACCGAGCCGCTCGGCCAGGGCCGGTGGCGGGTGACGCTCGCCGACGGCCCCGACGAGCTCGTGCTGGACGTGACGTCGGTGGTCGCGGGCGAGGCCGCCCTGCTCACGTGCGCGGCGACCCACCCGGCGCACCCGCCGGGCTTCCTGGTCAGCCCGGCGGTGGGGGAAGGGTCGCGGACCTGACCCACCCGTGCGGCCTCGCTGATCACGCCGCCGCGTACACGCGCTGGGGGGACGCTGACCGGCGCCACGCGCATCACCAGACACCTTCGGCGAGCCGCTTCTCGACCTCCTCCGAGAGAAGAACCTGGCGATAGGTGTCATCGAGCAACCCGATGCCCTCGGCTTCCTCCCGACCGACCCTGCGCAGCCGACCATCCGGGGTCTCCGCGAGTCCGAACTCCCCCTGCGCCTCACCGTTGCACGACCGCGGCGAGTGGTAGATCTCCGGCTCGACGCCGAGGCGCTCCACCCAGGCCGCATCACGCCCGAGCACCCACCACGCGCCCTGGGCCAGTCGCTGGTCGTCAGTGTGGATCACTCGCACCGGACCACCGAGCGCGGCCTCGGTGACGTGCGGCCTGCGCATGACCCCGTCGAGCACGGCGAGCGCGACGCCGAACCGGTTCCGATCCAGCACCACCGCCAGGCGCGCCCCACCCGCAACGGGGATCGCGACTGCTTGGCCCGGCTGCATCCGAGCCTTCCGAAGCGGCACCGTGCACCGCACCGTTCTGACGTCGTGGATGTCGACGTCGCCCAGGACGAGCTGCGAGCGGCGCAGCGCGTCGGTCAGGTCGGCACCGAGACGACGGGGGTCGACATCCGCCGACGCGTCGGCCGGCACCAGCGCCGACACCGCCTCCGTCGCCAGCGCGAACACGGCGTCCCCCACGTCGGGTACCGCCGACGACCCACCGGACGACGGCGAGACGGCCTTGCGGTGCCCGGCCAGGGTGGCCGAGACGGACACCGGCCCTTGGACGCCGGGTAACGCCCACTCCAGCACCTCGAGCAGCTCTGCCACCGTGACCGCACGGCCGATCTGCTCCTCGAACACCGCACCGAGCTCTGTCAGGGACTCCGCCGCCGTGGTCAGAGCCGGTTCCGCCGCCCTCAACGGCTGTCGCCGCCCCTGCCGATCACCGTTCCATGCTCCTCGGCGAGCTGCTGGTCCATCACCCGGGCCACCCCAAAGACCTCATCGCCGCGTTTCGGGCCACGGCTTGAATCGGCGAACCTCTTGGGGCCAGCCGCACGCTTCCGCGATCTTGCCGGCCCACATCTTGGCGGCCTCGTCGTCGGCCACGTCCACCACGGTGAGCCCGCCCAGGAACTCCTTGGTCTCGACGAAGGGCCCGTCGGTGAACGTCAACGTGCCGCTGGTCGCGTCAGCGCTGAAGGCCGTGTCGGTTTCCTCCTCCAGCCCCCCGGCGAACACGTACACGCCGGCGGCCTTCATCTCCTCCACGACCGCCATGGCGAGCGGCCCGCGCCCGCGGAACCACTCCTCCGTGTGGTCGCCCACCCACTGCTGGTTGAAGTAGATGAGGTACTCGGCCATGCCTGCCTCCTGTTTCAGTCGCGGGCGGGGTGCCCGCCGCAACCTATTCCACGAACGGCGGCAGCCGGATCCGACAGCGAGCAGCAGACTTTCTCCACCCGGCGGTTAGACGCCGGCGGGGAAGGGGACTCCGGTCGCCGAGTGGCAGCGGTAGCCGTTGGGGTTCTTCGCCAGGTACTGCTGGTGGTAGTCCTCGGCGAAGTAGAACGGGCCGGCCGCCACGATCTCGGTGGTGATGTCGCCGTAGCCGCGCTCCCGCAGCCTCGACGCGAAGGCCGCCCGCGTCTCCTCGGCGGCCTGTCGCTGGGCGTCCGTCGTGAAGTAGATCGCCGAGCGGTACTGCGTGCCGATGTCGTTGCCCTGCCGCATGCCCTGGGTCGGGTCGTGCGACTCCCAGAAGACCTTGAGCAGCTCGCCGTACGAGATCTTCGCCGGGTCGAACACCACCTGGACGGCCTCGGCGTGGCCGGTCCGCCCGCTGCAGACCTCTTCGTACGTCGCATGGGCGGTGTGGCCGCCCGCGTAGCCGGCTGCGGTCGACCAGACCCCCTCGGTCTGCCAGAACAGCCGCTCCGCTCCCCAGAAGCAGCCCATGCCGAAGACCGCGACCTCGAGCCCGTCCGGGTACGGCGGCTCGATCGCGGTGCCGAGGACGGCGTGCGTGGCCGGCACCGCGTACGGGCGCCCGGCACGATCGGGGATGGCCTCCTCGCGGGTCACCATGGTCGTCTTGTGGCGGCCGAACAGCATGCTCGTCTCCTCGCTCGCGACTCGCGGGTGGGCTCACCCGCCGTCGACCGACGGGCGCGCGCGAGGATTCCGTCACGCCGGGACGGTCGGTAGCGCGTCG
>DASVBJ010000146.1:0-3925 GCA_036375895.1 Actinomycetes bacterium | reverse complement strand
GCGTGGTGAAGGGGTCCCACCGAGTGAGAGCCATCTTCGAACCCTCCCAGAGACGGGGCTCCCGAGGGCGACCCCTCGGGGCCAATGGTTAGCACTCTCATGCATAGAGTGCTAAGTCGTCGGCCGCTCGTCAAGTCCCGTCGACCGGCCGGCCGCGTGATCCACATCTCCGCGATCCTGCACGCCTCCGAAGAGTTGTAATCACCAAGCTGGCAACGTGGAGCCCTCGATGGCGGGAGGCGGATCTTCGGCGTGTTGCACCCGGGGGGCGGCCGCCGTTCGTGACGACGGCGGCACGATGGGTCGCTGGACGAGACGGGGGTTGCCGTGGATGAGCTGCTAGACGTTCAGCGGTTGCTGGCGCCGGGGCGCCCCGACCGCATCCGCGTCGCGGTGGAGAGTGCCGGCCGGTACGGCATCGAGCGAGTGCGGGCAGCCGCCGCGGCCTCCTGCTCGGGAGATGACGCCGTGCGGCAACGTGCTGGGCTGCTCGTCCTCGGTGCGCTCGGCATTGACGATGACGCGGCGCGCGACGAGCTGGTGGAAGCAGCCACCCGACTGGGAGGCAGTGGGGACGCGCAGGTGCGCACGGCCTTGGCTGAGGCGTTGGGTCTGTGCTCCACCGATGGGCGCACCACCACGCCACTCCTCGAGCTGGCGCGGGATGCCGACCCGATGGTGCGGCTCGCCGCGGTCCTGGGGCTGTCGATCCCGGCCGAGGACGAGCCCGAGGATGGAGGGGAGGTTGCGGCCCTCCTCCTGCTCAAGATGGACGACACTGAGCCCGACGTCCGCGACTGGGCCACCTTCGCGCTCGGCGTTCAGCGGGACATCGACTCGCCGCAGCTCCGTGACGCGTTGATGCGCCGGCTTGCCGACGAGGACAGCGACGCTGCCGGCGAGGCGGCCGTAGCTCTCGCACGACGCGGCGACTTACGTGTGCTGCCAGTGCTGCTGGCGCGGCTCGACGACCTGGATGTCGGCAACCTGTGGGTCGAGGCTGCCGCCGAGCTGGCGCACCCGTCGGCCTTGCCCGCGCTGCGACGACTTCGGGACGCGGGCTGGGGGGCTGATGACCCCAGGCCCGAGGTGCTGGACGAGGCCATCAGCCGTTGCGCGGGGTAGCTCGCGTCGACGAGGCGTGAAGCGGCGGTGGCGTGGCCGGTTTCCGGTGGCCACGAAGTCCGGCCTGGTCATCGGCCTCGGGGAGGGCTGCGTCCAGCGCTGCCGCGCGCTGACTCCGGGGGAACAGGTCGGCCGCGTCGACCGTTGCCAGCACACCGATCCCCGAGAGAGCCGAGGCTGCTGTTGCCGGACACGACGTACGACGTGCTGAGCGCCGAGCTGGACCGTCAGGTCGACACGCTGGTCCGGAAGGGAGTCCCCGCCCTGCTCGGCCTGTCCGAGGCCAGGCTCCGGGAGCGGCTCGAGGCGCTGCGGGAGCCGCTCGCCGAGCTGCCCCCTCGGCAGCACCCTGACCACGTGCCGTTCGTTGTCGTCGTCACGGGCGCTCCACTGGACCAGGCGATGCCGCTCGTCGAGCTGCGGGGGAAGCACGGGTTCACGACCATGGCAGCCGACGACCTGAAGCGCTTCGCCCCGATCGAGGGTCTCGACCTGCCCGCCGCCACGCCGTACCTGCTGGTCGACGTCGACACGGGCGGCGGCACGCTGAACGTCACCCCCGACGACGCCCTGCCGCGCATCGTCGGTGCGGGTCGCTCTCCGCTCACGGTCGACGAGGGCGTTGCCCTGGTCACGCACCACCCCGAGCTGCTGAGGACACACAATGCGTTCTCGTTGCTGGGTTCACGGTGCGGCGATCGCCGGGTCACCGCGATCTGGGTCAGCGCGGGGCGTCCGCGGCTCGGGTGGTGCTGGGCCGGCAACCCGCACACCTGGCTGGGATCAGCCTCGTGCGCCGGACGGCTCGGCGCCTGAGCGTCGGATGTGACCGGGCTACCGCTTGCTGACGAGCACGGTGCCGGCGGCCTTGTCGTGCAGGCCGCGGCCGTCCCGATCCCAGATCAGGGCCGGGACGAGCAGGAGCAGGAGGGCGGTGCGCACGACCGCGCGCCAGAGCCCGACCGGGCGCCGGTCGAGCCGGACCACCTGGAGCCCCACGAGCCGCTGACCGGCCGACGAGCCGGCGGTCGCCGTCAGCAGCAGCACCTCGAGCGCAAAGATCGGCGTCGTCCAGGCGGTGTCGCGGGTCAGCCCCCAGGCGATCAGCGCGCAGAGCACGGAGTCGACGGCGAAGGCCCCCAGCCGCAGGCCGAAGCTCGCAATGCGACCCGGCCCCTGCTCGGGCAGGCCGAGCCGGCGACCCTTGTAGTCGCCCGCTGGAGCCTCGCCCCGGACCGCGCCGGGGCCCTGCAGCCAGGAGGCGAGGTCACGTCTGTCCACCACGCCCGCAGCGTACCCGCGCCTCCGACCCGGCCTTGGCGAGGCGTAACACGTAGGAAACACTGGGGTCACCGGAGGGAAACCCCCCACCCCTAGCGTCGCCGCGACGGCGCATCGGGCCGCCCCCTCAAGGAGGTTTCATGTTCAGCAACGCCGACGAGGTGCTGCGCTACATCAGGGACGAGGACGTCAAGTTCGTCGACGTCCGCTTCTGCGACCTGCCGGGCGTGATGCAGCACTTCAACGTCCCGGCGGCCTCGGTGTCCGAGTCGTTCTTCACCGAAGGCCAGATGTTCGACGGCTCCTCGATCCGCGGGTTCCAGGCGATCCATGAGTCGGACATGAAGCTCATCCCCGACGTGACGACGGCCTTCGTCGACCCGTTCCGCAGCGAGAAGACGATCGCGCTGAACTTCTCCATCGTCGACCCGTTCACGGAGGAGCCCTACAGCCGTGACCCGCGCAACATCGCGGCCAAGGCCGAGGCCTACCTGAAGGGCACCGGCATCGCCGACACGGCGTACTTCGGCCCGGAGGCCGAGTTCTACGTCTTCGACGACGTGCGCTTCGAGACGAAGCAGAACGCCGGCTACTACTTCATCGACTCGATCGAGGGTGCGTGGAACACCGGTCGCCAGGAAGAGGGCGGCAACCGCGGCTACAAGACGCGCTACAAGGGCGGCTACTTCCCGGTGCCGCCGGTGGACCACTTCTCCGACCTGCGCGACCAGATGTCGCTGGCTCTGAACGCCGCTGGCATCGAGGTGGAGCGCGCCCACCACGAGGTCGGCACCGCCGGCCAGGCCGAGATCAACTACAAGTTCTCGACGCTGAAGCACGCGGCCGACCAGGTGATGCTGTTCAAGTACATCATCAAGAACGTCGCGTGGGCCGCCGGCAAGACGGCGACCTTCATGCCGAAGCCGCTCTTCGGCGACAACGGGTCGGGCATGCACTGCCACCAGTCGCTGTGGCGGGAGGGCTCGCCCCTCTTCTACGACGAGCTGGGCTACGCCGGCCTGTCGGACACCGCGCGCTACTACATCGGCGGCCTGCTGCGGCACGCCCCGTCGCTGCTCGCGTTCACGAACCCGACCGTCAACAGCTACCACCGTCTGGTGCCGGGCTTCGAGGCGCCGGTCAACCTGGTCTACTCGCAGCGCAACCGCTCGGCCTGCATCCGCATCCCGATCACCGGCGCGAACCCGAAGGCCAAGCGCATCGAGTTCCGGGTGCCGGACCCGTCGTCGAACCCGTACCTGGCGTTCTCGGCGATGCTGATGGCCGGCCTCGACGGCATCAAGAACAAGATCGAGCCGGCCCAGCCGATCGACAAGGACCTGTACGAGCTGCCGCCCGACGAGCACGCCGAGATCGACCAGGTGCCCGCGTCCTTGCCTGCCGTCCTCGACGCGCTCGAGGCGGACCACGACTACCTGCTCGAGGGTGGCGTCTTCACCCAGGACCTCATCGAGACCTGGGTCGACTGGAAGCGCACCCACGAGGTCGACCCGATCCG
>DASVBJ010000103.1:0-3442 GCA_036375895.1 Actinomycetes bacterium | reverse complement strand
TCCTACCGGCTGGCCCACCGCAGCCTGCTCGGCGAGCTCGCCCGGCTGACGCTGCTGGCCGCGGACCTGCAGGACCACCGGGCCCGCCTGGACGGCCGGGGGGTCGCCGCGCTGGCCGACGACGCGCAGGCGCTCTGCCGGCGGCTGCTGGCGCACCTGCGGGTGGAGGACGAGGTCCTGTGGCCGGTGCTGACCGCCGCGGCGGGTCCGGCCGTCGACCTGGCCCCGCTGCGGGACGACCACGAGGTGCTGCGCATGCTCGCCGGCCGGGTCGAGGACGGCGCCTTCGGGCTCGTCGACCTGACCGCCGACGGCCTGGAGCCGGCGGAGCAGGCCCTGCCACCCCTGGGGCACGCCCTGGCCGAGCTGCGCGAGGCGCTGCAGGAGCACATCGACGACGAGGAGCGCGACTGCTTCCCGGCGATCGCGGCCTACGTACCGGCCGAGGACTTCGCGCCGGTCGCCGCGCAGCTCTTCGACGGCGTCCGCCCCCGCCCCGGGGCCTAGGCCGACTCCGCGTCCCCCAGCCGCCGCAGCGCCTCCTCGGCCTGGTCGACGCACTGCGGCCAGCGCACCCGCCGGGCCAGCTCGAGCGCGCGTTCCCAGTGCTCGACCGCCTGGTCCGGTCTGCCGAGGTGCTCGGCGAGCTCGGCGAGCGTCGCGTCCAGGGGGCCGAAGGTGAAGATGCCGCTCGACGCGCCCGCCAGCTCGCCGCTGAACGGCAGCAGGGCCTCGTACAGCTCCTCGGCCCGGGCGTCGTCTCCGAGCAGCACGGCCGACTCGGCCAGCAGCACCGAGTAGTACTGCCAGAACAGGTCAGGTCGTTGCGGCGGCAGCTCCTCCCACAGCCGCCGGGCCTCCGCCTCCTGGCCGGCGTCCAGCAGCACCCGGACCAACGCGGTGCTCGCCGCCGCCGGCAGGACCGTGACCATCCGCCGGGCCGCCTCCTCCATCTCCGCGAGCCGGCCCTGCGCGTGGCGCACGGTCAGCGGGCACGCCCACCGCATGCCGAGCTCGATGTTCCAGGCGCCGATGGCCGCGAACACGTCGTACAGCGCCTCGTAGCGCCGCTCCGCCTCGTCGTAGTCGCCGGCGACCAGGGCCTCGAGCGGCTCGACGAAGCTCGCCGCGACCTCCGCGTCGCGGAGCCGGTAGCGACGCGCGAGCTCCAGCGCCTGGTCGGCCTCGCGCCGCGCGGTGGCCAGGTCACCCACCCCGAAGGCCAGCTGGTAGTAGCCGTAGTGCGCGAAGAGGTGGAAGCCGGACAGCTCGTGCTCGGTCGCGACGGCGTGCATCTCGTCGAGCACGGCCCGGCGCTGCTGCAGCGGGTGCGGCCCGTAGAGCGTCCAGTACCGCGCGAGCAGGGCGAGGGCGAGTACGTCGGGCTCGCCGAGGCCGCGGGCCAGCTCCACCGCCGCGACGGCCGACTCGGCGGCGACCGGGTCGCCCGTGCCCTCGGTCTCGAAGGCACGGGTCGTGAGCAGCCGGGCCCGCAGGGACACGTCGTCGAGCGGCAGCTGCTCCAGGGCGGTCTCGATCCAGTCGAGGACCTTGGCGTCGTTCTCGCCGTACCTGCGGTTGCCCCAGAACATCGCGACGTCCCAGCAGGTCGCCGCCCGGGCGACGAGACGCGGGTCGCCGGTGGACGCGGCCTCCTCGATCGCGCGTTGGCGCACGTCGCGGACCGCCACCAGGTTGCCGGTGCGCGCCAGTGCGCGGACCAACCGGATGAGCACCTCGACCAGCTCCGCCGTGGTCGCGTCCCGGCACAGCCCGTGCAGGTCGACCGCCTGCTCCCACAGCTCCGCGGCGGCACCGAAGGCGTACCGGCTCTCGGCCTGCTCGGCAGCCAGCGCCGTGTAGTCGAGCGCCTTGTCCGCGTACCCGGCGGTGGCCGCCTCCCGGAAGTGGTGCGCCAGGCCGGCGACGTCCCGCGGGCGCACCTGCTCGATCGCCTCGGCGACACGCGCGTGCAGGCGGGTGCGGCGCAGCCGCGAGACGTCGTCGTAGAGCGTGTCGCGGACCAACGCGTGGGCGAACCGGAGTCGCCCGGTTGCGGGCTCCACGAGCAGGCCGGCCATCAGCCCCGCCTCGACCGCGTCGAGGGCGGCGTCCTCGTCGTCGCGGTCGGCGGCGAGGAGCACGTCGACGTCGACGTCCCGGCCGACCACGGACGCCAGGCGCAGCACCGTCAGCGCGTGCGCCGGCAGCCGGGCCAGCCGCCGCCGGATCACGTCACGGACCCCTGCAGGCACGTCGGCAGTGGCGACGAGCGTCCCCTCGCTGGCCAGCAGGCGAGCCGTCTCCCGCACGTAGAAAGGATTGCCGTCGGTGCGGGCCAGGATGGCCGCCGCGGTGACCGGGTCGACGGAGGCGTCGGCGACCGCGGCCACGAGCTCGGCCACCTCCGTCTCGGAGAGGCCGCCGAGGGTCAGCCGCGCCGGCGAGTGGCGCGCGAGCTCGGCGAGCGCGGCGGCGAGGCCGGGGCCCACCTCCGCGCCGCGGAACGCCACGACGACGAGCACCCGCTGCGCCTCCGCCCCGCCCACGACGCTGCCGAGCAACGCGAGCGACTCGTCGTCGGCGCGGTGCAGGTCGTCGAGCACGACGAGCAGCGGCGTACGGGTCGCCACGGCACCGAGATAGGTCGTGGCCGCCCGGTGCAGGTGGAACCGGGCCGCCCCGGAGTCGTTCTCCGGGACGGGCACACCGTCGGTGAGCAGCGGCGCGAGGTCGGCGGCGAGCTCCTCACCAGGCGGCACGTCGGCCGCGAGCCCCCGCAGCACCTCGACCCACGGCCACCCCGCCGGGGCGCCCTCGACCTCGGGGCAGCGGCCCCACGCCACCCGCCACCCGTCGGCGCGCCGCTCGGCGGCGAACCGCTCCAACAGCGTGGACTTGCCGGCGCCCGGCTCGCCCTCCAGGAGCACGAGCCCGGTGCCGCCAGCGCCCCCGGCGCCGGCCGCCACGTCGGAGAGCACCGCCAGCTCTGCGGCGCGGCCGACGAACGGCACGGCCCGCTGCGTGTCCCCCGCCTCGACCGGGACGTCCGCGGCCGGAACGTCCGCGGCCGGAGCCTCCTCGACCGGGGCCGTCCGGCCGGGCTCGGCCACGGGGCGGGGGCTGGCACCCGACGGCGGCACCCAGTCGAGCTCTGCGGACTGCGTGCGCACCGCCGCCTCGAGCCGGGTGAGGGCCGGGCCGGGGTCGACCCCCAGCTCGTCGGCGAGCGTGGCCCGGGCCCGACGCAACGTCGCCAGCGCGTCACCCTGCCGGCCGCTGCGGTAGAGCGCCAGCGCCAGCAGCCGCCACGCCTCCTCGCGCAGCGGGTGCGCGGCCGCGTGCGGCTCGAGGTCGGGCACCGTCTCGGCGGCCAGGCCCAGCGCGAGCGCGGCCTCGGCGCGGTGCTCGACCGCGAGCGTGTGCAGCTCGTCCAGCCGGG
>DASVBJ010000102.1:0-4253 GCA_036375895.1 Actinomycetes bacterium | reverse complement strand
GGTCAGGAGTGGCCGAGGTCCTCGCTGGCGGCGGCGTCGACCGAGCCCGGAGCGTGCTCGACGGGGTGCAGGGCGATCACGTCGTAGCCGAGGTGGTCCACCACGGGCTCCGCGACCTCGACCGCCGCGGGCATGACCGCGGCCTCCGAGTGGGCGCCGCACCCGTGGTCGACGGCGACGACCCGGCCGTCGCTCGGTGAGTACTCGTTGGCGCACACCCCGAACACCTGCCGCAGCGAGCCGGCCATCGGCAGGAAGAACCCGCAGCTCGCGCACCGGGCCGGTGCGGCCTCGGCGATCGGCGCGGCGGGGCCGTGCTCGCCGGTGTACCAGCGGTCGGCGGCGGCGGCACGGCCGTCCGGGGACAGGACCCGTGGCCGGCCGAGCCCGAGCTCCCAGATGGCCACCGCGTCCGCGTCCTCGTCGTCGGTCTGGGCGTAGCCCGGCTGGAGCCGCTCGTCGTCCTCGCGGGTCGGCAGCAGGTCGCCGACGCCGAGGTCGCCCGGCTTGAGCCGCTGGCTCCAGGGCAGCCACTCGGGCGCCAGCAACGCGTCGGCGCCGGGCAGCAGCACGGTCTCGGAGACGGTGACCGTCTTGCTGCGGGCGACGCGGGTCACGGTCGTGGCCCAGCGCCAGCCGCGGTAGCCCGGGTTCAGGCACTCGAAGTAGTGGGTGACGACGCGCTCGCCCTCGACGTGCGTGCCGAGGTGCGCACCGACCTGCGCCTCGTCGCCCGCGACGTCCTCCGCCGCCGCCCGGGCGAGGTCGACGGCGTCCGCGCACACCGCGTCGTTCGTTGGCCGGCGTGGGGTCGTCGTCGTCACGGCGCGATTCTCCCCCATGGCCCGCCCGGACGCGAACCGACGGCAGGATGGGGCCGTGGACCACACCGAAGGTACGCCGGGGAGCCGGCGCGCCCCGACGGGTGAGGCCTCGCGGGGCGTGGCCGCCCGGACCCGCCGGGCGGCTGCGGGGACCCGTCGGGCGGCCGCGGGGACCCGTCGCGCGGCCGTGGCGGCGGCCCGCAGGGTCCGCCGCGCCACCCACGCCAAAGGCGCCGGGGAGTCCGGGCTCGGGCGCCTGATCGAGCTGCACGGCATCAACACCGCCGGTGACGCGCTGGTGGCGGTGGCGCTCGCCAACACGCTGTTCTTCTCCGTGCCGGTCGGCGAGGCCCGCGACCGGGTCGCGCTGTACCTGCTGATCACGATGGCGCCGTTCGTCGTGATGGCACCGGTCATCGGCCCGCTGCTCGACCGGGTCCGGCACGGCCGCCGCTACGCGATCGCCACGACCATGCTGGTGCGCGCCTTCCTCGCCTGGGTGCTCGCCGGCGCGGTCAGCGGCGGCGACCTCTCGCTCTACCCGGCGGCCTTCGGCTGCCTGCTCGCGTCGAAGGCCTACGGCGTGACCCGCTCCGCGACCGTGCCCCGGCTGCTCCCCGTCGGCGGCACGCTCGTCACGGCCAACTCCCGGATCTCCTTCGCCGGGATCGTGGCCGGCACCGCGGGCGCCGGTCTCGGCGGCCTGCTCTCCCTGGCCGGGGCGGAGTGGTCGCTGCGCGCGGCGTTCCTCGTCTTCGCCATCGGCATGGTGGTGGCGCTGCGGCTGCCGGCCAAGGTCGACTCGACGGCCGGCGAGGCGCCGACCTCGCTGCGCCTGGACGACACGATCCCGATCCCGCGTCGGCGACGCGTCGGTGGCCCGGTCGTCCTGGCGCTGCGGGCCAACGGGGCCCTGCGCGCGTTCTCCGGCTTCCTGCTCATGTTCCTGGCGTTCCTGCTGCGCGAGAACCCGGTCGGCGGGCTCAACGACACCGTGGCGATCGGGCTGGTCGCCGGCGCGGCCGCCGTCGGCAACGCCCTCGGGACGGTCATCGGGTCGCAGCTGCGGACGCGTGCGCCGGAAGCCGTCATCGTCCTGGTGCTCGCCCTGGTGACCGTCGCCGCGGTCGTGGGGGCGTTCCTGTACGGCGTGTTCAGCATGGTCGCGGTGGCCGGCGCGGCGGGCGTGGGCCAGTCGCTCGGCAAGCTGTCCCTGGACGCCGTGATCCAGCGCGAGGTGCCCGAGGCGGTGCGCACGGCCGCCTTCGCCCGCTCCGAGACGGTGCTGCAGCTGTCGTGGGTCGTCGGCGGCGGCATCGGCATCGCCCTGCCGCTGAACGGCAGCCTCGGCCTCGGCCTGGCCGCCGCCGGGCTCGCGGCCATGCTGGTCGTGACGGCCCGCGGACTGGGCCGCGCGCACCCCCGCCGCTGACCCCTCCGGGGGCCGCTAGGCCTCGAGGTCGTCGGCGACCGCGCGCAGCACGCTGGCGACCTTCTTGGTCGCGGCCCGGTCGGGGTACTTCCCGCGCCGGAGCGAGTTGCCGAGGCCGTCCAGCAGCTTGATCAGGTCCTCGACGATGACGCTCATGTCCTCGGCCGGCTTGCGCTTCGCCGCGGCGACCGACGGCATCGGCTCGAGCAGGTGCACCGCGAGCGCCTGCTCGCCGCGCCGGCCGGCGGCCACGCCGAACTCCACGCGGGTGCCGGCCTTGAGCGACGTCACCCCCTCCGGCAACGCCGAGGAGTGCACGTAGACGTCACCCCCGTCGTCGCGGGTGAGGAAACCGAAGCCCTTCTCGGTGTCGTACCACTTGACCTTGCCGGTAGGCACGGGCGGACCTCTGCTCGTTCGTGGTCGGGACGGACACGCGGCGCGGCGCGGCGCCAGCGGCCAGCCAGCCTAGCCGCATGAGGCCGCCGCCGACGACGCCGTTCCCCGTTCGACCACGCACGGCAGGGGGGCTCAGCGGTAGCGCGACGGGTCGGGCAGCAGCTCGTTCATCGCGCCGGAGCGGAAGCCGCGGGGGTCGACCTCGGCCCGGTCGAACCCCGCCGTACGCACCGCGTCGGGCACGCCCGGCAGGGCGGCGACCACCGCCACCCGGTCGGCGTCGACCTCGACGCGGGCCGTGTCACCGAGGTCGCGGACCCGCAGGTTCTCGACCACGACGCCCTCCTCGGCGAGCAGCCGACGCACCGCCACCTCGGCCCGCTCGACCCGCGCCAGCCGCGCCGGCGTGATCTCCACGCCGTACGCGACCCGGCTGGACAGGCACGCCGCGGCCGGCTTGTCCCAGGTGGGCAGCCCCCAGAGCCGGCTCGCGGCCCGGACCTGGGCCTTGCTCAGCCCCGCGTCGCGCAGCGGCGTCACGGCGCCCCGCTCGGCGGCCGCGCGGATGCCCGGCCGGAACCCGGCGACCGCGTCGTCGGCGTTGGTGCCGGTGGCGACGTGCGCGAGGCCGAGCCGGTCGGCGAGCGGCGCGAGCACGTCCAGGAGCTCGGCCTTGCAGAAGTAGCACCGGTCGCCCGCGTTGGCGCGGTAGCCCTCGCGGTCCAGCTCGTGGGTGGTGGGGGTGAGATGGCGTACGCCGAGGTCCGCCGCGAACGCCCGCGCGTCGGCGAGCTCCCGGTCCGCCAGGCTGCCGGAGACCGCCGTGGCGGCCGCGACCCGGTCCGCGCCGAGGGCCCGGACCGCGGCCGCCAGCAGGAACGCCGAGTCGGCGCCACCGGAGAAGGCGATCACGCAGGACTCGAGCTCCCGCAGCCGCTGGTCGAGGTCGCCGAGCCTGCTGTCGAGGACATGGCCGTCGAGCCAGTCGGCGAAGCCGAGCAGGTCCGGCAGCACGACGTCGGCGCCGGCCGCTTCGAGGTCCGCAGCGCTGACCGGGCCGGTCGCCACCCCGACGCTGAGCGCCTCGGCCACCCGGGCCCCGGCGATGTCCAGGACGTGGTCGCCGACGTAGATGCCGGCGCCGCGCTCGCGCAGCGCCTCGCCCTTCTGGGGACCCCAGCGCCAGCCCACGACCTCGTCGGCGTCGATGCCGAGGTGCTCGAGGTGCAGCCGGGCGTTGGGCTCGTACTTGGCGGTGACGACGACCACCCGGCCGCCGTGCCGGTGCACAGCCTCGACCGCCTCGTGGGCGCCTGCGAGGGCGGGAGTGGGATGCACCGCGAGGTCGGGGTAGAGCGCCCGGAACCGGTCGCCCATCTCGGCGATCCGGTCGGCCGGGAACCACAGGGCGAGCTCCTCGTCGAGGGGCGGCCCGAGCCGGCTGACGGCGGCGCTGCTGTCGATGAACACACCGGTCTCGGCGGCCAGCGCGTCCCACACCGCGGCGATGCCCGGCCGGGTGTCGATCAGGGTCATGTCGAGGTCGAACCCGACGACGAGGGGGCGCACCCCGAAAGGATAGGGCGGGCCCGCACGAG
>DASVBJ010000059.1:0-13947 GCA_036375895.1 Actinomycetes bacterium | reverse complement strand
GGCGCCTTTGGGGCGCCGCACCCCGAGCGGTCAGCTACCAGCTCTCAGCGGGTGTTACCCGACGCTGACAGCCGCCATGTCGAGCTCACCGTAGAAGGCGTGCAGGTAGACGTTCTGCACCTTCGAACCGGCCATGGCGTTGGTCTTGCCCCAGATCAGCGGCACGAACGCCGCCTTCTCGACGATCTTCTGGTCCAGGTCGCCCCAGAGCTTGGCCTGCTTGGCCAGGTCCGTCTCCTTGTTGGCGGCGTCGAGGCCAGACTGGATCTCCGGGTCGTTCAGCAGGGCGAAGTTCTGGTTGCCCTCCGGAACGATCAGGCTGCCGTCGAACAGCGGCGGGATGACCGACGAGCCGTTCGGCCAGTCCGGGCCCCAGCCGGCGAGCACGAGCTCGTTCTCCGTGGCCGGCTTGCCCACCGTGTCGTAGAACACGTCCGGGTTGATCGGGTTGATCGTCGTCGAGAAGCCCGCCTTGTCCAGGGCCTCCTTGAACGCCGCGGCCGACTTGGCGTTGGTCGGGGTGTTCGCGATGTCGATCTTCAGCTTGAACCCGGTCGCGCCGGCCTCGGTCAGCAGCTGCTTGGCCTTGGCCTGGTCGCCGGTCGGCGGCACGTCGTAGACGTTGAAGTCCTTGTGCGACTTCAGCGCCGGCGTGATCATCGAGGTCGCGTAGTCACCGCCGTCGGCGCCACCACGGGTACCGCGGTAGCTCTCCTTGTCGATGGCGTACTCGATGGCCTGGCGGACCTTGACGTCCTTGACCTTGCGCGTGTTGATGGCCAGGTAGCGGGTGAACCCGTCCAGGCCGGCAGCGGTGCGCTTCTTCAGGTTCGGGTCGCTCAGCACCGAGGACAGGTTCTCCGCCTGCACCGTGGTGTCGAGCATGACCGCGGTCTGGTCGGCCGGCGCGTCGGCGATCAGCCGCTGGTCGATCACGGCCGGGTCGAGGCCGAAGGTCGCCACGACCTTGTCCGGGAACGCCTTGCGGATCTCGTCGGTCGACTGGTCCCAGTTCTCGTTGCGGACCAGGGTGATCGACTTGTCCCGCTGGTAGGACTCGATCTTGTACGGGCCGGACGCCACCGGGTGGTCGTCGTACTTGATGTTGGTGTCCTTGGCCTTGGGCACCGGGGAGAACGTCGGCAGCGACGTCGTGTAGTTGAAGTCACCGATCGGCTTGTTCAGCTTGAACACGATCGTCTTGTCGTCGGTGCACTGGATCGAGTCCAGGCCCTTGCCGCCGTCCTTGTACGGGCCGACGTACTTGTCGCCGCCCTCGAGGTACAGCTTGGCGTACTGCGGGCCACCGGTGATCTGGTCGCTGAACGACCGCTCCACGCCGTACTTCACGTCGGCGCACTTGATCGGCGTGCCGTCCTCGAACTTCACGCCGTCCTTGAGCGTGAAGGTCCAGGTCTTGTTGCCGTCGCTCGACTTGCCGAGGTCGGTGGCCAGGTCCGGCACCAGCGTCGAGCCGTCGGGGCCGGACACGCTCTTGTAGCCGGTCAGCGACCGGTAGAGCAGCCGCGAACCGAAGTTCAGCGCCGACGACACGTAGTTGCGCTGCGGGTCCAGGTGCTCGAAGTCGGCCACCATCAAGACGTTGAGGGTGCCCCCCTTCTTGCCCTTCGCAGCCTGACCGCTGTCACCCTTGTTGTCCCCACCATCGCCGCCACCGCACGCGGTGGCGGTCAGGGCGAGGACGGCGCCGAGTGCAGCGGCCCTCACAGCCTGCTTCCTGAGCGTCATTCGCTCTCCTGTCCTGTGCGTCCACCAGGGGCGGTGGAGGCGGTCCCCATGGCTCTTGCCATGGGAGTCGAGTTGCCGGCTGGGGTCACCGGCTTCCCTTCGGGTCGAGCACGTCGCGCAGCGCGTCGCCGAAGAGGTTGAAGACCAGCACCACGAGGAACAGCGCGGTGCCCGGGATGAAGAGGTAGAGCGGGTCGACCCGCGCGTAGCGGACCGAGTCGCCGAGCATGTTGCCCCACGTCGGCGTGGGCGGGATCACCCCGACGCCGAGGAAGCTCAGGGCTGCCTCGGTGCCGATGTAGGTGGGGATGATCAGTGTCGAGAAGACGAGGATCGAGGCCCAGAGGTTGGGCAGCAGCTGGCGGAACAGCACGTGGCCCGTGCCTGCGCCGAGCGAGCGAGCCGCCTCGACGAACTCGCGCTCGCGCAACGACAGCACCTGACCGCGGATGATGCGGCCGAAGTAGGGCCAGCCGAAGAACCCGATGAAGGTGATCAGGTAGACCACGCGCGCCGGCGTGCCGTCCAGGCCCTTCGACTCCAGGAAGACGTCGAACACCGGCGTCATCGCGATGAGCAGGATCAGCTGCGGGAAGGCGAGCAGCAGGTCCATGACCCGCGCGATCAGGCCATCGGCCCAGCCGCCCAGGTAGCCGGCCAGCGCGCCGAGGATGGTGCCGAGGACGACCGAGACGACGGTGGCCGACAGGGCGATGAGCAGCGAGATCCGGGCACCGTAGAGCAGGCGGGCGAGGATGTCGCGGCCGGTGCCGGGCTCGACCCCGAGCAGGTGGTCGCCCGAGATGCCGCTGTCGAGCGGCCCGCCCTTGGGCAGGTAGCCGCGGTTGACGTCGACCGCGTCCTTGTAGAACGTCGTCGGGTTGACCCCGAGCACGTGAGCGATCAGCGGCGCGAAGATGGCCAGCAGGAGGATGGCGATGATCATCACCATGCTGAACATGGCGACCTTGTCCCGCTTCAGGCGCGACCAGGCGATCTGGCCGAGCGACCGACCTTGGATCCCGGTCTCGCCACCGATCTCACCGACGGTCTGAGACTCCTGGGGCAGCGTGGTGTCGCCCGCGCTCAGCGTCATGCGGTGGTCCTTCCAGGCTCAGGGTGCTCCGCCCGGGCGTCCGGGCCCGAAGCACGGTGGAATCTATTAGCGGCCGTTCCCGTATGACTACGAGGCCGGGCCGGTTGTCGCCATATCGTGACCGAGCAGATGCACACCTGCGTCATGGCTGTCACATCCGCCGACGGCATCCGGCGCCGCAGAGTAGTACGAGATCGGGCAGAACACCGCACCCGAGGGTCCTTGGTCACCCTGTGTGCCCTCAGCCGTCACGTTGCGCGCGCGCCCGGCGACCCCTCTGCTGGCCGCGGACGGTGGCGGAGAGCTCCACCTTGCGGATCCGGACGGTCGCGGGCGTGACCTCCACGCACTCGTCCTCGCGGCAGAACTCCAGCGCCTGCTCGAGGGACAGCTGGCGGTGCGGGATCAGCGGCACCAGCACGTCGCCGGAGGACTGGCGCATGTTGGTCAGCTTCTTCTCCTTGGTCGGGTTGACGTCCATGTCGTCCGACCGGGAGTTCTCCCCCACGATCATGCCCTCGTAGACCTCGGTGCCCGGGCCGACGAACATCGTGCCGCGCTCCTGCAGGTTGGCGAGGGCGAAGCCGGTCGTCGGCCCCCTCCGGTCCGCGACGAGCGAGCCGGTCGGCCGGGTGCGCAGCTCGCCGTGCCACGGCTCGTAGCGCTCGTGGACGTGGTGGAGCAGGCCGGTGCCCCGCGTCTCGGTGAGGAACTCGGTGCGGAAGCCGATCAGGCCGCGCGCCGGCACGATGTACTCCATCCGGATCCAGCCGGTGCCGTGGTCGACCATCTGCTCCAGCCGGCCCTTGCGCAGGGCCAGCAGCTGGATCAGCACGCCCTGGTACTCCGAGGGCGCGTCGATGGTGAGGCGCTCCATCGGCTCGTGCACCTTGCCGTCGACCAGCCGGGTCACCACCTGCGGCTTGCCGACCGTGAGCTCGTAGCCCTCGCGCCGCATGATCTCGACGAGGATCGCGAGTTGCAGCTCGCCCCGGCCCTGCACCTCCCAGGTGTCCGGCCGCTCGGTCGGCAGCACGCGGATCGACACGTTGCCGACGAGCTCGGCGTCGAGCCTGTTCTTCACCAGTCGGGCGGTGAGCTTCTTGCCGCTCTCCCCCGCCAGCGGCGAGGTGTTGATGCCCACGGTCATCGAGATGTTCGGCTCGTCGATGGTGATGACCGGCAGGGGACGCGGGTCGTCGGGGTCGGCGATGGTCTCGCCGATCGTGATGTCGGGGATGCCGGCGATCGCGACGATGTCGCCCGGACCGGCCTCCTCGATCGGCACCCGCTCCAGCGCCACGGTGCCGAGCAGCTCGGTCAGCCGGACGCGCTCGATGCTGCCGTCGGCCCGGCACCAGGCGACCTGCTGGCCCTTCTTCATCGTGCCGGCGTGCAGCCGGCACAGCGCCAGGCGGCCCAGGTACGGCGACGCGTCGAGGTTGGTGACGTGCGCCTGCAGCGGCGCCTCCACGTCGTACGCCGGGGCCGGCACCGTGTCCATGATGGTCCGGAACAGCGGCTCGAGGTCCGGGCTGTCGGGCATGCCGCCGTCCTCGGGCCGCTCGAGCGAGGCGCGGCCGGCCTTCGCCGATGCGTAGACGATCGGGAACTCGATCTGGTGCTCGTCGGCGTCCAGGTCGAGGAAGAGCTCATAGGTCTCGTCGACCACCTCGGCGATGCGGGCATCGGAGCGGTCGACCTTGTTGACCACGAGGATCACGGGCAGCCGCTTCTGCAGCGCCTTCCGCAGCACGAACCGGGTCTGCGGCAGCGGGCCCTCGGACGCGTCCACCAGCAGGAGGACGCCGTCGACCATCTCCAGGCCGCGCTCCACCTCGCCGCCGAAGTCGGCGTGGCCGGGGGTGTCGATGATGTTGATGGTCACCCCACCGTGGCGGACCGCGGTGTTCTTGGCCAGGATCGTGATGCCCTTCTCCCGCTCGAGGTCCATCGAGTCCATGACCCGCTCGCGCACGGAGTCGGTCTCGGCCTGGTGCTCGGTGAAGGCGCCGGACTGCCACAGCATCGCGTCGACCAGCGTCGTCTTGCCGTGGTCGACGTGGGCGATGATCGCGATGTTGCGCAGGTCCTCGCGGCTGGCGAGGGCGGTGGCGGGGGCGGAGGGCATGGCTGAAGGCTCGTTCCTGGGTGGGGGTGGCCGCGAGGATGCGGCCTGACATCGTACGTCGTGCGGCCGGTCAGCCGCTGCTGGGCAGCCGGGTCAGCGGGGCAGGGCAGCGGGCGGCCGGGTGAGCTCGCACCAGACGACCTTCCCGTTGGGGGTCGCCCGGGCACCCCAGCGGCTCGCCAGCGACGCGACGAGCTGCAGTCCCCGGCCGCCCTCGTCCTCGAAGGTGCTGCGGCGCAGCCGCGGCAGCGGCGCGTCCCCGTCACGGACCGCGAACGTGACCACCTCGTCCAGCAGCAGCGCCTGCAGCTCGACCGGACCGCTCGCGTAGCGCAGTGCGTTGGTGACCAGCTCGGACACCAGCAGCTCGGCCGTGTCACCCAGGCCGTCGAGCCCCCAGCCGGTCAGGGCCGCTCGCACCTGGCGGCGGGCGAGGGCGACCTCGGACTCCTCACCGGTCAGCCGCCACGACCGGCTGCGCGCGCCGTCCAGCCCGCACAGCTCTGCCACCAGCACCGCGACGTCGTCGTCGTGACCGTTCCCGCGTCCCAGCGCCGCGAGCACGTGGTCGCACAGCGCGTCGAGGTCGGCAGGTCCGGTGGTGAAAGCCTCGGCGAGCTGGTCGAGCCCTTCGTCGATGTCCGACTGGCGGGACTCGACCAGCCCGTCGGTGTAGAGCATCAGGCGGGCGCCGTCGGGCACGGCCACGGTGTGGCTCTCGTAGGGAACTCCGCCGACGCCGAGGGGCGCACCCGACGGGGCGGGGAGGAAGGTTGCGGGCTCGCCCGGGCGGCGCATGGCGGGGGGCAGGTGGCCGGCCGTCGCGAAGGCCAGCTCGCGGCCGACCGGGTCGAAGACCGCGTAGATGCAGGTGGCCAGCTGCACCTCCGCGATGTTGAGCGCCAGGTCGTCGAGGTGGCTCAGGACGTCCTCCGGCATCGGGTCGATCACCGCCAGGGTGCGCACCGCGGTACGGAGCTGTCCCATCGCCGCGGCGGCCCGCAGCCCCCTCCCCATGACGTCGCCGATGACGAGCGCGACCCGCCCGCTGGACAGGGGGATCACGTCGAACCAGTCGCCGCCGACCTCGGTGGCGCGGCTGCCCGGCAGGTAGCGCTGCGCCGTGCTCACGCCCGTCACCCGGGGATGCACCGTGGGGAGCAGGGACCGCTGGAGCGCCACGGCCGCGGCCCGCGCCTCGTCGTACAGCCGCACGTTGTCGAGGGCGAGGGCAGCCCGGCTGGCGAGCTCCTCGGCGAGCGCGAGGTCGTCGTTGTCGTACGCCGCAGCCCCGGCGTCGCGGGCGAACCGGGCCAGCCCCAGCACCCGGCCCCGGGCCACGAGCGGGACGCACAACGCGTCCGGCGCGCCCGGGACGCCGTCGTCGAGCAGCGGCCGGCCGGAGGCGAGTGCCGCCGCCGCCGGGCTGCCGGGCGGGTACGCGAGCCACTCGTCCTCGACGGGGCCGCCCGGCCCACCGGCCAGAGCGACGCGGCACACGACCGTGGCCGAGCCCGCGGGCGGGTGGTCGGGGTGGAACAGGGCCTCCACCAGGTCGACGCTGACCCGGTCCGCGAACCCGGGGACGACCGTCTCGGCGAGACCACGGGCCACGGCGCGCAGGTCGAGGGTGTCGGCCATCCGGGCGCTCGCCATCACGACGAGGTCGAGGCGGAGCTGTGCCCGCCGGCCGGGCGACAGGACGCGCCAGCCGGCCGTGCCGCCGCTCCCCCGGGGCCGCGGCGGTCCCCCGTGGGTGGCCTCCATGCAGGCATCCTCGCCCACGTGCGCTGATTCGGCGAATGACACGCGGTCGTCGGCGCGCCCACGCCGAGCCGCCCCGGGTCGCCGCTGCGCGGCGGCGCCTCCTAAGGTGTCCCCGGAGTTGGGCGACGCGCGGACAACGCGGAGGACAAGGGCGTGGGCATCCGATGAGCACAGGCACGAGGGCACCCGGTCGGGCGAAGATCGCCGAGCGCACCCTGCGGACGGACCGGTGGTGGTTCGCGCCGCTGCTGAACGCGGCGGGTCTCGGCCTGTTCCTGGTGTACGCGACCGTCCGCCTGTTCTGGGACAAGTCCTACTGGGTCGAGGACTTCCACTACCTCGCGCCGTTCTACAGCCCGTGCATCTCGAACAGCTGCTCCCCGGGCGCGAGCCAGTTCCTCGGTACGCCGGTCCCCGCGCTGCCGTCGTGGATGTCCCCGGCCATGCTGATCCTGATCCTGCCCGCGGGCTTCCGGTTCACCTGCTACTACTACCGCAAGACCTACTACCGGGCCTTCTGGCTGTCGCCGCCCGCGTGCGCGGTGAGCGAGCCGCACAAGACCTACACCGGCGAGACCCGGTTCCCGCTGATCTTCCAGAACGTCCACCGCTACTTCTTCTACCTCGCGGTGCTGGTCGCGGCGGTCCTGAGCTACGACGCGGTCGACGCGTTCCACGGCAAGGACGGCGGCATCGGCATGGGCCTGGGCACGCTGGTCCTGATCATCAACTCCGTGCTCATCTGGGCCTACACGCTGGGCTGCCACTCGTGCCGCAACATCACGGCCGGACGGCTCAACCACTTCTCCAAGCACCCGGTGCGGTACTGGGTGTGGAACCAGGTCTCCAAGCTGAACGCGCGGCACCAGGAGTTCGCGTGGGCGTCGCTCTTCTCGGTGATGATCGCCGACCTCTACGTGTGGCTCGTCGCGAGCGGCACGATCAGCGACCTGCGCTTCTTCAACTGACGCCCACCCGCAACGACCTGCAGCACGGATCGAGGATGACCAGTCGATGACCGAGATCGAACGCCACAGCTACGACGTCGTCGTGATCGGCGCCGGCGGCGCCGGGCTGCGCGCCGCCATCGAGGCCCGCCTGCAGGGCAAGCGGACCGCGATCGTCTGCAAGTCGCTCTTCGGCAAGGCGCACACGGTCATGGCCGAGGGCGGCGCCGCCGCGGCGATGGGGAACGTCAACCCCAACGACAACTGGCAGGTGCACTTCCGCGACACCATGCGCGGCGGCAAGTTCCTCAACCACTGGCGGATGGCCGAGCTGCACGCCAAGGAGGCGCCGGACCGCGTCTGGGAGCTCGAGACCTACGGCGCGCTGTTCGACCGCACCAAGGACGGCAAGATCAGCCAGCGCAACTTCGGCGGCCACGAGTACCCCCGCCTCGCGCACGTCGGTGACCGCACGGGCCTGGAGCTGATCCGCACCCTGCAGCAGAAGATCGTCTCGCTGCAGCAGGAGGACCAGCGCACCCACCGCGACGCGCAGGCGATGCTCAAGGTGTTCGCCGAGACCACGATCACCTCGCTCCTCAAGGACGGCGACCGCATCAGCGGCGCCGTCGGCTACACCCGTGAGAACGGCACGATGGTCGTCTTCGAGGCGCCCGCGATCGTGCTCGCCACCGGCGGCATCGGCAAGTCCTTCAAGGTGACCTCCAACTCCTGGGAGTACACCGGCGACGGGCACGCGCTCGCGATGAAGGCGGGCGCGACGCTGGTCAACATGGAGTTCGTCCAGTTCCACCCGACCGGCATGGTCTGGCCGCCGAGCGTCAAGGGCATCCTCGTCACCGAGTCGGTGCGTGGTGACGGCGGCGTGCTGCGCAACTCCGAGGGCAAGCGGTTCATGTTCGACTACGTGCCCGCGGTCTTCCGCAAGCAGTACGCCGAGACCGAGGAGGAGGCCGACGGCTGGTACGAGGACCCGGCCAACAACCGCCGTCCGCCCGAGCTGCTGCCGCGGGACGAGGTGGCCCGGGCCATCAACTCCGAGGTGAAGGCCGGACGGGGGTCCCCCGCCGGCGGCGTGTTCCTCGACATCGCGTCCCGGCTGCCCGCCGAGGCGATCCGCAAGAAGCTCCCGTCGATGTACCACCAGTTCAAGGAGCTGGCCGACGTCGACATCACCAAGGAGCCGATGGAGGTCGGTCCGACCTGCCACTACGTGATGGGCGGCGTGGAGGTCGACCCCGACACGGCGGCCGCCGTCGGACCCGGCCTGTTCGCCGCCGGCGAGGTCGCGGGCGGCATGCACGGCTCGAACAGGCTGGGCGGCAACTCACTGTCGGACCTGCTGGTGTTCGGACGCCGCGCAGGGCTCGGCGCCAGCGAGTACGTCGACTCGCTCGGGGGCGCCCGCCCGGCGGTCAGCGACCGCGACGTCGAGGCGGCCCAGCGGCACGCCGAGACCCCGTTCGACGGCGACGGCGGCGAGAACCCCTACGCCATCCACGCCGAGCTGCAGCAGACGATGAACGACCTGGTCGGCATCATCCGCAAGCGCGAGGAGATGGAGGAGGCGCTCGACCGCCTCGAGGAGCTCAAGTCCCGGGCCAAGCGCATCAGCGTCACCGGCGACAAGCTCTTCAACCCGGGGTGGCACCTCGCCCTGGACCTGTCGAACATGCTGATCGTCTCCGAGTGCATCGCCCGCTCCGCGCTGATCCGCGAGGAGTCGCGCGGCGGGCACACGCGTGACGACTTCCCGGCCATGAGCGCGCAATGGCGCCAGGTCAACCTCATCTGCCGACCTGACGGCGAGGGGGTGCGGGTCGACCGGCAGCCGCTGCCGGAGATGCCGCCGGAGCTGCTCTCGTTGTTCGAGCGTGACGAGCTGAGCAAGTACATGACCGACGCGGAGCTCGCGATCCTGCCGGAGGGGAACGCCTGATGACGTACAAAGCAAGCTTCCGGGTGTGGCGGGGCAACGACGCCGACGGCGGGCTCGAGGACTTCACCGTCGAGGTCAACGAGGGTGAGGTCGTCCTCGACATCATCCACCGCCTGCAGGCCACCCAGGCGCCCGACCTCGCGGTCCGGTGGAACTGCAAGGCCGGCAAGTGCGGCTCCTGCAGCGCGGAGATCAACGGACGCCCGCGCCTGCTCTGCATGACGCGGATGAGCACGTTCGCCGAGGACGAGGTCGTCACGGTGACGCCGCTGCGCGCCTTCCCCGTGGTCAAGGACCTCGTCACGGACGTGTCCTTCAACTATCAGAAGGCCCGGGAGGTCCCGGCGTTCGCGCCGCCGGCCGACCTGGCGCCCGGCGAGTACCGCATGGCGCAGGTCGACGTGGAGCGCAGCCAGGAGTTCCGCAAGTGCATCGAGTGCTTCCTCTGCCAGGACACCTGCCACGTCATCCGTGACCACGAGGAGAACAAGCCGTCCTTCGCCGGGCCGCGCTTCTTCATCCGGCTCGCCGAGCTCGACATGCACCCGCTGGACGCCATGGACCGCAAGCGGGCGGCCCAGGAGACCCACGGGCTCGGCATGTGCAACATCACCAAGTGCTGCACCGAGGTGTGCCCCGAGCACATCAAGATCACGGACAACGCGATCATCCCGATGAAGGAGCGCGTCGTCGACACCAAGTACGACCCGCTGATCTGGCTCGGCAGCAAGATCCCGCGCCGCCAGTCGGTGGCTGCCAACCGTGCCCTCGACGCTGGCGACAACGCGCGCGCGGAGCGTCAGGCCCGCGAACGGCTGCAGCAGAAGCCGTCCGACCGCTCCGCTCTCGGCACGCTCGAGGACGCGCTCGTCGCCCAGGGCCGGTTCGCTGAGGCTGTGGACGTGACCCGCACCCAGGTCGAGCACTCCGGCCGATCCCGCGGCGCGCGCCAGGTCGCGCTGAACAACCACGCCTGGGCGCTGCTCTGCGCGGTCGAGGCCGGCCAGCTCGACCTCGAGCGCACCGAGGACGAGATCAACTCGACGCTCCAGCAGGCGCAGCGGCTGGCCAGCACCGGCACGGTCCTCGCCGGCACCCACGCCCTGCACCACCTCGTGCACGGCCGGCTCGCCGAGGCCGTCGAGCACGCCCGCGAGTCGCTGAAGTGGGACCGCTCGGACCGCACCCGGGCCGACGACCTGGTCACCCTGGCCGAGGCGCTGGCCGGGCTGGGCGAGCACGACGAGGCGGCATCCGCGATCCGCGAGGCGCGCTCGCTGTGGCCCGACAACCCGCGGTTGGCCAGCGCGGGCTCCAACCTGCGCGACATGGGCGTCAGCGCCACCTGACCCACCCCGCGCCCGAGGGGCTAGGCCGACTCGCCGAGGACGAGGCGGCGTACGGCGTGGACCACCGGCAGGTCGGCGGCCAGCCAGTCCACGTCGTACCACTCGTCGGGGGCGAGCCACCGCAGCTCGGAGTGGTCCTCGAGCGGCTCCGGCACCCCGGCGACGACGCCGGCGGTCCACACCCGCAGCACCGCGGTGGTCCCCATCGGCCAGTCGCCGCCGACCCGCTCACCGAGCCGCACCTCCACGCCGAGCTCCTCGCGGCACTCGCGCACGAGCGCCTCTTCGTCGCTCTCCCCCGGGTCGACCTTGCCGCCGGGCAGCTCCCAGCCGCCGGCCAGCGCGGGAGGCTCGCTGCGGCGCGCAGCCAGGAGCATGTCGCCGTCGAGGATGGCCGCACCGACCACGATCACCTTCACGGTGGACAACTGTGACAGACGCCGCCGGGACGACCGGCCCTTCGCGCGAATACAGCGCGCACAATCGCGGTAGGGGCGCAGAGACCGAGGAGAACCTGACGACCCCAGGAGGACGACAATGCCCGAGCTGCTCGATCAGGCCAGCATCGACACCGCGCTCGCTTCCTTGCCGGGCTGGAGCTACGACGACAACAAGCTGGTGAAGCGGGTGCCGGTGCCCTCCGACAGCCACGACCAGCTCGAGAAGGCGGTCGCCGAGGTCGCCGACGAGATGAATCACCACCCGGAGGTCGAGCGCGGCCCGGACGAGCTGCGTTTCCAGCTCTGGACGCACAGCGCCGGGGGCGTCACGCAGAAGGACGTCGAGCTGGCGGCCCGTATCGACCAGACTCTGTCGGGGCCTGCGCAGCAGTGAGGCTCCGATGAGAGCGCTGTGACAGCGAGAGCGCCCCTCCCCGACTGATCGGGTGAGGGGCGCTCTCTCTCATGTCGAGGGTCCGGGGTCAGTCGTCCCAGGGACCGAAGTCGTCCGTGTGCACGGCGTGCTCCTTCCAGGTGGCCGCCTGCGACGCGTCGACGACGCGGAGACGGCGAAGTGCGGATGTTCCGTGGCTCGGGCTCGGCGCGGAACTGGCGGCGACGCCCGGGCTGGGACCGGAGAGCGGACGCTCATCCGGGCAGCTGCTTGGTGAGCTGCTGTCGAAGAGTGTATCGGACCGGAGCGGCGAGGCTTGAGCCGCGTCCTCGACGCCGCGATCATGCGTCACTAGGGTCCACGGCGAGGGTTTCCGCCCGACGAGCACCGACGGGCGGCAGACGTGCGGCAACTGGGGGTGGCGTGATGCCGGCAGGGACCCATCATCGGCACGAGGACTTCCCCTGGACGATCGTCGTCGTGGACCACCCGCCGCGCGGCGACTCGGCCGCGTTCCGCCGCAGTCGCAAGCTGATGAACAAGCTCGCGGCCACCACGCCGGGCTGGGTCTACGGCCCGCCGCCCTACCAGGACCACCACGGTGGCGGCATCTGGGTGAAGGACGGCGAGGGCTGGATGTGCCTGCAGCTGCCGCTGGGCATCGAGTGGTCGGCGCAGTTCTGCGCCGACCCGGTGAAGGTCGACGCGCTGCGGCGCTACGCCGCGCGGGTCGTGGCGGCGTTCCCGGGAACGCTCGAGGGCTACGAGGCGCTCGGCTACAGGGACGGCAGGCGGTTGCTCGAGACACCCATCACCGACGCCAAGGGCGTGGCGGAGTGGACCGACTCCATCTTCAACGCCTCGGTGCCGATGCCGAGCGGGCCGCACACCGGCGTACTGCCGAAGGGCGCGGGCTACCACCACTACCCCAAGCCCATCGTCGACATCGACCACTTCCGCCACGACAGCTTCAACCTGTTCGTGACGGACCGGGAGGGCCTCGCTGCTGTCGTCGTGCCGATGTCGGAGCCGGGCGCGGACGACGGACGGGTCCGACTGCTGGGCGTCCATCCCCGCTCGGTGTACGCCGAGCGGCTCGAGACCCGACGGGTACGCCGGGGCCGCGCCGGCCCGGGCGAGGAACCCGCCGGACCGGTGCTCGACCCTGACGACCCGCTGGCGCGAGCGGCCTTCGAGCGGCAGGGCTGAGCCGGGCGGCGTGCCCGATTGGGACGGTTTTCGCCGGGTATGCGAGGCCCATGCCTCGCCGACTGCGCCCCCACGAGCTCCTCCGGCGGCTGGACATCATCGCCCAGCGTCGGGCACAGGCCAGACGGCGCAGGGAGCTCGAGGAGTCCCTCGGCCACGAGCGGAGACGCAGTCAGCGCGGTGGCGGGTCCAAGCGCGACTGAGACGCGCCCTGCCGAGTAACGCCAGCGGTCCCGAACCGACTCAACAGGGCGCAGCTCGCCCTGCTCGACGCGAGGGCGAGCCGTTCACGCCACCGGCCTGGAGGGATGCCTTGGCCGACCGACTCGCCATGCCGCGCAGCGGCGTGTGGCCCGCGGCCGACGCCCTCGACTCCGACTGACGCCGACTGCTGGCTGCACCGAAAAAAGTTGACTCAGGACGCCTGGACAGACCCGGCGATCACGCGCATGGTCGAGCGATGGGCCTCATCCACTGGACGCAGACCTGGTTGCTCTGGAAGACCGGAGGAGTGCGCAATGCCGAACAGTCGCTGGAGCGAATGCGCCAGGACGACGAGGTGATCCTGCCTGCCCCGCGGCGCCCGAGGCGGGAGGTCCCGCCGACCGGTCTCCGCCAGGGGCTCGCGGTGGCAGGACGGCGCTCTCAATAGCGTCGGGTCTCGACCGGGCCCTGGCTCGCGCACCTACAGGCGGTCGAGCGAGCGCCGGCACAACTTCCACGACGCGTCCGGCAGCTCCAGGACTCCGTCGTGGCGGAACCCAAGTCGCGCAAGCACCGCCGCGGACCGCTCGTTGGTCGGAAGGACCAGCGCTATCAGCTCGCGAAGGCCGGTCTGCTCGCGCGCATAGCGCAGGGCGCCTTGCGCCGCCTCGGTCGCGAAACCCAGTCCCCAGAACTCGGGC
>DASVBJ010000054.1:0-9278 GCA_036375895.1 Actinomycetes bacterium | reverse complement strand
ACGCTCCCGTCTCACGGGACCACACCGGCAGCAGCCGGGCCCTCGCCGCGCCCACCAGTGCCAGCGGGTCGAGGTAGACCCGGCCTCTCAGCCGTCCCCAGTGCAGGCAGGAGCGGGGGAGGCAGTGCCCTGCGGAGGGGGCCAGGTGGCCCAGCAGGTCGCCCGCCGAGACCGGGTCGCCGACCGAGACGGCCGGCAGCAGCGGCTCGTAGGTGGTCCGGGTGCCGTCGGGGTGGCTCACGACGACGACCCCGCGACCCGCCAGCGGCCCCGAGAAGGCGACCCGCCCGGCGCCGGCGGCGGTCACGGGTGACCCGGCCGGGGCGACGAGGTCCACGCCCCGGTGCCCGGCGGCCCACCGCAGGGACGGCGGGTCGAAGCCACGGCCGACGGAGGGCGGCCCCGGCACCGGCCACCGCCAGTCCCCGAGGCCCCCGGCGGCCGCGGTGACCGGGCTCGCGCCGGTGCCCGCGGCGGCCGCGGTGACCGGGGTGGCGCCAGCGAGCAGCAGGACCGCGGCCCCGAGCAGCGCGACGAGGCCCCTGAGCAACAGCCCCGCGGCTGCGCGCAGCCGGAACGGGCCGGTGGCGGGTCGGTGTGCTGCCATGCGCCAAGCGTCCGACCGCCATCGGCGCCGGACCAGGGCCGCTTCGGGATCTGTGGACGCCGGGCGTCTGCCTGGGGCTGTGGACCGCTGGACCGGGTGATTTCGGCCGGCCGCCGCCCTCGTCGTACACTGCCCCCAGCGACCCGTCCAGGCGGGTCGACTTCGCACGCCCGCAGCCACCGTCCCAGCACGGTGGGGGCGCGCCCACGGTCCACCCCGGCCCCAGGCCTGGGCGGCGGGTGCGCTTCCGGGCGTCAGGCGCGCCCGACCGCCCGGCCGGACGCGAGGAACCGAGAAGAGCGTCCGGCCCTCGGGTCGGGCGCACAGGAGAGGCAGGCACGGCCATGGCCGTCGTCACCATGAAGCAGCTGCTCGAGAGCGGCGTGCACTTCGGGCACCAGACCCGCCGGTGGAACCCGAAGATGAAGCGCTTCATCTTCACCGAGCGCAACGGCATCTACATCATCGACCTCCAGCAGTCGCTGTCCTACATCGACCGCGCCTACGAGTTCGTCAAGGAGACCGTCTCGCACGGCGGTTCGGTGCTCTTCGTCGGCACCAAGAAGCAGGCCCAGGAGACGGTCGCCGAGCAGGCGACGCGGGTCGGCATGCCCTTCGTCAACCAGCGTTGGCTCGGCGGCATGCTCACCAACTTCCAGACCGTGCACGCGCGGCTGCAGCGCCTCAAGGAGCTCGAGCAGCTCGACTTCGACGACGTGGCCGGCTCCGGCATGACGAAGAAGGAGCTGCTCGTCCTCAAGCGCGAGAAGGACAAGCTCGACAAGACCCTCGGCGGCATCCGCGACATGGCCCGCGTGCCCAGCGCGGTGTGGGTCATCGACACCAAGAAGGAGCACATCGCCGTCGGCGAGGCCCGCAAGCTGGGCATCCCGGTCGTGGCGATCCTCGACACCAACTGCGACCCCGACGAGGTCGACTACAAGATCCCGGGCAACGACGACGCGATCCGGTCCGTCACGCTGCTCACCCGCGTCATCGCGGACGCGGTGGCCGACGGGCTGATGGCCCGCGTGCGCGCCTCTCAGGAGGGTGAGGAAAAGCCGGCCGACGGCCAGCTCGCCACCGACGAGCCGCTCGCCGACTGGGAGCGGGAGCTGCTCGCCGGCGAGGCGCAGCAGGGCACCCCGGCGGCCGGCGAGACCGTGGAGGGCGCGGGCACCGAGGCGCCGGCGACCGAGAGCGTCGCGGCCGACACGGCCGCCGAGGCCCCCAGCGCCGAGGCCTCCTCGACCGAGCAGGGCTGACGACGCCCACCAGCTGATGACCCGGGGGCGGCGCGAGCGCGCCCCCGGGTCCCTGACGAGACACGAAGAGAGCGAGAGATGGCGAACATCACCGCCGCAGAGGTCAAGAAGCTCCGGGACGCCACCGGCGCGGGCATGATGGCCGCGAAGAAGGCCCTCGAGGAGGTGGGCGGCGACTTCGACAAGGCCGTCGAGACCCTCCGCATCAAGGGCGAGACGAAGGTCAAGGAGCGCGGCGCGGAGCGCACCGCCAGCAACGGTCTCGTCGCCGCCGCCGAGGGCGCGATGATCGAGCTCAACTGCGAGACCGACTTCGTCGCCAAGAACGAGCAGTTCCAGCAGCTCGCCGCCGACATCGTGGCCCACGCGGCCAAGACCGGCACCGGCGACGTGCCGGCCCTGCTGGCGGAGAAGCTCGCCGACGGCCGCAGCGTGCAGGAGAACATCGACTCGGTCGCCGCGGTGATCGGGGAGAAGCTCGAGCTGACCAAGGTGGTCGTCCTGGGGGCGGACGGCGCCCAGATCGCGTCGTACATGCACAAGCGCGCGTCGGACCTGCCGCCGCAGGTCGGCGTGCTGGTCGAGTTCGAGGGCAGCGACCTCGAGGCTGCCCGCGGTGCGGCCATGCAGATCGCCGCGATGAAGCCCCTCTACGTCTCGCGCGACGAGGTGCCGGCCGACGTGGTCGAGAACGAGCGGCGCATCGCCGAGGCAACCGCGAAGAAGGAGGGCAAGCCGGAGGCGGCCCTGCCCAAGATCGTCGAGGGTCGGGTGAACGGCTTCTTCAAGGATGTCGCACTGCTCGAGCAGGCCTCCGTGCAGGACAACAAGAAGACCGTGAAGGCCGTGCTCGACGCGGCCGGCGTCACCGTGAAGCGCTTCGCGCGCTACGAGGTCGGCGCCAGCTGATCCACCGGCCGGCGGCTGATGGCAGACTGCCAGCAGGACCAGCAGGACCAGCAGGACCAGCAGGGCGAGTGAGGCGTACGACGAGCGAGGAGGCCGCGATCGTGGAGGGAACCAGCGAGGGGACCGAGGCGATCGGGGCCTTCTCGTCGTACGACGAGGAGTCGGCCACCGAGGGCGGCCGTCGCTACAGCCGTGTGCTGCTCAAGCTCGGCGGCGAGATGTTCGGCGGCGGCAGGCTCGGCGTCGACCCCGACGTGGTCACGGCCATCGCGCGGCAGGTCGCCGAGGTCGTCCGCAGCGGCGTCGAGGTCGCCGTGGTCATCGGCGGCGGCAACTTCTTCCGCGGCGCCCAGCTGCAGGAGCGCGGCATGGACCGGGCCCGGGCCGACTACATGGGCATGCTCGGCACGGTCATGAACTGCCTGGCCCTGCAGGACGCGCTCGAGCACCAGGGCATCGAGACGCGGGTGCAGACAGCCATCACCATGGGCCAGATCGCCGAGCCGTACATCCCGCGCCGGGCGATCCGTCACCTGGAGAAGGGCCGGGTCGTCATCTTCGGCGCAGGTGCCGGGATGCCCTACTTCTCCACCGACACGACGGCCGCCCAGCGGGCACTCGAGATCGGGGCCGAGGTGGTCCTGATGGCCAAGGGGGTGGACGGGGTCTACGACTCGGATCCCAAGACCAACCCGGACGCCCAGAAGTTCGACTCGATCTCCTACTCCGAGGTGCTGCGCCGCGAGCTCAAGGTCGCCGACGCCACGGCGTTCAGCCTCTGCATGGACAACAAGCTGCCGATCATCGTCTTCAACCTCCTGGAGGAGGGAAACATCGCGCGCGCAGTGCGGGGTGAGAAGATCGGCACGATCGTCTCGACCGACGGCTGACGCCGCGTCGCCGCGCAGCGCAAGCCGACCCCCACACGTGACGGAGGACCGACCGTGATCGACGAGACCCTTCTCGAGGCCGAGGAGAAGATGGAGAAGGCTGTCTCCGTCGCCAAGGAGGACTTCGGCACCATCCGCACCGGCCGCGCCAACCCGTCGATGTTCTCGAAGATCATGGTCGACTACTACGGCGCCCTCACCCCGGTCAACCAGCTCGCGTCCTTCCACGTCGCGGACGCGCACATGCTGACGCTCACGCCGTACGACAAGAGCGCCATGGCCGCGGTGGAGAAGGCCATCCGCGACTCGGACCTCGGCGTCAACCCCACCAACGACGGCCACGTCATCCGCGTGGTGTTCCCGCAGCTGACCGAGGAACGCCGCAAGGAGTTCATCAAGGTCGCCCGGCAGAAGGCCGAGGAGGGCCGGGTCGCGGTGCGCAACATCCGCCGGCACGCCAAGGACAGCCTCGATCGGCTCGCCAAGGACGGCGAGGCGGGCGAGGACGAGGTACGCCGTGCCGAGAAGCACCTCGACGACGAGACCCACAAGTACGTCGCGAAGATCGACGAGCTGCTCAAGCACAAGGAAGCCGAGCTCCTCGAGGTCTGAGGACCGTCGCCATGACCGCCGACCACCACGCCGAGGAGCAACCCGGCTCGCCGATGGAGCCGGTCCCGATGGTTCCGGTGCCGCCGCCCGAGCGCCGTGGGCGGGCCGGCCGCAACCTGAAGGCGGCCTTCGGCGTCGGTGTGTCGCTCGGCGCGGTGATCCTGCTCACGCTCTACACGTGGAAGGTCGCGTTCGTCGGCGTCGTCGCCATCGCCATCGTCCTGGGCCTCTGGGAGCTGGCCAACGCCCTCGGCGCGGCCCGCATCCGGGTCCCGGTCGTCCCGGTCGTCATCGGCGCCGTCGCCATGCTCGTGGCGGCGTACACCGGGGGCCCCGAGCCGCTGCTCGTCGCCCTGGCCATCACCGTGCTGGGTGTGCTCGCCTGGCGGCTGCCGGAGGGGCGTGACGGCTACGTCCGGGACGTCACCGCGGGCATGTTCGCGGCCGTCTACGTCCCGTTCCTGGCCGGCTTCGCGGTGCTCTTGCTGCGGCCGGACGACGGCCCGGACCGCGTCGTGGTGTTCATCCTCGTGACGGTGCTGTCCGACGTGGGCGGCTACGTCGCCGGCGTGCTGCTCGGGCGCCACCCGATGGCCCCCCGGGTCAGCCCGAAGAAGTCCTGGGAGGGGTTCGTCGGGTCGATCGTGTTCTCCGCGGTCGGCGGCGCCGTCGTCGTGCCGTGGCTGCTCGACGGCTCGCGGGCCGAGGGCGTCGCGGTCGGGGTCGCCCTCATGCTCGCGGCGACCCTCGGCGACCTGGGCGAGTCGATGATCAAACGCGACCTGGACATCAAGGACATGGGGCAGCTGCTCCCGGGGCACGGCGGCATCATGGACCGCCTCGACTCCCTGCTGCCGGCCGCGCCGGTCGCCTTCCTTCTGCTCGCGTGGCTCGTGCCCGCCTGAGACCTGAGACAATGGGCGGGCCATGCCTGTCCCCGGAGAGCTCACCTTCGCCGCCCCGCGCCGCGCCAAGCCGCCGCGCCACCTCGCCGACCTCGCCCCCGGTGACCGCCGGGCCGCCGTCACCGCGCTCGGCCAGCAGGCCTTCCGGGCGAACCAGCTCTCGACGCACTACTTCTCCCACCTGGTCGACGACCCCGAGCAGATGACCGACGTGCCCAAGGCCGCGCGGTCCGCGCTGGCCGGCGAGCTGCTGCCCACGCTGCTCACGCCGGTGCGCCACCTCGACTGCGACGGCGGCGCCACGCGCAAGACCGTCTGGCGGCTCTTCGACGGCGCGACCGTCGAGAGCGTGCTGATGCGCTACCCCGACCGTGTCACGGTGTGCGTCTCCTCGCAGGCCGGCTGCGGCATGAACTGCCCGTTCTGCGCGACCGGCCAGGCCGGACTGACCCGCAACATGTCCACCGGCGAGATCGTCGAGCAGGTCGTCGCCGGCGCCCGCATGCTGCGGCGCGGCGAGGTGGCCGGCGGCCCCGGCCGGGTCTCCAACGTGGTCTTCATGGGGATGGGCGAGCCGCTCGCCAACTACAAGGCCGTCCTCGGCGCCGTCCGCCGGCTGACCGACCCGGCCCCGGACGGCCTCGGCATGTCGCAGCGCAACATCACCGTGTCCACCGTGGGGCTGGTGCCGGCGATCGACCGGCTCACCGACGAGGGTCTCGGCGTCACGCTCGCCGTGTCGCTGCACGCACCGGACGACGAGCTGCGTGACACCCTCGTGCCCGTCAACACCCGTTGGCCGGTCGCGGAGGTCCTGGACGCGGCGTGGCGTCATGCCGACCGCACCCGCCGTCGGGTATCCATCGAGTACGCACTGATCCGCGACATCAACGACCAGGCCTGGCGGGCTGACCTGCTGGGCCGGCTGCTGAAGGGGCGCCTCGTCCACGTGAACCTCATCCCCCTGAACCCGACGCCGGGCTCGCGGTGGACCGCCTCCCGGCCTCGCGACGAGCGGGAGTTCGTCCGCCGGCTCGAGGCACACGGCATCGCGGTGACGGTCCGCGACACCCGTGGCCGGGAGATCGACGGCGCCTGCGGCCAGCTCGCGGCGGTGACCCCGTGAGCCACCGCGCCGACCGGTTCCCGCGGGTGGGCCGGCTGCACCGGGGCTACCACCGGCACCAGGTGGACGCGTTCGTCCATCGCGTCGAGGTGTCCTTGTCGGGCGTGCTGCCCCCGGTGTCGGCCGGCGAGATCCGCCGCACCGGGTTCGAGCTGGTCCTGGGTGGTTACGCGACGGCGGCGGTCGACGCCGCCCTGGACGAGCTCGAGCAGCGGGCGATGGCTGCCGCCCGCGCGACGGGCGGCCGCCGCGGCAGGGTCGATCCGGAGAGCGAGACGACGTTCCTGCGCGGCGAGCTGACCGCGCCGTACATGCGGCGCTTCCCGCGGGCCGCCACCCTGCGCCGCGGCTACGACCCGGACTCTGTCGACGAGTTCCTCGACCGGGTCGCCGACACCCTCGCCGGTCACCAGCACCTCACCGTCGACGACGTGCGGAGCGTGTCCTTCCCACCGCAGCGAGGCGGCTACGACGAGGACGCCGTCGACGAGACCCTCGACCGGGTGGTCGAGCTGATGCTGTTCATGGAGCAGCCGGCGCAGCCGCCGACCGGGCCCGGGCCCACGGACCACACCGACGCGACCGGCCTCCTGCCGCCCGTCCACTGACCGGCGTGGGCCTCCACCACGTCGAGATCTGGGTGACCGACCTCGACGGCGCGTCCCGCCGGTGGGGCTGGCTGCTCGGGCGTCTCGGGTGGTCGCCGTACCAGTCCTGGGACCACGGCCGCAGCTGGCGCGAGGGGGAGACGTACGTCGTGCTGGCGCAGTCGCCCGCGCTCCGCCCCGGGACCGCCCACGACCGGATGCGTCCCGGTCTCAACCATCTCGCCCTGCACGCCGCCGACGCCGCGGCCGTCGACGACCTGGTCGCCGCGGCGGGATCGCACGGCTGGACCCTGATGTTCGCCGACCGTCACCCGCACGCCGGCGGCCCCGACCACTACGCGGCCTACCTGGAGGACGCGGACGGCTTCGAGGTCGAGGTCGTCGCCGGGCAGTGACCGCTCACCGCGCAGTCCGGGCCGATGACCGTCGGGCTCTTGCCCCGGAGCGGTGGTAGCGGTGACCATGCGGCGATGGGCGACTACCGAGCGACGTACGACCTGAGCCTGCGCGACCCCGAGCGGTTCTGGGGGGAGGCGGCCCGGCAGGTGAGCTGGCGGAGGAGCCCGGAGACGGTGCTCGACGCCACCCGCGCCCCCTTCTTCCGGTGGTACCCGGACGGCGAGCTGAACACCTGTGAGAACGCGCTCGACCGCCACGTCGACGAGGGCAACGGCGACCGTCCTGCCCTGGTCTACGACAGCCCGGTCACCGGCACCGTGCGCACCTTCACCTACGCCGAGCTGCTCGACGCCACGGCTCGCTTCGCCGGTGCGCTGCGCTCGCTCGGTGTCGACAAGGGCGACCGGGTCGTGATCTACCTGCCGATGGTGCCCGAGGCGGTGGTGGCGATGCTCGGGTGCGCCCGCATCGGCGCCGTTCACTCGGTGGTGTTCGGCGGGTTCGCCCCGCACGAGCTCGCCATCCGCATCGACGACGCCCGGCCGAAGGTCGTCGTCTCGGCCTCCTGCGGCATCGAGGGCAGCCGGGTCATCGAGTACAAGCCGCTGCTCGACAAGGCGCTCGCGTCGGCCGGGCACGCGCCGGAGCACTGCATCGTGCTGCAGCGCCCCCAGGCCGAGGCCACTATGACCGCGCCCCGGGACCTGGACTGGGCCGAGCTGGTCGCGGGCGCCGAGCCGGTGGCCTGCGTGCCGGTGACGGCGACCGACCCGCTCTACATCCTGTACACGTCCGGCACGACCGCCAAGCCGAAGGGCGTCGTACGGGACCACGGCGGTCACGCCGTCGCCCTGCGGTGGAGCATGGAGCACATCTACGACATCGGCCCGGGCGACGTGTGGTGGGCCGCGTCCGACGTCGGCTGGGTCGTCGGGCACTCCTACATCGTCTACGCCCCGCTGATCGTCGGGGCGACCACGCTCCTCTACGAGGGGAAGCCCGTGGGCACACCGGACGCCGGGGCCTTCTGGCGGGTGGTCTCCGAGCACCGGGTCAAGGCGCTCTTCACGGCGCCGACCGCGATCCGGGCCATCAAGAAGGAGGACCCGAAGGGCGAGCACCTCACGGCGTACGACGTGTCCTCGCTGCGGACGCTGTTCCTCGCGGGCGAACGGCTCGACCCGGACACCTGGCAGTGGGCGACCGACCGGCTCGGGGTGCCGGTCATCGACCACTGGTGGCAGACGGAGACGGGCTGGCCCATCGCGTCCAACTTGCGTGGTCTGGACCCGATGCCGATCAAGCCCGGCTCGCCCACGGTCCCGGTGCCCGGCTTCGACGTCCGGGTGCTCGACCCGTCGGGCCAGGAGGTGCCCGCCGGGACGGAGGGGGCGATCTGCATCCGGCTGCCGCTGCCGCCCGGCACCCTCACGACCCTCTGGGAGGACGACGACCGCTACGTGGCGTCGTACCTCTCGGCGTTCGACGGCTACTACCTGACCGGCGACGGCGGCTACGTCGACGAGGACGGCTACCTGTTCGTCATGGGCCGCACCGACGACGTGATCAACGTGGCGGGGCACCGCCTGTCCACCGGGGCGATGGAGGCGGTGGTGGCGACGCACCCGGCGGTCGCCGAGTGCTGCGTGATCGGCGTGCACGACGACCTCAAGGGACAGCTGCCGCACGGGCTGGTCGTGCTCAAGGCCGGCGTCGACGTCGACCCCGACGAGCTGCGCGCCGAGCTGGTGGCCCTGGTGCGCCAGGAGATCGGTGCGGTCGCGTCGTTCAAGCACGTGGACGTGGTGGCGGCACTGCCCAAGACGAGGTCGGGCAAGATCCTGCGCCGCTCGCTGCGCGCGATCGCCGACGGCAAGGACGAGCCGGTGCCCTCGACCATCGAGGACCCGTCGGTGCTCGAGACGCTCAAGCCCACCCTGCGCCGGTCCTGACGGCG
>DASVBJ010000029.1:0-5727 GCA_036375895.1 Actinomycetes bacterium | reverse complement strand
GCACCGCAACGAGAGCGACGGTGCGCTCTTCAAGCTGCGCAGCGACCCGCGTGTCACCACGGTGGGCCGCTGGCTGCGGCGCCTCAGCCTCGACGAGCTGCCGCAGCTGGCGAACGTCCTCAAGGGCGACATGAGCCTGGTCGGCCCGCGTCCCGCGCTGCCGAGCGAGACCGAGACGTACGGCAAGTCGGTGGCCCGCCGGCTGCTCGTGAAGCCCGGCATCACCGGGCTCTGGCAGGTCAGCGGCCGCTCCGACTTGTCCTGGGAGGACAGCGTCCGGCTCGACCTCTACTACGTCGAGAACTGGTCGTTCGCCGGCGACCTGCAGATCCTCTGGAAGACGCTGTCCGCCGTCATCTCCTCCCGCGGCGCCTACTAGACCCGGGCCTGCCCGCGCGGTCCCTGTCTGCCAGGTCCTTGTCTGCCAGGTCCTTGTCTGCCAGGCCCCTGACTGCCAGACCCCTGTCTGCCAGACCCTTGATCACCCGCGCGCCGTCCCGCTCTCCAAGATCGTCAGCGACCTTGTTGCGGCGACACGCCGGCGTGTCGCACAACAAGGTCGCTGACGATCTTCAGATGCGGGGGTGGCGGGGGGACAAGCCGCGGATCAGGGCTAGCAGGGTGGGGGAGCGCTCGGGTCAGAGGCTGCGGAGGTACCAGCGGTCGCGACTGCGGTCGCGGGTCAGGCCGTCCTGCTGGGCGGCGAGGATGCGCCGGACGAGCTCGGTCCGGCGCGTGGTCAGGTCGACGTTGGTCGCCCGGACCACGATGAGGCCGTGCCGCTCGAACAGCTCCTCGCGGATGTTGTCCGCGGTGTGCTGCCGGGGCCTTCGGTGGTCCGCACCGTCGAACTCGCCGGCCACCGCGCTGTCGAGGTCCAGCAGGTCAGGGATGCCGAGGGTGAACCCCATGCCGTCGCAGATCTCCCGGTTGACCTCGGGGCGCGGCAGCCCGGCCTCCACCACCCAGATCCACCGGAACCGCGACTCTTGCCGCGACCGGGCGCGGCCGTCGGCCAGGTCGAGCACCCGGCGGATCTTCGGTGCGCCGTACAGGCGGGGGTGCTCGTCCAGGTACGCCTGCACCGACTCGAGCGTCACCGTCTCCGAGTGCAGCGCGCTGTCGACGGAGGCCAGCGCCTCGTCGGCAGGTTGCCGACCCATGAGGTCGAGCAGGGCGGGAGCCGGCTTCACGAAGGGAACGCCGCCGATCACGATGACGTCGTCGTCGGTCAGCACCCGGCGGCTGATGTCGATGTCGCGACGAGGGCGCATCCGCGCGGCCGGTCCGGTGCAGACCAGGACGGGCGCCAGCAGGATGCCCCGTCCGTCGCGCCGGGCCGTCCGCCCATCGCGGGACCGCGTGCCCATGGGCGGATCCGCCTGCGCGCGGGACGGCGGAACGGTGCCGATCCGCTGCACGCGCAGGTCCCCGTACCCGTCGAGGTCGCGGGCGCCGTGCTGCCACAGGCTGGCCCACCCGCTGATGGCCGCGCCCGCGGGCAGCACCGCGGCCACCTCGGCGATGCGGGTCGCCGGGCCGTCGGCGCGCCCTGCCGCCCACCGGTTGACGCCCCTCAGCGGTTGGGCCCACATCGGCCCCCGCAGCTCGTGGTCGGTGATCCCCGCTGCGTGCGCGTCGGCGCGCAGCAACGGGGAGCGGACGAGCCGGTCGGGCAGCCCGCCGCCCGCGTCGGCAGGCGGTCGGGTGTGCACCGGACGGTCAGGTGGTGGGTCGGGCGGCATGGGGGGATGCTCGGTGGGCGGCCCGCCCCGTCGTACGCCGTGTGCCCCATCTGTGCACAACCCAGCGGTGCCGTGAGCTGTGGACAGTCAGCTTCCCCGCGTTGCCCCACCCCGGCCCACGCCCCGCCCCCGCCCACACCCACAAGATCGTCAGCGACCTTGTTGTGCGACACGCCGGAGTGTCGCCGCAACAAGGTCGCTGACGATCATGGATGCGGCAGCAAGGTCGCTGACGATCAGGTGTCGCCGCAGGGTCGCTGACGATCAGGTGTCGCCGCAAGGTCGCTGACGATCATGGACGCCGAAACAAGGTCGCTGACGATCACGGAGAGGGGTTCCGGGCGGCGCGATCCGGGCGATCCCGAGCTGGTTGATCTTGGTCCGCCGTCCGACACGCCGACTGTGCTGGGCGGCGTCGGCGGCTCGCCGGAACGGTCGGCCCCGGCACCTAGACTTCCCCCCTGAACGGCGGCACTCGGAGGTCATCCCCACGCATGGCGAGCACAGGCTCAGACGACTCGTTCGTGCACCTGCACGTGCACACCGAGTACTCCATGCTCGACGGTGCGGCGAGGGTCGACGAGCTGCTCGCCGAGGCCGCCCGGATGGGGATGCCGGCGCTCGCCACCACCGACCACGGGTTCGTGTTCGGCGCCTACGAGTTCTGGAAGGCCGCGCAGAGGCACGGGGTCAAGCCGATCATCGGCGTCGAGGCCTATGTCACGCCCGGCACCCACCGCTCCGACCGCACCCGGGTCAAGTGGGGCGACGGCGGCCGCGACGACGTGTCCGGCGGCGGCGCGTTCACGCACATGACGCTGCTGGCGCAGGACACCGCCGGCATGCACAACCTGTTCCGGCTCGCCTCGCTGGCCAGCCTGGAGGGCCACTACTACAAGCCGCGCATGGACCGCGAGCTGCTCAACCGCTACGGCCAGGGGCTGATCGCCACGACCGGCTGCCCGTCCAGCGAGGTGCAGACCCGCATCCGGCTCGGCCAGTACGACAAGGCGGTCGAGGCGGCGGCCGAGTTCCGCGACATCTTCGGGGCCGGCAACTACTACTGCGAGCTCATGAACCACGGGCTCGACATCGAGCGGCGCGTGCAGCGCGACCTGCTGCGCCTCGCCAAGGACCTCAACCTGCCGCTGGTCGCCACCAACGACCTGCACTACACCCGCCCCGAGGACGCCCAGGCCCACGCCGCCCTGCTGTGCGTGCAGTCCGGCTCGACGCTCGCCGACCCCAACCGGTTCAAGCTCGACGCCGACGACTTCTACCTCAAGTCGGCCCAGGAGATGCGCCAGACCTGGCGCGAGCTGCCGGAGGCCTGCGACAACACGCTGCTCATCGCCGAGCGCTGCGAGGTGGAGTTCACCGAGTCGACCGGGGCGTACATGCCGCGGTTCCCGTGCCCGCCGGGCGAGTCCGAGCAGTCCTGGTTCGTCAAGGAGGTCGAGACCGGCCTGGCCCGGCGCTACCCGGCCGGCGTTCCCGACGAGGTGCGGCGGCAGGCGGCGTACGAGACCGAGGTCATCTGCAGCAAGGGCTACGCCGGCTACTTCCTCGTCGTCGCCGACTTCATCAACTGGGCCAAGGAGAACGGCATCCGCGTCGGCCCCGGCCGCGGCTCCGGCGCCGGGTCGATGTGCGCCTACGCGATGCGCATCACCGACCTCGACCCGCTCCAGCACGGGCTGATCTTCGAGCGGTTCCTCAACCCCGAGCGCATGTCGATGCCGGACTTCGACGTCGACTTCGACGAGCGCCGGCGCGGCGAGGTGATCCGCTACGTCACCGACAAGTACGGCGACGACCGGGTGGCCCAGATCGTCACCTACGGCACGATCAAGGCCAAGCAGGCGGTGAAGGACGCGTCCCGCGTGCTCGGCTACCCGTTCGCGATGGGTGACCGCATCACCAAGGCGATGCCGCCGGCCGTGATGGGCAAGGACGTCCCGCTGTCGGGCATCTTCGACCCGACCCACAAGCGCTACAGCGAGGCGGGCGAGTTCCGCGCGCTGCACGACAGCGACCCCGAGGTCGCCAAGGTCGTGTCGACCGCGCGGGGGCTGGAGGGCCTCAAGCGCCAGTGGGGCGTGCACGCGGCCGGCGTCATCATGTCGAGCGAGCCGCTGCTCGACCTGATCCCGATCATGCGCCGCGAGCAGGACGGCCAGATCATCACGCAGTTCGACTACCCGAGCTGCGAGAACCTCGGCCTGGTCAAGATGGACTTCCTGGGCCTGCGCAACCTCACGATCCTCGACGACGCGCTGAAGAACGTGGTGGCCAACCGCGGTGTCGAGATCGACCTCGACGCGCTCAGCAAGGACCCCACCGACCCGGTGACCTACGACCTGCTCGCGCGGGGCGACACGCTCGGCGTGTTCCAGTTCGACGGCGGCCCGATGCGGGCGCTGCTGCGGCTGATGAAGCCCGACAACTTCGAGGACATCTCGGCCGTCGGCGCGCTCTACCGACCGGGTCCCATGGGGGCCGGGTCGCACACGGCGTACGCGCTGCGCAAGAACGGCCAGCAGCCGATCACCCCGATCCACCCCGAGCTGGCGGAGCCGCTCGAGGACGTCCTGGGGGCGACGTACGGCCTGATCGTCTACCAGGAGCAGGTCATCCTGATCGCGCAGAAGCTCGCCGGCTACTCGCTCGGCAAGGCCGACCTGCTGCGCAAGGCGATGGGCAAGAAGAAGCGCGAGGTGCTCGACGCCGAGTTCGTCGGCTTCTCGGAGGGCATGTCGGCCAACGGCTACTCGATGGCTGCCATCAAGAAGCTGTGGGACGTCCTCGTCCCGTTCTCCGACTACGCGTTCAACAAGGCGCACAGCGCCGCCTACGGCCTGGTGTCCTACTGGACCGCCTACCTCAAGGCCAACTTCCCGGCCGAGTACATGGCCGCGCTGCTCACCAGCGTGCGCGACGACAAGGACAAGTCCGCCCTCTACCTCAACGAGTGCCGGCGGATGGGCATCAAGGTGCTGCCGCCCGACGTCAACGAGTCCGACGCCGACTTCACCCCGCGCGGCACCGACATCCGGTTCGGGCTGTCCGCCATCCGCAACGTCGGCGACAACGTCGTGGCCGCGATCGCCGCGGCCCGGCAGGAGAAGGGCCGGTTCGCCGACTTCAAGGACTTCCTGCGCAAGGTGCCGGCGCAGGTCTGCAACAAGCGCACGGTCGAGTCCCTGATCAAGGCCGGGGCGTTCGACTCGCTCGGCGACTCGAGGCGTGGGCTGATCGAGATCCACGCCGACGCGATCGACCTGATCATCGACATCAAGCGCAACGAGGCGATCGGCCAGGACTCGCTGTTCGGCGGCGGCGACACCGACGGCGGGCAGGACGACGCCACGCTGGACTTCCAGGTGTCGGTGGGGGAGTGGGACAAGGCGGTGCTGCTCGCCTTCGAGCGGGAGATGCTCGGGCTCTACGTGTCGGACCACCCGTTGTTCGGCATCGAGCACATCATCTCCGCGGCCGCCGACTGCTCGATCGCGTCGCTGACCGGCTCCGACGACCGTCCGGACGGGTCGCGCGTCACCATCGGCGGGCTCGTCACCGGGCTGCAGCGCAAGGTCACCAAGAAGGGCGACGTCTGGGCGATCGCGACGGTCGAGGACCTCGAGGGCGCCATCGAGGTCATGTTCTTCCCGCAGACCTACCAGCTGTTCTCGACGTCGCTGGGCGAGGACGCCGTCGTCGTCGTCACCGGCCGGCTCGACCGCCGCGACGACGTCCCGAAGCTCATCGCGATGGAGCTGACCCTGCCCGACCTGAGCGAGGGCCCTCGCGGGCCGGTGGTCATCTCGCTGCCGGTCGCGCGGTGCACCCCGCCGGTCGTCGACCGCCTGAAGGAGGTGCTCGCGACCCATCCCGGCGCGACCGAGGTCCACCTGCGGCTGCAGGCGCCGTCCCGCACCACGGTCCTGCGCATCGACGACGGGCTGCGGGTCAGCGCGACACC
>DASVBJ010000004.1:0-2253 GCA_036375895.1 Actinomycetes bacterium | reverse complement strand
CCCACCAGTCGACGTGAGACTGGAGCACCCAGTTCGCTGGCGCCGCGCTGGCAGCGGGTCGTATCTCGCTCACTTCCATGAGTTTGTTCCATGCGAGCGTCTCCCGCCACCGTCCTCCCGCTGACCCGCGCCCTCCCAGCTGGGCCTTCTCGCGAGAGCTGATGCGGCGGAAAGAGGCACCGTTGCGACCCGACGGTCGTGACGAGGCCATTCCGGGGCCATGAAGAGCGACGAGGTCATCGCGATTTCCTGGCGCGGTCATGGTTGTGGCGCGAAACTTGTGGGTGTGGACCCTCGGGCCGTGAAGGAGAGTCAACTCGACCTCTATGAAGCAGGTTCGTACGCCGGCCTGTCGGCGACGATCGCGCCTGCTGCTGCACAGCTGGTAGCCGCAGCCGGCCCTCTCGGCGGTGACCGGGTGCTCGACGCCGGTGCAGGTGACGGCACCGTGTCCATCCTGGTGGCTCGCGCCGGTGGCCTACCGGTCGCCTGCGACCTCTCGGCTGTGCAACTCATGCGAGCGAAGGATCGAGTTGCGGATCTAGGCGTTGTGCAGGCCGACGTGGAGCGTCTCCCGTTCGCCGACGCTTCTTTCGACGCCGTGCTGTCGAGCTTCGGTGCGGTTATCGCTCCCGATCCTGACCGCACGGCAGCAGAACTATTCCGCGTGTGCGCACCTCACGGTCTCGTCGGACTGACAGCGTGGCCGCCGGACAGCCTCGTCGGTGAGATGAATGCGGCTGTCAGGGAGGCTTCCGGCTTCGCCGACCGGTTCCCCGACCAGGAACTCGGATGGGGCGTACCGGAAGTAGTGGCCGAAAGGCTCGGGTCCCGCGCCCTCGACGTGCACATCCGGCGGCTGAGCTTCACCTGGGACGGTGTCACGCGTGGCAGTGAGGGAAAACGGGACTACGCCGCCGCGTACTTCGCACAGCACCTGCCTGATCTCGACCTTGCTGACATGCGCAACGAGATCCTCGCTCGGCACCGCGACGCCGACGGGCGTTTGGTCGCCGACTATCTCCTCATGACCGGCCGGGCGCGCTGACCGGCGCGGTCGCACACTCGGTTGCTTCCGAGGCTGCGTCCTTATGGGCGAAGTGACGCACGCTCACCGGCAGGTCAGCGCATCCCTTAATTGGGACACACCTAGTGAGACGCCCGGCGGCCGGCGTCACACTGAGGCGGGCTCCTCCTCACCCGCCCGCTGCGCCGGGAGCTCCCGGTCCGCGACCAGTCGCGCGGCGTCGAGGGACGTGTCCAGCGGCAGCGTCATGCACCGCACCGACCCGCCGCCCTTGTGCAGCTCGCTCACGTCGACGGTCTCGACGGCGAAGCCCCAGGCCTCCAGCGCCCGGGCCACCCGCGGCGGCACACCCTCGGGCATGACCACGACGTCGCCGACGACGACGGAGTTGGCGCAGAACGTGTAGGCCTCGTCCTCGTCGATCACGAGCGGCTCCGGCACCAGGCTCTGCACGGTGCGCCAGCCGGCCGCGTCCCACGCGGCCGGCGCCACGATCGCCTTGGTCTCGTCGAGCGGGCAGAAGCTCAGGTCGAGGTGGTACAGCGCGGGGTGTACGACGCCGACGCTCGCCACCCGCACGCCGAAGGTGTCGGCGAGCACCGCATGGGCCGCCCGGTCGGTGCGCGGCCCGTCGGCCACCACCAGGGCATCACCGAAGAGGAAGGCGTCGCCGGCCTCGAAGGCGCCGACGGCCGCGTCGGCCACCCGCGTGGTGCGGAAGCCCAGCTCGCCGAACCACCACTCGGCCGCCTCCGCCTCGGCCCGCCGCTCGGCGTACCGGAAGTTCGTGATCGCGACGTGATCGCCGTCGACCAGGCCGTAGTTCATGGCGTAGACCATGTCCGGCGTCTCCGGCAGCTGGTCGATCAGCTCGACCGTGGCGCCGGCCCGCTCGATCGTCGCGGCGAGGGTGTCCCACTGCGCCAGCGCCAGATCTCGGTCGAGCGGCGCGTCGACGTCCATCCACGGGTTGATGGCGTACTCGACCCGGAAGTGCTCGGGCCGGCACATCAGATAGCGACGGCCCCACGACAGCGGGCGGATCTGGGACACGGACGGACCTCGCGGAGAGATAGTCGGATTGTCGGACAACCGGAGTGTGCGACCGAGGTTCGGATAGTGTCAAGCCAGCCGGCGACGGCCTGGTCCGGACGGGTGGACCGGCCACCACCGGCCCGCACCGGGGGTGAGAAACCAGCCATGGTCAAGGTCCCGCCGATCGACCG
>DASVBJ010000072.1:0-6419 GCA_036375895.1 Actinomycetes bacterium | reverse complement strand
AGGAACCGCGTCGACACCACGAGGTGGGTCGTGAGGAACCTGCCGCCGGGCCACAGCGACCTCTCGTCCACCAGCACCTTGGCGCCGGCGTCCAGCACCAGGCGGGACGCCCACGGCTCCGGCAGCCACGCGCCGTCCAGCCTGCCGTCCTGGAAGAGCTTCAGGGTCTGGGCGTTCTCGGTGGGCGTGATGGTGACGTCGCCACCACCGCTGGGGGAGTTCTTCAACCCCTGCTCGGTGAGCCAGGCGCGCAGGGCGACGTCCTGGGTGCCGCCGAGCTGCGGGGAGGCCAGGTTCTTGCCCTTCAGGTCCGCGGCAGAGCGGATGCCGGCCCGGACGACCAGCTGCGCGCCGCCGGACGTGGCGCCCGAGACGATGCGCACGGCCGCGCCGTTGCTCTTGACGAAAGCATTGATGGCGGGGTTCGGCCCGATGTACGTCGCGTCGATCGCGCCCGCGTTGAGCGCCTCGATGGCGGCCGGGCCGGCGTTGAAGACCTGGGTCTCCAGCTTGGTGCTGCCGAGGTCCTTGGCGATCAGGCCCTTGCCGACGCCGACCAGGGCCGGCGCGTGCGTCACGTTGGCGAAGTAGCCGAGCCGCAGCGTCGTCGCGGGGGATCCGCTGCCCGGGCGGAGGTCCGCGGCGCGGGCGGACCCGTCGTTGCCGCAGCCTGCGAGCGGGAGGGTCAGCAGCAGTGCGGCCACCGAAGCGGCAACGCGATTGAGGCGGGGGCGTGGGAGGTGCGAGGTCACGGGTGATGGTTCCTCTCAGGGACCGGGGGTGTGCAGGTCGCGAGTCGCGGCGGGCCCCGGCGCGGCCAGACATCGCGACCGCCGGTCGCCGAGCGGGTCGCCGGCCAGGCCGGCCGCCAGCGTGGCGCCGTCCTGCTCGTCCACCACCAGGAAGCCACCGGTCTGCCGGGCGTCGGCGTAGCGGTCGACTGCCAGCGGCTCGGCCAGCCGGAGGGTGACGGTGCCCACGTCGTTGAGCCGCAGCAGCCCGGCCGGGCTGCGCTCGAGCGTGGAGACCGACAACGTGTCGTGCACCTCCCGGACGATCGCCCGCACCGTGCGGGTGCCGTGCTTGACGAGCACCCGTGCGCCGGGGGAGAGCGCGCCGTCCGCGAGCCAGCAGAGAGTGGCGTGCAGGTCCTGGCTCGCGTCGGGCGCGGCGTGGGCGTGGGCGAGCAGGTCGCCACGCGCCAGGTCGACGTCGTCGGCGACCCGCACCGCCACCGACATCGGGGCGAATGCGGTGTCGACCGTGGTGCCGAGCGCGTCCACCCCGACGATGGTGGTCCGGGTGCCGGCAGGCAGCACCACCACCTCGTCACCGACGCTGACCACGCCGCTCGCGACCTGGCCGGCGTACCACCGGTCGCCGTGGTGGCGCACGACGTACTGCACCGGCAGGCGCAGCGGCTCGGAGGCCGGGTCGCGGTGCACCGGCAGCGTCTCGAGGTGCTCGAGCAGGGTCGGCCCGGCGTACCACGGCATCGCGCCCGATCGGTCGACCACGTTGTCGCCGACGAGCGCCGAGACCGGGATCGCGACGGCGTCCTCGAGGCCCAGCGACTCGGCGTACTCGGCGGTCTCGGCGGCGACCGTCGTGAAGGCCTCCTGCGCATAGCCGACGGCGTCCATCTTGTTCACGGCGAGCACGACGTGCGGCACCCGCAGCAGCGCCGCGACGGTCAGGTGCCGGCGGGTCTGCTCGGCCACCCCCCGGCGCGCGTCGACGAGGACGACCGCGGCCTCGGCGGTCGACATGCCGGTGACGGTGTTGCGGGTGTACTGGACGTGGCCCGGCGTGTCGGCCAGCACGAAGGCCCGGCGCGCCGTGGCGAAGTACCGGTAGGCGACGTCGATCGTGATGCCCTGCTCCCGCTCCGCGCGCAAGCCGTCCGTGAGCAGCGACAGGTCGAGCGCGTCCAGGCCGCGGTCCCGGCTGGCCCGCTCCACCGCGGCCAGCTGGTCGGCCAGCACCGTGCGGGTGTCGTGCAGCAGCCGGCCGACGAGCGTGCTCTTCCCGTCGTCCACCGAGCCGGCAGTGGCGAGCCGCAAGAGCTGCGTATTCGCTTCGCCCATCAGAAGTAGCCCTCTCGCTTGCGGTCCTCCATGGCGGCCTCCGAGAGCCGGTCGTCGGCGCGGGTCGCGCCGCGCTCGGTGATGCGGCTGGAGGCGATCTCGGCCAGCACCTCGTCGTACGTCGTGGCGGTGCTCTCCACCGCGCCGGTGCACGACATGTCGCCGACCGTGCGGTAGCGCACGGTGCGCTCCTCGACCGCCTCGCCGTCGCGGCGCACGACGTGGGGCGACTCGGCCAGCCACATGCCGTCGCGGCGCAGCACCCGGCGGCGGTGCGCGAGGTAGATCGCCGGGAGGGCGATGGCCTCGCGGGCGACGTACTGCCAGATCTCCAGCTCGGTCCAGTTGGACAGCGGGAACACGCGGACGTGCTCGCCGGGCCGGTGGCGACCGTTGTACAGCGACCACAGCTCGGGCCGCTGGCGGCGCGGGTCCCACTGGCCGAACTCGTCGCGCAGGCTGACGATGCGCTCCTTGGCCCGGGCCTTCTCCTCGTCGCGCCGGCCGCCGCCGAAGACCGCGTCGAAGCGGTGCTCGGCGATGGCGTCGAGCAGCGTGACGGTCTGCAGCGGGTTCCGCGTCCCGTCCGGGCGCTCGCGCACCCGCCCGCGGTCGATCGAGTCCTGCACGCTCGCGACGAGCAGGGTCACGCCGTAGCGGGCGACCGCCTCGTCCCGGAAGGCGAGCACCTCGGGGAAGTTGTGTCCCGTGTCGACGTGCAGGACCGGGAAGGGGATCCGGCCGGGCGCGAAGGCCTTGGCCGCGAGGTGCAGCATCACCACCGAGTCCTTGCCGCCGGAGAAGAGCAACGCCGGCCGCTCCGCCTCCGCGGCGACCTCGCGGAGGATGTGCACCGACTCCGCCTCGAGGGTGTCCAGGTGGGTCAAGGTCTGGCGGCTCATGCCAACCCCCTCGTCCGGAGCAGGTCGCGCAGGGCGGCGACGGAGTCGTCCAGGGACAGGGCCGAGGTGTCCAGCCGCAGGTCCGGGGACCCCGGCGGCTCGTAAGGGTCGTCGACGCCGGTCAGGCCACTGACCGCTCCGGCGCGCTGGGCGGCGTACAGGCCCTTCACGTCGCGGTCGGCGCAGACGTCGAGGGGGGTCGCCACGTGCACCTCCAGGTACGTCGTGGCGCCGGCCCGGTGCGCCTCGCGCACCGCGGCGCGGGCCTCGGCGTACGGCGCGATCACCGGCACCAGCACCAACACGCCGTTGCGGGCCAGCAGCCCGGCGAGCCAGCCGATGCGGCGCACGTTCTCGTCCCGGTCGGCACGGCTGAACCCGAGCCCCGCGGTCAGGTTCGCCCGCACCTCGTCCCCGTCGAGGACCTCGACGAGCCTGTCGCCGCGCAGCGCGGCTGCCAGCGCACCGGCGAGCGTCGACTTGCCCGCGCTCGGCAGCCCGGTCAGCCAGACCGTCGCTCCGGTGGTCCGTACCGTCGTGGCCGTCATGTGTGGATCCCGCACTCGGTCTTGGTGCGGCCGGCCCAGCGGCCGGCCCGGGGGTCGTCGTCCGCGGCCGTGGCCCGGCGGGTGCACGGCGCGCAGCCGACGGAGGAGTAGCCGTCCTGCAGCAGGGGGTTCACCAGCACGCCGTGCGCCTCGACGTAGGCGTCGACGTCGGCCTGCGACCACCGGGCGATCGGGTTGACCTTGACCTTGTGCCGCCGCTCGTCCCACTGCACGACCGGCGTGCCGGCCCGGGTCGCCGACTCGTCACGGCGCAGGCCGGTAGCCCACGCGTCGTACCGGTCCAGCGCCCGCTCCAGCGGGGCGATCTTGCGCAGCGCGCAGCACAGGTCGGGGTCGCGGTCGTGCAGGCGCGGGCCGTACGCCGCGTCCTGCTCGGCGACGGTCTGCTCCGGCAGCAGCGACACCACCGTGACGGGCATGGTCGCGGCCACCGCGTCCCGGGTGCCGACGGTCTCGGTGAAGTGATAGCCGGTGTCGAGGAAGAGCACGTCCACGCCGGGCAGCGCCCGGGACACGAGGTGCGCCACGACGGCGTCGGCCATCGACGACGTGACCGCGAGCCGGGCGCCGAACGTCGACGCGGCCCAGCGCACGACCTCCTCGGCGGTCGCGTCCTCGAGGTCGCGGCCGGCCCGGGTGGCGGCCGCCCGGAGGTCGGTGACGGCGGTCATCGGGACACCGCCAGGCCAACCAACCTCAGCGCGAACGCCCGCGTGCACGAGCGGCAGAGCCACGTGCCGTGCCTGTCCTCGTGGGGTCGCAGGTCCTCGTCGCCGCAGAACGGGCAGTAGAACGGGACGGCCCGCTGGTCGCTCATCGCAGGGTCTCCTCGGGGACCCGGGCGACCCACTGGGCGAAGCGCTCGCCGAGCTGGCGCTGCTCGGCGAACCGGCGGACGACGCGCTCGACGTAGTCCGGCAGCTCGTCGGCGGTGACCTTGTGACCGCGCAGCTTGCGCCCGAAGCCCGCGTCGAGCCCGAGGCCGCCGCCCAGGTGCACCTGGAAGCCCTCGACGTGGTTGCCGTCCGCGCCCGGCACCAGCTGGCCCTTCAGACCGATGTCCGCGACCTGGATCCGGGCGCAGGAGTTGGGGCAGCCGTTGACATTGATCGTCAGGGGCTGGTCGAAGTCCGGCAGCCGGGCCTCCAGCGCGTCGACGAGCTCGGCCGCGCGTGCCTTGGTCTCGACGATGGCCAGCTTGCAGAACTCGATGCCCGTGCAGGCCATCGTGTCGCGCCGGAAGGTGCTCGGCCGGGCCCGCAGCCCGATGCCCTCAGCCGCGGCGACCAGCGAGTCGACCCGGTCCTGCGGCACGTCGAGCACGAGCAGCTTCTGGTGCGGCGTGGTGCGCACCCGGGTCGAGCCGTGCTCCTCGGCGATGTCGGCGAGCCGGGCCAGCAGGGTCCCGGAGACGCGGCCGGCGGTCGGGGCCAGCCCCACGTAGTACCGCCCGTCCCGCTGCCGGTGGACGCCGACGTGGTCGCGCGGTCCGTCGGGCACCGGGGGAGCCGGGCCGTCGGCCAGCCGCCGCCCGACGTACTCGGTCTCCAGGACGTCGCGGAACCGCTCCACACCCCAGTCGGCGACAAGGAACTTCAGGCGCGCCCGGTTGCGCAACCGCCGGTAGCCGTAGTCGCGGAAGGCCCCGACGACCCCGGCCCACACGTCGGGCACCTCGTCGACCGTGACGAAGACGCCGAGGCGCTGCGCCAGCATCGGGTTGGTCGACAGGCCGCCGCCGACCCAGAGGTCGAAGCCGGGACCGTGCTCGGGGTGCACGACGCCCACGAAGGACACGTCGTTGACCTCGTGCGCGACGTCCTGCAGCGGCGACCCGCTGATCGCGGTCTTGAACTTGCGCGGCAGGTTGGAGAACTCCGGCGAGCCGATGAACCGCCGCCGGATCTCCTCGATGGCCGGCGTGCCGTCGACGATCTCGTCCGCCGCCACGCCGGCGACCGGGGATCCGAGCACAACGCGCGGGGTGTCGCCGCAGGCCTCGGTGGTCGACAGGTCGACGGCCTCGAGCCGCCGCCAGATCTCGGGAACGTCCTCGATGCGCACCCAGTGCAGCTGGATGTTCTGCCGGTCGGTGAGGTCCGCAGTGTCGCGCGCGTAGCGGGCCGAGAGCTCGCCGATGGTCCGCAGCGCAGCGGACGTCAGCCGCCCACCGGGCACGCGGACCCGCAGCATGAAATGCTCGTCCTCGAGTTCCTCCGGCGCGAGGGCGGCCGTCTGCCCGCCGTCGATGCCCTGCCTGCGCTGCGTGTACAGGCCCCACCACCGGAACCTGCCCCGCAGATCGCTCGGATCGATGGACCGAAATCCCTGTCTGGCATAGACGTCGACGATCCGTTGCCGGACGTCGAGGCCGTCGGCGTCGCGCTTCATCTGCTCCGACGGATTGAGCGGCTCACGATGGCCGAGAGCCCACTGGCCCTGGCCGGCAGCCGCACCGATGGCATAGGCCATGGTGGGACGACTCCTCGCCTGCTGCGGAAACGGACGGCGTCAGCGGCAGGCGCGACACGCGGCGCTCGACACCCGCTGCAGGTCGATGTGCAGCCGGGCAACCAAGTGGGCGCCGTCGGTCATGCCGACATCCTGCACCGAATTCACGCCGTTGGCGACCCCCGTGGGCCGGCTGTCTCGCACAGCGGGCAGTGCGCCCTGTGCACGCGCCCGGTGGCAACCACTCTGGACAACAACCCCGTCGGGGCGGTTACAGTACCGGCCATGACCGGCACGGTGCTGTTCGAGCGGCTGCACGTCGACCTGCAGCGCGTTGCCAGCATGGCCTGTCGCGCCTCTCGCGTCTGACGTTCGTCGTCCGCTCCCGCGAGAGGCACCTCCCCCATGAG
>DASVBJ010000359.1:0-10167 GCA_036375895.1 Actinomycetes bacterium | reverse complement strand
TGCTGAGTGCCGTCGGCAGCGTGAGCGCAGTCAACGCGACACTGGCCCGCTCATGGGCCTTCACCCTGACGGCGTGCCCCTGCCGGTTCCAGGCGTGGGCCCCTCCGATACTGATGGCGAAGCCAACAACGACTACGAGCGTCTGCATGGTCGCCGGTCCGAGGCGAGCCGGGTTCGCGGCGTCGTGCCCAGGAAGTTGTGTATCGATCCAGCGGCAAACGCTGACCGAGGCGCGGTGGATCGGCCAGGGGTGCCCGAGAACCCGAGATCGTCGGGCCTGCTTCGCCAGGACCACAGCGCCCACAACGGTGGCGGCCAGTCCCACAAGCATGAGAGCCCACGAGCCGTAGTAGCGATGGTCGGGGCTCGCGCAGCTACCCGGTGCGGTCGCCGGAGTGCCTGGGACGAGCGAGCCGGACAGCGTGGACAGTGAATGCACCAGATGGCAGATCGACTGCCGGCCCGACGTGAGCCGGAACTCGCGATAGCCGCCGACGAGCGCCACCAGGCCGAGCCCGAACACCCCAAGGGGCCAACCGGCACGCGCGCGGTCGGAAACCGGCAACTGGGACACGAGGATGGATCGGCACAAAGCGGCGACGGCCTTAGCTGGGCACCCGACTTCTCACGCCGGTTCCGTTCGTTCGACCACCGCAGCGGGCGACGCGGGCTCCGACCAACCGACGGCACTCACATTGACGTGAGGGAGGCGCAGTCTCGACGCGCTGCCTCGGCGGGGAGGAGTGACCGGACTCAGCCCGGGCAGTAGCCGGACCGGACGACGACCTCGCGCGAGCTGACGTCGCGCAGGACGCAGGTGATCTGGTCGCGGTAGAGGACCATGACCCCCCACTGCACGCTGTTGTCGTAGACGACCTTCCCGCCGCTGCTGAAGAAGCCCCGCATCTGCGTCCACCCGTCGCGGGGGTGGACGTACATCTGCTTCTCGATGACGTCGTCGAGCGAGCCCTGGAAGCGCACGACGTCGCGGGTGTCGACCGTGTCGCTGGTGGCCGCGAGCACCGCGCTGGTCGCCGACGCCGGAGTCGCCTGCGGCGGGGCCAGCAGCGCGAGTGACCACGCCGCCACCAGGAGGCCCACCACGCTCACGACCAAGGCGGCCGGCGGTGCGGTCGTGTCGCCCAGCGCCTCCTCCTTGGCCAGGTCCGACTCGGCGGCGGCCCGACCCAGGCGCACGTAGCCGGTCAGGCCGACGAGGCACGCGACGGCGACGACGATGCGCGACATCCACGGCACCGTGCCGACGAGCAGCCCGTTGACTCCCAGGCCGGAGACCTGCAGGGCTCCCGCCAGCAGCACGAAGATCGCCCAGACCGCGTTGAGCGACATGGCGACGGTGAGCAGGACCTGCACCGCGCTGAACCGGGCCACCGTGCGCCAGGCGAAGAGATAGGCCGCCGTGATGACGACCCAGGCCACGACGAGGCCGACCCAGCTGGGTCGGTGGGCGACCGTGTCGGCCACCCAGAGGAACGGCAGCCGCCCGTTGAAGGCGCTCACCAGCGCCACCACCGCCGCGGAGCCGTGCACGAGCGCGATGTCGCTCGGCCACCACCGCCGGGACACCCGCAGCCCAGCCAAGGGTTCCGCCCCCGCCGCCATCGCGACCTCCGTCACATGCTCACCGCGACCGACAGGCTCTCTCCCGGCGCCGCCTCGAACCGTAGCCCGCCGATGCGACCAGCGGAACTGAGATCTTTCTCGGCCAGCCGGACCCGCTCGACGGCCTCCGCGGGACCGCGGACCTCGGCCGACGGGACCTCGGTGCGCATCGACGTCTTGGCCTCGGACTTGACCTTGCGCACGCCGGCGAGCACCGCGGCGGTGTCGTGCAGCACCCGCGGGTCACCGCCCTGGGCCAGCTCGTGCAGCGGGTCGAAGGTGGGCCAGTCGGTGCGGTGCACCGAGCCCTCCCGCCACCAGGACCAGACCTCCTCCGTCACGAACGGCAGCACCGGCGCGAACAGGCGCAACAGCACCGACAGGGCGGCCGTCAGGGTGGCCTTGGCCGACGCCGCGGCCGGCTCGCCCTGCGCGCCGTACGCGCGGTCCTTGACCAGCTCGAGGTAGTCGTCGCAGAAGGTCCAGAAGAAGGTCTCGGTGACCTCGAGGGCGCGGGTGTAGTTGTAGTCGTCGAGCGCCTCGGTGGCCTCGCGCACGATCCCTGCGAGCGATGCCAGCAGGGCCCGGTCCAGCGGGTCGGTGATGGCATGGGGATCCTCCACCACGCCCAGCGACAGCGCGAACTTGCTCGCGTTGAGGATCTTGATGGCGAGACGACGGCCGATCTTCATCTGCGCCTCGTCGAACGGCGTGTCGGTGCCCGGCCGCGCCCCGGCGGCGCGCCAGCGCACGGCGTCCGCTCCGTACCGGTCGAGGATGTCCGTCGGCACCACGACGTTGCCCTTGGACTTCGACATCTTCTTGCGGTCGGGGTCGACGACGAAGCCGGAGATCGCGGCGTTCGCCCACGGCACGGTGTCGTGCTCGAAGTGCGCCCGCACCACCGTGGCGAACAGCCAGGTGCGGATGATCTCGTGGGCCTGCGGCCGCAGGTCCATCGGGAACGTCCGCGAGAACAGGTCGGCGTCGCGCTCCCAACCGCACACGATCTGCGGCGACAGCGACGAGGTCGCCCAGGTGTCCATGACGTCCGGGTCCGCGGTGAAGCCGCCAGGAACGTCGCGCTCGGCCTCGGTGTAGCCCTCAGGCACCTGGGACGAGGGATCGACCGGCAGGATCGACTCGTCCGCGAGGATCGGCTTGTCGTGGTCGGGCCGGCCCTCGTCATCGAGCGGGTACCACACGGGGAACGGCACGCCGAAGAACCGCTGCCGACTGATCAGCCAGTCGCCGTTGAGGCCCTCGACCCCGTTCTCGTACCTGTGCCGCATGAAGTCCGGCACCCAGGTGATCTCCCGGCCGCGCTCGACCATCGTTCGGCGCAGCTGCTCGTCCCGCCCGCCGTTGCGGATGTACCACTGGCGGCTGGTCACGATCTCGAGCGGGCGCTCGCCGTTCTCGTAGAAGTTGGCCATCCGCTGGGTAGGCACCGGCTCGCCCTCGAGGTCGCCGGACTCGCGCAGCATCTCGACGATCCGGCTGCGCGCGGAGAACGTCGTCTTGCCGGCCATCTCCGCGTACGCCGCGGCCGCCCCCGGCTCACGCAGCCAGTCGGGGGTGTCGGCGACCAGCCGCCCGTCGCGGCCGATCACGGACCGGATGGGCAGCTGCAGCTCGCGCCACCACAGCACGTCGGTCAGGTCGCCGAACGTGCACACCATGGCGATCCCGGCGCCCTTGTCGGGCTCGGCGGCCGCGTGGGCGAGGACCGGCAGCTCCACGCCGAACAGCGGCGAGCGCACCGTGCTGCCGAACATCCCCTGGTAACGCTCGTCGTCCGGGTGGGCGACGAGCGCCACGCAGGCCGGGATGAGCTCGGGTCGGGTGGTCTCGATGTGCACCGGACCGTCCGGGCCGTGGAACGAGATCCGGTGGAAGTGCCCCGGGTAGTCGCGGGCCTCCACCTCTGCCTGCGCCACGGCGGTCTGGAACGTCACGTCCCACAGCCCCGGCGCCTCCGCCTGGTAGGCCTCGCCGCGGGCCAGGTTGCGCAGGAAGGCCCGCTGCGACGCCGTGATCGACGCCGGTCCGATGGTCGTGTACTTCTGCGTCCAGTCCACCGACAGGCCGACCCGGCGCCACAGCGTCTCGTAGGCCTGCTCGATCTCCTCGCACCAGGTCTCGCACAGCTCGATGAAGTTGCGGCGCGAGATCGGCACCGGCTTCTTCGGGTCAGGCTTCTCCGGCAGGGTCACGTCGGGGTCGTAGGGCACCGACGGGTCGCACTTGACGCCGTAGGTGTACTGCACGCGCCGCTCGGTCGGCAGCCCGTTGTCGTCCCACCCCATGGGGTAGAACACCTCGAGCCCACGCATCCGCTGGTAGCGGGCGACGATGTCCGTGTGCGTGTAGGAGAACACGTGCCCGACGTGCAGTGAGCCGCTGACGGTCGGCGGCGGGGTGTCGATCGAGTAGACCTGCTCGCGGGTCTTGCTGCGGTCGAACCGGTAGGTGCCCTCCCGCTCCCATACGGCGGTCCAGCGCGCCTCGATGCCGTCGATCGTGGGCTTGTCCGGCACGCGGCCCGGCGCGGCCGCGCCGGCCGTCGGGGCTGGGGTCTCCTGCGGGTCCATGACACGCGATCCTATGGAGCGCGGCGCCGTCCCGTCGCATCAGTTCCCCCGCCCCCCTGCCCCAGTCGACCAACGCGGGCGGGGAGGGCACCTAGACTCGGGCGGCGTGAGCGCGCAGCGGCTGGCCCAGATCGAGCAGGCGATCATGTCGCGGGCTCCGGAGCACGACCTCGTCCCGTCGCTGGACCGGATCCGCGCGCTGCTCGACATCCTCGGTGACCCCCAGGACGCCGCACCGGTCATCCAGGTCGCCGGCACCAACGGGAAGACCTCCACCACCCGCATGATCGAGGCGCTGCTTCGCCAGTTCGGCCTGCGGACCGGCCGCTTCACCAGCCCTCACCTGCACACCATGCGGGAGCGCATCTCCTTCGACGGCCAGCCGATCGACGTCGAACGATTCATCGACACGTACGGCGACGTCGCGCCGTACCTCACGATGGTGGATGAGCGCCAGGGGGTCTCCCTGTCGTTCTTCGAGGTGCTGACCGCCATGGCCTACGTCGCGTTCGCCGATGCCCCGGTGGACGTCGCCGTGGTGGAGGTCGGCATGGGCGGCGTGTGGGACGCCACCAACGTGGCCGACGCGCAGGTGGCCGTCGTCACCCCGATCGCGGTCGACCATGTGCGGTTCCTCGGGTCGACGGTCGCGGAGATCGCCGCGGAGAAGGCGGGGATCCTCAAGCCCAAGTCGTACGGCGTGCTCGCCCAGCAGCCGGTCGAGGCCGCCGAGGTGCTGCTCCGGCGCTCGGTCGAGGTGGACGCGGTCGTGGCCCGGGAGGGCCTGGAGTTCGGCGTGCTGAGCCGGGCGCTCGCGGTCGGCGGGCAGCTGGTCAGCCTGCGCGGGCTCGCGGGGGAGTACGACGACGTCTTCCTGCCGCTGCACGGCGCGCACCAGGCGCACAACGCGGCCTGCGCCCTCGCCGCGGTCGAGGCCTTTCTCGGCGGCGGCCACGAGGCCCGCGGCCAGCTGGACACCGACCTCGTGCGGGCCGCCTTCGCGGGCGTCTCGTCGCCGGGCCGGCTCGAGGTGGTGCGCCGCTCGCCGACGATCGTGCTCGACGCGGCCCACAACCCCGCCGGGACGGCCGCCACGGCCGAGGCGGTCTCGGAGTCGTTCGGGTTCACCCGTCTCGTGGGAGTGTTCGCCGCGATGGCCGACAAGGACGTGCGCGGCATGCTGGCCGCGCTCGAGCCGGTGCTGGCCGAGGTGGTCGTGACGGAGGCGAGCACCCCCCGGGCGATGCCGGCCGACGACCTGGCCGCGGCCGCCGTGGAGGTCTTCGGTGCCGACCGAGTGGACGTCGTCCCGCGGCTCGACGACGCGATCGACGCCGCCGTCGCCCTCGCCGAGGAGGAGGGCGACCTCGCCGGCGCGGGCGTGCTGGTCACCGGGTCGATCGTGACGGTGGCGGAGGCCCGGACGCTGCTCGGCGGGAGCTGACGTGCGCGTGCTGGCGGCCAGCGTGCTGGTGTTCGAGGGGCTCGTCGTGCTGTTCGCGACGCTGGTGGCCAAGGACCTGAGCGACGTCGACGGCCGGACGGTGTGGCTGGTGGGCGGCGGGCTCGCGCTCGCCTGCCTGCTGCTCGCCGGGCTGCTGCGCCGGCGCTGGGCCTACGTGGTCGGGTCCTTGCTGCAGGCCGTCGTGATCGCCGCGGGCCTCGTCGTACCGGCGATGTTCTTCCTCGGAGCGGTGTTCGCGGCGCTGTGGGTCACGGCCATCGTGCTCGGCCGCCGGGTCGAGCACCTGCAGGCCGAGGCACGCGGGCGCGCCCAGTAGGCTCCCGGCCCGTGAGCGAGCGAACCCTGGTCCTTGTCAAGCCCGACGCCGTACGCCGTGGCCTGGCGGGGGAGGTGCTGTCCCGGTTCGAGCGCAAGGGCCTCGCGCTCGTGGCGCTGGAGCTGCGGCAGATCGACGGGGCTCTGGCCGACCGCCACTACGCCGAGCACGTCGAGAAGGACTTCTATCCGCCGCTGCGGGAGTTCATCACCTCCGGCCCGCTCCTGGCCGCGGTGCTCGAGGGCGACGAGGCCATCGCGGTCGTCCGCGCGCTGGTCGGGGCCACCGACGGCCGCAAGGCGGCCGCCGGGACGATTCGTGGTGACCTGTCGCTCTCGAACCGGGAGAACCTGGTCCACGCGTCCGACTCGCCCGACTCCGCGGCCCGCGAGATCGCCAATTTCTTCCCAAACCTTTAGTGATCTGACACGCCGCCGGCTTTGGGGTCGGCACGCTGTCGCCGATAACATTGCTGGGTCGCGTGCGGTACAGGCGTGCGCCCGGCGTCCCTTGACAGCGAACTTCGGAAGGCCACCCCCCGCTCATGGGTAACAACATGTCCTTCATCGGCCGCGACATGGCCGTGGACCTCGGAACGGCCAACACGCTCGTCTACGTGCGCGGCAAGGGCATCGTGCTGAACGAGCCCTCGGTGGTGGCCATCAACACCAACACGGGCGGCATCCTCGCTGTCGGCGCCGAGGCGAAGAAGATGATCGGCCGGACGCCAGGCAACATCGTGGCGATCCGCCCGCTCAAGGACGGCGTCATCGCCGACTTCGACACGACCGAGCGCATGCTGCGCTACTTCATCCAGAAGGTCCACCGCCGCCGGCACCTGGCCAAGCCGCGCATCGTCGTCTGCGTCCCGAGCGGCATCACCGGCGTCGAGCAGCGTGCCGTCAAGGACGCGGGCTACGCGGCGGGGGCCCGCAAGGTCTACATCATCGAGGAGCCCATGGCCGCCGCGATCGGCGCCGGGCTCCCCGTCCACGAGCCGACCGGCAACATGGTCGTCGACATCGGCGGCGGCACGACCGAGGTGGCCGTCATCTCCCTGGGCGGCATCGTGACCAGCCAGTCCATCCGCACCGGCGGGGACGAGCTGGACACCGCGATCATCCAGTACGTGAAGAAGGAGTACTCGCTCATGCTGGGCGAGCGCACCGCGGAAGAGATCAAGATGGCGATCGGGTCGGCCTTCCCGTCGCCCGACGAGCCGCACGCCGAGATCCGTGGCCGCGACCTCGTGTCCGGACTGCCGAAGACGATCGTCGTCAGCGCCGAGGAGATCCGCAAGGCGATCGAGGAGCCGGTCAACTCGATCATCGACGCGGTCAAGACGACCCTCGACAAGTGCCCACCGGAGCTCTCCGGCGACGTCATGGACCGGGGCATCGTCATCACCGGCGGCGGGGCGCTGCTCAAGGGCCTCGACGAGCGGCTGCGGCACGAGACAGGCATGCCCATCCACCTCACGGACCGCCCGCTCGACTCGGTGGCCATGGGTTCCGGCAAGTGCGTCGAGGAGTTCGAGGCCCTGCAGCAGGTCCTCATCTCCGAGCCGCGCCACTAGCGGGCGAGGCACTGATCGTGCCCCCTGCCCGTTAGCCGGAGTGGCATGAACCGCGACACGCGACGCACCAGGGTGCTGCTCGCTCTGCTGCTCCTGACCTCGATCAGCTTCATCACCATCGACTACCGCGGTGGTGACAACTCACCCCTGAACGGGCTCCGCTCGCTGGCGGCCGCCGTGTTCGGGCCGGTGGAGAAGGCCGCTGCGGCGATCGCCGACCCCGTCAGCAACGCCGTCGACAGCGTGGGCAGCCTCGGTGACGGCAAGGCCGAGGCGGCCCGGCTCGGCAAGGAGAACCAGACCCTCCGCCAGCAGCTGCGCACGAGCGAGCTGGCCCGCAACCGGGCCGCGGAGCTCGACAAGCTGCTGCGCACGGCGGGGGCGGGGCAGTACAAGGTCGTCCCGGCCCAGGTCATCGCGATCGGCTCGGCCCAGAGCTTCACCTGGACCGTGACCATCGACGCGGGCAGCCGCGACGGCGTCAAGTCGGACATGACGGTCATCAATGGCGACGGGCTGGTCGGCCGGGTGAAGACCGTGGGACCCACGACGTCCACCGTGCTGCTGGCGATCGACCCCGACTCCGCGGTCGGCGTCCGGCTGGAGCGGTCGATGGAGGTCGGCATCAGCTCCGGTGAGGGGCACGCCAACCTCAGCCTCCAGATGCTCGACGGCCAGTCCTCGGTCTCCCAGGGGGACCGGCTGGTGACCTTCGGGTCGCGGGGCGCCACGCCGTACGTCCCGGGCGTGCCGGTCGGCGAGGTCGTGAGCGTCGCCCGCACGCCGGGCACCCTGACCCGGACCGCGAAGGTGAAGCCGTTCGTCGACTTCACCGCCCTGGACCTGGTGGCCGTGGTCGTCCAGCCGCCCCGGGCCGACCCCCGCGACGCGGTGCTGCCGCCACGCCCGAGCGCGACGCCGCTGCCGACGGTGACGGTGACCGTGACACCGCCTCCGGCCGCCACGCCCTCGGCCACCCCCGGCGGCTGAGGTGCCACCGTCCCGCGCCGCCCTGGCCGCCGCCGTGGTGCTCACTGCGCTGATGCTCCAGGTCACGTTCGTCGCCCGGCTGCAGCTGCCGGGCGCCACGCCCGATCTGGTGCTGCTCGGCGTGGTCGCCCTCGCCCTCGCGCACGGCCCGACGTTCGGGCTCGTCACCGGTTTCGCGGCCGGACTGGCGAGCGACCTGGTGCCCCCGGCCGACCACGCGGTGGGGCGGTGGACGCTCGTGCTGGGGCTGGTGGGCTACGCCGCCGGGCTCGCCAAGGGAGAGACCCGCCGGTCAGCGTTCGTGCCGGTCCTGGTCGTGGCGCTCGCCGCCGCCGGATCGGTGCTGCTGTACGCCGGGATCGGCGCCCTCATCGACGACCCGCACGTGACGGCCGCCGCGGTGACCCGGGTCGCGCCCACCGCCGTTCTCTACGATGTGGTGCTGAGTCCGTTCGTCGTGTCCGCTGTGCTGGCTCTGGTGCGACGCGTCGAGCCCGAGCCGCTGTTCCGACGATGACCGGTCCCGCCCGGGGAGGGGAAGCGCACCGGTGAGCGAACGATCGAGGCTCCGGCTCGTGGTGCTGCAGGTGCTGGTGATGTCCCTGCTGCTGACGCTGCTGGGCCGGCTGTGGTACCTGCAGGTGCTCGCCGGTGACAACTACGTCAAGGCGGCGGCGGAGAACCGCACCCGCGAGATCATCACGCCCGCCGCCCGCGGCATGATCCTCGACTCGCGCGGCCGTCCCCTGGCCCGGAACCGGACCGCGCTGGTCGTCTCCGTCAGCCGCACCGAGATGCTCCGCCAGAAGGACGGCGGCCGGGCGCTGGTCGCGAAGGTGGCCAAGGTGGTCGGCAAGCCGTTCCAGGACGTGTGGGACGCGACCCGGCTCTGCGGCACCCCGGACGCGCCCCCGCCGCCGAAGTGCTTCAACGGCTCGCCGTACCAGCCGATCCCGGTCACCGACGAGGCCGACACCCAGATGGCGCTGCAGATCATGGAGCGTCGCGAGGACTTCCCCGGTGTCACCGCCGAGCTGCAGGCGGTGCGCGAGTATCCCGCGCCGCTGAGGGCCAACGCGGCCCACATGCTCGGCTACCTAGGCCCGGTCACGGACGAGGAGCTGGCGGCGCGCAAGGAGGACACGGGCAAGGGCAAGAAGGAGACCGTGCTGCAGCGCACGGACCTGATCGGCCGGGCCGGGCTCGAGCGGGAGTACGACGCGGACCTGCGCGGCAGCCCCGGTGTCAGGCTGCTGGCGGTCGACCACCGCGGCGGCGTGAGCGGCGTCGTCTCCGAGACGGAGGCCGAGCCGGGCAACTACCTCGTGACCACGATCGACGCGAAGGTGCAGGCCGCCGCCGAGGCCCAGCTGCTCGCTGCCATCAAGCACGCCCGCACACAGGGTGACATCAACAAGGGGTTCGCGAAGAAGCTCAAGGCCGACTCGGGGGCCATCGTCGTGATGGACGTCAAGACGGGCGGCATCGTCGCGATGGCCAGCTACCCGACGTACAACCCGAACATCTGGGTCGGGGGGATCAGCCCCAAGGACTACCAGGCGATCACGAGCAAGAAGAACAACTACCCGAACCAGTCGCGTGC
>DASVBJ010000318.1:0-2205 GCA_036375895.1 Actinomycetes bacterium | reverse complement strand
CCGCGCAGCAGGCTCAGCCGGGTCGCGCTGCGGCCGTGCGGGATGCCGGCGTCGAGGAACACGTAGCCGCGCACCGGGCTGCGGGCGGCCGCTCGCGCCGCGCCGAGCTGCGGCAGCAGGTAGCCGGCCCCGGAGTGGCCGACCAGCACGGCCGGACCATCCGTCTCGTCGCGCACCTGGAGGGCGGCCCGCGCGACGTAGCGGGCGGCGAACGGTGGCCGGTCGTCGTCGCGCACGTCGAGCACCACGACCTGCCGGCCCATCCCGCGCAGCACCGCGGGGAGCACCCCCCAGGCCGCCGGGCCGGTGAGCGGGCTGTGGGCGAGGACGAGCGCGGGCACCCGGTCAGCCTGCCCTACGCTGCCGGACCATGGGCAACCCTGACTCCCCCGACCGTGACGCGCTCCTCCGGCAGATCCGCGACAAGGCCGTGGTGCACGGCCGGGTCGTGCTGTCCTCCGGCCGGGAGGCGGACTACTACGTCGATCTGCGCCGGGTGACGCTCGACGCCGAGGCGGCCCCGCTGGTCGGCCGGGTCATGCTCGACCTCGTGCGTGACCTCGACATCGACGCCGTGGGCGGCCTGACCCTCGGCGCCGACCCGGTGGCGACCGCGATGCTGCACGCGGCGGCCGCCGAGGGACGCCGGCTGGACGCCTTCGTGGTGCGCAAGGAGGGCAAGGCGCACGGCCTGCAGCGTCGCATCGAGGGGCCGGACGTCGCCGGCCGCCGGGTGCTCGCCGTCGAGGACACGTCGACCACGGGTGGGTCCGTGCTGGCCGCCGTCGAGGCGCTGCGCGAGGTGGGGGCCGAGGTGGTGGCGGTGGCGGTCATCGTCGAGCGGGGCGCCCGCGCGGCCGTCGAGGCGGCCGGGCTGCCCTACCTCGCGGCCTTCGACCTGGCCGACATCGGGCTCGAGTAGCCCGACCCGCGCGCCGAAGTACCGGACATGAGCTCGAGCCTGCCGGTCCTGCTGCCTGTCGCCTTCGGCATCGTCGCGGTCGTCGTCATCGTCCTGGGTGTGGTCGCCGAGCAGCGGCGCCGCGAGCGGCTGATGCGGGACTGCCTCGCCCGCGGGTGGACGTACGCCGCGGCCGATCCCGCGCTCGTCGACCGCTGGTCGGGGGAGCCGTTCGGCCAGGGCGACTCGCGGCAGGCCCGCAACGTCATCACCGGCATCGCGCACGGTCACCCCTTCACGGCCTTCGACTACTCCTACGAGACGCACTCCACCGACTCGAAGGGGCACCGCTCGACCACCACCCACCGGTTTGCGGTGTGCGCGCTCGGCCTCCCGGCGCCGCTGCCGGCGATGGAGGTGCTGCCCGAGTCGGTCCTCAGCCGGGTGGCGGCGGCCGTCGGTCTCGGCCAGGACCTCGAGCTGGAGAGCGAGGACTTCAACCGGCGCTTCCGTGTGCGCACGGGCGACCCGAAGTTCGCCTGCGACGTGCTGCACCCGCGCACGATGGAGTACCTCGTCGCCGCCGACCCGCCGGCTTGGCGCATCGACGGCGCCGACATGCTCGCCTGGTCGGCGGGCCGGATCGCGACGATGGGCGTGCTCGCCGCCACCTCCATGCTCGTGCGTGTCGCGGACGGCATTCCGCCGTTCGTCTGGAAGGACCGCGGCTACGATCCGAGATCATGACGGCCTTCCTGATCGTGCTCGGCGTCGTGGTCGTGCTCGGCGTCGCGCTCGCCGCGTCGTACAACCGGTTCGTCAGGCAGCGCAACCTCGTGCAGGAGTCGTGGCGCCAGGTCGATGTCGAGCTGCACCGCCGGCACGACCTGATCCCCAACCTGGTCGAGACCGTCAAGGGGTACGCCGGCCACGAGCGCGAGGTCTTCGACTCGGTGACCCGGGCCCGAGCCGTCGCCGCCACGCCCGGCTCGTCGCCCGCCGAGCAGGCCCGCCAGGAGGGTGCCCTCGGCCAGGCGCTCGGCCGGCTGTTCGCCGTGGCCGAGGCCTACCCCGACCTCAAGGCGAGCACCAACTTCCTCGAGCTGCAGCGCGAGCTGGCCGACACCGAGGACCGCATCGCCGCCGGCCGCCGCTTCTACAACGCCAACGTCCGCGCGCTGAACACCCGCGTGGAGTCCTTCCCGTCCAACCTGGTGGCGGCCACCTTCGGCTTCGTCCGGGCCGAGTACTTCGAGGTCGAGGACGCGGCCGTGCGCTCCGCGCCGACCGTCGACTTCTCCTGA
>DASVBJ010000278.1:0-2649 GCA_036375895.1 Actinomycetes bacterium | reverse complement strand
GGCAAGACATTCAGGGCGACCGTGCCGGTGTACTTCCACGTCGTCACGGACGGCGCGATCGGTGCGCTCACCGACGACCAGATCGCTGCGCAGATGACCGTGCTCGACAACACGTTCGCCGGCGGCGAGGGCGGCGACCGGACCGGCTTCTCGTTCACGCTGGCCGGGGTCACCCGGACGGACAACGCCGACTGGTTCTACACCAACCCCGGCGGCACCAACGAGCACACGATGAAGCGGACCCTGCGCCAGGGCGGCAACGACGCGCTGAACCTGTACTCGACGACCGCCGGCGACTACCTGGGCTGGGCCTACCTGCCCGACATCCTGACCAAGCCCGGGCAGGCCTACCTCGACGGCATCGTCATCGACTGGGAGTCGATGCCGGGGACCTCGACCAGGTATGCCGGCCGGTACGACCAGGGGGAGACGGCGACGCACGAGGCCGGACACTGGCTGAACCTCGAGCACACGTTCTACGGCGGGTGCAGCGCGAAGGGCGACTACGTCGACGACACACCGCCGCAGAAGACCCCGACCAGCGGCTGCCCCGAGGGCAAGGACACCTGCACGGCGCCGGGGCTGGACCCGATCCACAACTACATGGACTACTCCTTCGACTCCTGCTACACGGAGTTCACACCCGGGCAGACGCAGCGCATGCGCGACGCCTGGCTCTTCTACCGGGCCGGCTAGCAGCCGACCCGGGTCACCGCCGACCATCGCCAGGGTCAGGCTGCTGAGCCGGGCTCCCGGCTCAGTCGTCGCAGAGGCCGTCCGGGACGGACGTGCGGCACCGGTTGTCGTCGAAGGCGATCCTGGTGCCGGACTCGTCCCAGAAGATGTCGAGGGTGTTGCGCAGTCGGTTGTCCTCCACCAGGACCTTGTCCGGGTCGTCCCCGCCCGCGAGCGCACCTGAGACGATCGTGACCCCCGAGGACGGCAGGGCGCTCTCGCCCTCGACCGGCGGGTTGTTGCCCTTGATGGCGTTGTCCTCGATCTTCACGTGGTCCGCGCCGACCACCGCGATCCCGTGCCCTCCTAGGGGAGGCGCCTCCTCGTTCGGCGGGCAGAACCTCGTGTTGCGGAGGACATCGTTCTCCTCCAGCTTCCACGCGCCGGCCGGGTGGTTGGTGAACGTCTCCCCGGACTCCGGGTCCGTCTGGACGCCGTTGGGCCCGGTGTCCAGCACCAGCGCGCCGATGCAGTTCTTCGTCAACGTGTTCTCCCACGCCTTGCCGTGCCGGGAGTCACGGAAGAACAGCCCGAAGGCCCAGCCGGTGGACCTGTTGTGGGCCACCTTCGCGTCCGCGTCGGCAGTATCGCCGATGTAGATCCCGGCCTCGCCGCCGTCACCGTGTTCGACGTTCTTGTAGAACCGCAGGCCGTGCGAGTCGAACGCGGCGATGCCGTACTCGTCGTGGTCGTGGCCGCTGGTGCGCTCGACACGCATCCCGTGCATCTGGAACCCGAGGATGCCGATCACGTGCCCGACGGTCGTCAGGTCGCGCACCCGCACCGGGCCGTCCGGCGCGACCCAGCACAGACCCGCCGCTCCACCGTCGGGATCGCGGCAGAAGTCGTCCGGGGCCGGAGGCGGCAACGTCGCCGGCAGCTGGATGACCGTGCGTCCGCGGCCGGCGCCCTTGACGCTGATCGCCTTGGAGCCGAAGTTCACCGCGTCGATGTAGACGCCCTTCTTCAGTCGCAGCGTGTCCCCGGACTCCGCGGCCGCGGCCGCCGCCGAGATCGTGCCCGTGCCTGGTGCCACCCTGATCGTCTCGCCGTGGTCGTCGGACGCCCAGGCGGGCGGTGCCGTGCCGAGCAACGCGAGGGTGGCTGCCGCCGCGACGGATAACCGAGCTGTGTGACGCATGGGTCGCTCCTCCCGTGATGCGGATCGTGCTGCACCCCCCGAACCTCGTTTGGCGCGCGCGGATTCTGCGCCGCCCTTCGCACCGTGCGCCCGCCCCGGGCGGGCCGTCAACACGCACGGCGCCAACGGATGGTCCGGGGTTCGCTCGTTCGGGGCACCGGGCGCAGCTGCGAGAGCTACGCTGCCGACACAGACCTCGACCGACGCGCCGTCGGCTCACGGCACGGCCGCCCGAAGGCTGAGCGCATGACGAAACCGACAATCCTGACGGTTGACGACGATCCGTTGGTGGCGCAGGCGATCTCACGTGACCTGCGAGCCAAGTACGGCCATGCCTACCGCATCGTCCGGGTGACATCGGGGGCCGACGCCCTCGACGTGCTCGCCGAGCTGGCGCTGCGAGACCGACAGGTCGCGCTGATCGCCACGGATCAGCGGATGCCCGAGATGACGGGCATCGAGATGCTGGCCATGGCCCGGCAGCATGCACCCGAGGCCAAGTTCCTCCTCCTCACCGCCTACGCCGACACCGATGTCGCGATCAAGGCGATCAACGACATCGGCCTCGACTACTACCTGCTCAAGCCGTGGGACCCGCCCGAGGAGCGCCTCTACCCGGTGATCGACGACCTGTTGGCTGACTGGCGGCAGGGCCATCTCGAGGACACCGGAGACGTGCGTGTGGTGGGGCACCGCTGGTCCGAGCGCAGCTACGAGGTCAAGACGTTCCTGGCTCGGAACCACGTGCCCTACCGCTGGCTCGACATCGACCG
>DASVBJ010000224.1:0-21906 GCA_036375895.1 Actinomycetes bacterium | reverse complement strand
CGAGCAGCCTGGGGTCGAGCGGGTCACCCATGACCGGAAACTACCTGATGCCCTTGTGAACCGAGGCTGTTGCACGAGTCGCCGCGGGCGACGTGCCTAGCCGGAAGTGGTCATTGACCACCCCCGTGCGCCGACGGATGCTCCGGGCGCGGGGACCGCGAGCAGGAGGTGTCGACATGCCCCATTACCTGATCCAAGTCGCCTATACGCCCGAGGCCTGGGCGGCGATGAGCAAGAACCCACAGGACCGGGCCGCTCTGATCCGTCCGGCCGTCGAGGCCCTGGGCGGTCGCGTCGAGTCCTTCTACTTCAGCTTCGGCGACTACGACGTGACGGCGATCGCGCAGTTCCCGACCAACGTCGACGCGGGCGCGTTCGCGATCAGCGCGACGGCCGGTGGCGGGGTGCGGGCCTACAAGACGACGCCGCTGTTCGACGCCGAGGAGAGCATGGAGGCCATGCGCCGCTCGGCCATGACCGGGTACGCGCCCCCCGGCTGAGGTCACAACCGGTTGGCGGCCTCCGGGTCGCGGTCACGCAGCGGCGAGAACCACGTCCACAGGACGGTCGTCGTCGCGCCGGCGGCGGCCACCCACAACGCGGGCCGTAGGCCGATGGCGGTACCGAGGGCGCCGCCGGCGAGCGCGCCGAGCGGCTTGACGCCCTGGGTCACGAAGGACAGTGACGCGTTCACCCGGCCCAGCCTGGCCCGCGGCACGATCGTCAGGACCATGCCGGCGATGGTGACGTCGAAGAGCATCACCGCGAAACCGCACACCGCCTCGGCACCCGCGATCACCGCGAACTCCGCCCACACCGGTCCGGCGGCGAGCGGGAACGCCACCATGCAGGTCGAGAAGACCACCGAGGCGACCACGACCGTCCGACCCGCCCCGATCCGGGCGGCCACCCGCGCGGCGGCCAGGGCGCCGAGCAGCGCGCCCGCCCCGCCGACCATGACCACGCCACCGACCAGGCCCGGAGAGAACCGCAGCTCCCGCGTCGCGTAGACGACGAACAGCGCCGTCACGACTAGGCCGAAGAGGTTGAGGTTGGCCGCCGTGCCCGCGATCGCCCGCAGCCGCCGGTCGCGGACGATCGTCGCCAGCCCCTCCGCGACCTCGACCCGCAGCGGCCGGCGGGGGCCGGGCTCACGCTCCTCCCCCTCAGGGGCGCGCACGCGGCTGATCGCCAGGGCGGAGAAGAGGAAGGACACCGCGTCGACCACAACCGCGACCGGCGCGGTCAGGGCCTGGACAAGCAGGCCGCCGAGGCCGGGACCGCCGAGCATCGCTGCCGAGTCGGCCGCCCGCAGTTGGCCGCTCGCCGGCGTGAGCTGGTCCCGGCGTACGACGTCCGGGAGGTGCGCCTGGAACGCCGGTCGCGCGGTCACCCGGCAGACGCCGAGCGCGAGCTCGACGAGCACCAGCTGGGCGATGGTGAGCGCGTCGAGCAGGTACGCCAGCGGCACCGAGAGCAGCACCGCGGCCGCCACCAGGTCGGTCACCACGAGCAGCGGCCGGCGCCGGGTAATCCGGTCGACCCAGGCGCCCGCCACGAGCCCGAGGCCGAGGTACGGCATCGTGCCGGCCGCCGTGAGCAGCCCCATCTGCAGCGGCGTGGCACCGAGGAGCACGGCGGCTGCGAGGGGCACGGCCAGCAAGGTCACCTCGGTGCCCACGGCGGAGACGGCGTAGCTGCCCCACACCAGCCTGAAGTCGCGCTGGCGCGACAGCCGCGGCGCGACTGGCGGGTTGGCCGCCGGGACTGGGGTCGGGACTGGCGGCGGACCGGCCGGCCCGACGGCTCGCGGCTCGAGGGCGCTGTCGGCGGGCTGCGTGATGGAGGTCGTCACAGACGTGAAGGTAATGCTTCACATCTGATTTGTGAAGTAGTTGTTTCAGATCCGTCTATGCTGGCCGCATGCCCCGAGACGACGCCTACGGCCGGCGCATCACCGACCCGCAGGCGCTGCGCGCGATCGCACACCCGGGTCGCTTCGCGATCCTCGAGCGGCTTCAGGTCGACGGGCCGGCGACGGCCACCGAGTGCGCCGAGGTCGCGGGCCTGTCCCCGAGCGCCTGCAGCTACCACCTGCGCCTGCTGGCGCGGTACGGCTTCGTCGAGGAGGACGAGGCCCGCAGCGACGCCCGCGAGCGGGTGTGGCGGGCGGTGTTCCGCGGCTGGCAGAGCGAGATCGGTGACGACGTCGATCGGCGGGAGTCGCGGGCGGTGGACATGGCACTGGCCCGGGTGATGCTCGACAGCGCCGACCGGAAGGCGCTGGCCTGGACGGATCACGCGCGCGAGGAGCCGGCCGAGTGGCAGGACGCCGCCCTGCTCTCCAACAGCACGATCGTCGTGACCGCGCAGGAGCTGGCCGAGGTGACCGACCGGCTGATGGAGGTGCTGCGGCCGTACTTCGCCACCAGCCGTGAGGGCGAAGAGATGCCCGAGGGCGCGCGGCTCGTGCACGCCGCGCTTCGCCTCATCCCCCGCACCACCGCGCGACCGCCGCAGCGCTGAGAGCCGGATCCGGCTCGGCCCTTCCGATCGGTCGTCGCGAGAGCCTGCCTGGTCCGGGGCAGGCGCCGTTCACCCGATCGGACCGAGGCGGTAGTTGAGGTAGACGACGCCGCTGGCGAAGCGCCGGGTGTCGGTCAGCTCGAGGTCCACGCGCACGTCGCGCGGGAGGGCGGGTTTGCCTCCTCCGACGAGCACTGGCACCGCGAGCAGGTGCAGCTCGTCGACCAGCCCGGCCCGGATCGCCTGGCCTGCCAGCTCCGCCCCGCCCACCGTCAGGTCGTGCTCGGCCGTTGCCTTCAGCCGCCGCACCAGGTCGGGGTCGAAGTCCCGCTCGATCCGCGTTCTGACGCTCGACGCGGAGGCCAGCGTCCGGGAGAAGACGATCTTGTCGGCGGCCTGCCAGATCTCGGCGAAGTCCCGCCCGACCGAGGTCAGGTCGGGAAGGGTGTGCGCGGTCTCCCAGAAGCGCATCGTCTCGTACATGCGACGGCCGTACAGGTAGGTGCCCACCGGACGTTCCAGGTCGTTGACGAAGCTGTGGACCTCGTCATCGGGTGCGGCCCACGCGAAGCCGCCTTGGGCGTCTTCGACGTAGCCGTCGAGGGAGGCAATGGCCGCGTAGATCAGCTTCGCCATGACGACCCCTCAGGCATGGCCGGGTCCGCACTCAGGAGATCGCGGCTTTCACCAGCTCGACAACTCGCTTCTCTACTGCGGCGCTCCACTTTCGGAGCGCGTAGGACACCGGCCACATGTCTCCGTCGTCGAGGTTCGCCGTGTCCTGGAAGCCCAGGGTCGAGTACCGGTAGCTGAACTTGCCCGCGTCTTGGAAGAAGATGACGACCTTGCCGTCCGCGTTCGCGTAGGCGGGCATCCCGTACCAGGTCTTCGGTGTCAGCTCGGGGGCCGCGCCGGTCACCGCCAGATGCACGCGCTCGGCGAGCGCACGATCCTCCGGTGCCATCTGCGCAATCCTGTCGAGAACCGCCTGCAGGCCGTCGGCCTTCTTGGCGCCCTTCTTGCCCTCGGCACGCAGCTCGGCGGCGCGCTCCTTCATCGCGGCACGCTCCTCCGCGCTGAAGCCGTCGGGTTCGGACTTTGCACTCTTTGCGGGCATTCTCCGGCTTCCTCTCGTCATTCGGCTGCTCGGCGTCACGCCAGCCTTCCGCAGAAAGGCTAAGAGCGCCCCCACCGTGGCGCTTCTCGATTCCTGCTCGGATCGGGGAGCGGACCCCCGCGGCGCGACCGCGGGGACGTTGGCCAGGATGGCGTCGAGTGGGCGGCCAAGGAGCGGAGAGACACACCTGATGGGCGAGACGACGACTGTCGCCGTACTGGGCACGGGGACCATGGGCGCACCGATGGCGCGCAACCTGGCGGCCGCCGGCCACGACGTGCGGGTCTGGAACCGCAGCCGTGACAAGGCCGAGGCGCTTGCCGGTGACCACGTCACGGTCGCCGCGAGTCCCGGCGAGGCGGCCGCCGACGCCGAGTACCTCCTCACGATGCTGCACGACGCGGACGCGGTCGCCGCAGTCGCGCCCGGTGCCCTCGCCGCCCTCCCCCACGGCGCGGTCTGGCTGCAGATGAGCACCGTGGGGCTGGACGGCTCCCGGCGACTCGAGGCCATCGCGGCGGAGCACGGCACGACGTACGTCGACGCGCCCGTGGTCGGCACCAAGGCGCCCGCCGAGCAGGCCGCGCTGACCGTCCTCGCCTGCGGGCCGGAGGAGGTCCGGGCAGGCTGCGAGCATGTCTTCGACGCCGTGGCCGCCAAGATCGTCTGGGTCGACGGCGAGCTCGGCGGCACCCGCCTCAAGCTGGTGATGAACAGCTGGGTGATCGCCCTCGTCGAGGCCACCGCCGAGGCGATCAGCCTGGCCGAAGGGCTCGGCCTGGACCCTCGGCTGTTCCTCCACACCATCGCCGACGGCCCGCTGGACTCGCCGTACGCGCAGATGAAGGGCGCGATGATGCTCGACCGGGAGTTCCCCGCGTCGTTCCCGCTCCGGGGCGCGGAGAAGGATGCCGGGCTCATCCTCGAGGCCGCCCGCGAGGCCGGTGTCGACCTGGCCGTCACCCAGGCAGTGAGACGGCACCTGGCGCGCGCGGTCGAGCTAGGGCACGGTGACGAGGACATGGCCGCGACCTACCACTCCCACCGGAGCAGCTGATGGACTTCCGGATCCCCGACGAGCTCGCCGCCCTGCGCAAGTCCTTCGCCGCGTTCGTCGACCGGGAGGTCCGGCCGTTGGACGAGTCGCTGCGCGAGGACTACGCCACGATCCACCCCGACGTCGAGCGGGTGCGGGACGCCCTCGACAAGGTGCGCCGCCGGTCGGCCGAGGAGGGCTTCTACGCCTGCCACATGCCCGAGGCGGCCGGCGGTTGGGGCGTGTCGACGCTCGGCACCGCGCTGCTGATCGAGGACGCGGCGCACAGCGGGCTGCGGCTCGCGATGGCCGCCATCGCGCCGCCCAGCCCCGCCGGCCCGACGCCGATGCTGCTGCAGCTCCCCGAGCACCTGTGGCCGACCTACCTCCACCCGGTCGTGCGCGCCGAGAAGTCGATGTGCTTCGCCCTGACCGAGCCGGAGGCGGGCAGCGACGCGCAGGCCATCCGCACCCGTGCCCGCCTCGACGGCGACTGCTGGGTCATCGACGGCATGAAGCACTACATCACCAACGCGGACAAGGCCGACTTCGCGCTGGTCTTCGCGGTCACCGACCCGGAGAAGAAGGCCAACGGCGGCATCACCGCCTTCATCGTGCCGAAGGACCAGTTCCGGGTCGGCAAGACGCAGTGGTCGATGGCCGACTCCCACCCCTCCGAGCTGTGGTTCGACGGCGCCCGCATCCCGGCCGACCACGTCATCGGCGAGGTCGGGCGCGGCTTCCACGCCGCGATGGCGTTCCTCAACGCCGGGCGGTCCGGTTTCGCGGCGCAGAGCCTGGGCCTCGCCGAGTTCTGCCTCGACCAGGCGGTGGCTCACGCCCGCACCCGGACGGCGTTCGGCAAGCCGCTCGCCGCGAAGCAGGGCGTGTCCTTCCCGCTGGCCGAGTGCAAGGCCGAGATCGAGGCGATGCGCTGGATGACCTACCACCTCGCGTGGGCGGTCGACCAACCCGACCTGGCCGCCACCGCGTGGGTCGACGCGTCGGTCGCGAAGTACTACGCGACCGACCGGGCGTACGCCGTGGCCGACCGCTGCTTGCAGGTCTTCGGCGGCATGGGCCTGCTCAAGGAGGGCCCGATCGAGCGCGTCCTGCGGCACCTGCGCATGCTGCGCATCGTCGAGGGAGCGTCGGAGGTGCAGAAGCTCGTCATCGCCCGGTCACTGGGACTGTGACCCGGGGGCCGCGAGACGCCGCCGGCTCGCTCACCGTAAAAAGTCGTCCGATCACGGACGGTGAGGGCGGAGGGGCTACGAGCCGGGCGCCGTGGCCGACTAGGCTGGGCGCTACCGCGTATCAGATCTTGCGACCCAGCGGAAGAGGGCGAATCTCGTCGTGTCCCACTCCCAAGAGAGCAGCACGTCCGGCGACAGCGCGCTGGCCGCCTTCGGACCCAACGAGTGGCTGGTCGACGAGATCTACCAGCAGTACCTCAAGGACCCCGAGTCCGTGGACAAGGCGTGGTGGGACTTCTTCGAGGACTACCGGCCGCACGAGGCCGGTACGGCCGGGGCCAACGGGGGTCTCGCCGGGGGCGAGCCCCGCCAGACCGCCGGCGCCGCCACGCCCACGCCCGCGCCCGCACCGCCGTCCGGCGGCGCCGCGGCCCGCGCCGACGGCCCCCCGCCGGTGACCACGCCGCCGTCCGCCAAGCCCGCGCCGCCGTCCGCCAAGCCCGCGCCGCCGTCGGCCAAGCCCGCGCCGCCGTCGGCCAAGCCCGCGCCGGCCCCCGCCAAGCCGGCGGCTCCGGCCGCGGCCGCCACGCCGGCAGCGGCGCAGCCCGAGGCGAAGGCCAAGCCGACCGCCCAGCCGGCCGGTCCGGGTGCCGAGACCGTCGCGCTCAAGGGCCCGGCCGCCCGCATCGTCAGCAACATGCAGGCGAGCCTGCAGGTGCCCACCGCCACCAGCGTGCGCGCCGTCCCGGCCAAGCTCCTCATCGACAACCGCACGGTCATCAACAACCACCTCAAGCGCGCGCGGGGCGGCAAGGTCTCGTTCACCCACATCATCGGCTTCGCGCTCGTACGGGCGCTGTCCTCGATGCCGGAGATGAACTACGGCTACACCGAGATCGACGGCAAGCCCGCGGTCGTCCACCCCGAGCACGTCAACCTCGGCCTCGCCATCGACGTGCAGAAGGAGGACGGCAGCCGCTCGCTGCTCGTCCCCTCGATCAAGCACGCCGAGTCCATGGACTTCGCGCAGTTCTGGTCCGCCTACGAGGACGTCGTACGCCGGGCCCGCCACGGCAAGCTGACCGCGGACGACTTCGCCGGTACGACGATCAGCCTGACCAACCCCGGCACCATCGGCACGGTCCACTCGGTGCCGCGGCTCATGTCCGGGCAGGGCACCATCGTCGGCGTCGGCGCGATGGAGTACCCGGCCGAGTACCAGGGCGCAGCCCCCGAGACGCTGGCCCGCCTGGCCGTCAGCAAGATCCTCACGCTCACGTCGACCTACGACCACCGCATCATCCAGGGCGCGCAGTCCGGTGACTTCCTTCGCCGCATCCACCAGCTGCTGCTCGGCGAGGACCGCTTCTACGACGACATCTTCCGCGCGCTGCGCCTGCCCTACGAGCCGATCCGCTGGGTGCAGGACATCTCGGCCTCGCACGAGGACGACGTGGCGAAGCAGGCGCGGGTGCAGGAGCTCATCCACGCCTACCGCGTCCGCGGCCACCTCATGGCCGACACCGACCCGCTGGAGTTCCGCCAGCGCTCCCACCCGGACCTCGACGTCGTCACCCACGGCCTGACGCTCTGGGACCTCGACCGGGAGTTCGCCACCGGGGGGTTCGGCGGCCGCCCGATGGCGACGCTGCGCGAGATCCTGGGCATCCTGCGCGAGTCGTACTGCCGGCGCATCGGCATCGAGTACATGCACATCCAGGACCCCGAGGAGCGTCGCTGGATCCAGGAGCGCGTCGAGGTCGGCTCGCCCAAGCCCAACCGCGAGGACCAGCTCCGGATCCTGCGCCGGCTCAACGCCGCCGAGGCGTTCGAGACGTTCCTGCAGACCAAGTACGTCGGGCAGAAGCGCTTCTCCCTCGAGGGCGGCGAGTCGGTGATCCCACTGCTCGACCAGGTGATGTGCTCGGCGGCCGCGGACGGTCTGGACGAGGTCTGCATCGGCATGCCCCACCGCGGCCGGCTCAACGTGCTCGCCAACCTGGCCGGGAAGAGCTACGGCCAGATCTTCCGCGAGTTCGAGGGCAACCAGGATCCGCGGTCGGTCCAGGGCTCCGGCGACGTCAAGTACCACCTCGGCACCGAGGGCACCTACACGACGCCCGACGGCCACGACTGCAAGGTCTACCTCGCGGCCAACCCCTCGCACCTCGAGGCCGTCAACCCGGTGCTGGAGGGCATCGCCCGGGCCAAGCAGGACCGCATCGACAAGGGCGAGAGCGGCTTCACCGTGCTGCCGGTCCTGCTCCACGGCGACGCGGCTTTCGCCGGCCAGGGCGTCGTGGCCGAGACCCTCAACCTGTCGCAGCTGCGCGGCTACCGCACCGGCGGCACCGTGCACGTCATCATCAACAACCAGGTCGGGTTCACGACGTCGCCGGCCTCGTCCCGCTCGTCCTTCTACTGCACCGACGTGGCCCGGATGATCCAGGCGCCGATCTTCCACGTGAACGGCGACGACCCCGAGGCCTGCGTGCGCGTCGCCAAGCTCGCGTTCGAGTACCGCCAGGCGTTCAAGAAGGACGTCGTCATCGACATGGTCTGCTACCGCCGTCGCGGCCACAACGAGGGCGACGACCCGTCGATGACGCAGCCGCTCATGTACTCCCTCATCGAGGCCAAGCGCTCCGTCCGCAAGCTGTACACCGAGTCGCTCATCGGCCGCGGCGACATCTCGGTCGAGGAGGCCGAGCAGGCCCTGCGCGACTACCAGGGCCAGCTCGAGCGGGTGTTCGCCGAGACCCGCGAGACCATCGCCGCGTCCTCCGACCAGGGCACCGGCGAGGGCATCGAGCCCCCTGCCGAGCAGCACGCGTCGATCGGTGCGCCGAACATCCAGACTGCGATCGACATGGAGACCGTCAAGCGCATCGCCGAGGCCCACGTCGCGCTGCCCGACAGCTTCACGGTCCACCCGAAGCTGCTGCCGCTGCTGCAGCGTCGCGCCGCGATGGCCACCGAGGGCGGCATCGACTGGGCCATGGGAGAGCTGTTCGCCTTCGGCTCGCTGCTGCTCGAGGGCCGGCCCGTCCGGCTCGCCGGCCAGGACAGCCGGCGCGGGACGTTCGTCCAGCGGCACGCCGTGCTCACCGACCGCGAGACCGGCGACGAGTGGACCCCGCTCGCCCACCTCGACGACGGCCAGGCCCGGTTCTGGATCTATGACTCGCTGCTGTCGGAGTTCGCGACGATGGGCTTCGAGTACGGCTACTCGGTGGCCCGTCCCGACGCGCTGGTGCTCTGGGAGGCGCAGTTCGGCGACTTCACCAACGGGGCGCAGGCGATCGTCGACGAGTTCGTCTCCAGCTCCGAGCAGAAGTGGGGCCAGCGGTCGTCGGTCGTCCTGCTGCTGCCGCACGGCTACGAGGGCCAGGGCCCGGACCATTCCTCCGGCCGCATCGAGCGCTTCCTGCAGCTGTGCGCCGAGGACAACATGACGGTGGCCATGCCGACCACCCCGGCGTCGTACTTCCACCTGCTCCGCTGGCACGCGTACCACGAGCCCCGGCGCCCGCTCGTGGTGTTCACGCCCAAGTCGATGCTGCGGCTGAAGGCGTCCGCCTCCGCGGTGGAGGACTTCACCACCGGCACCTTCCGTCCGGTCATCCCGGAGACCGAGTCCGGCGCCGACCCGGCGTCCGTGCGCCGGGTCCTGCTCTGCTCCGGCAAGGTCTACTGGGACCTTCTCGCCGAGCGCGCCAAGCGGGTCGCCGCAGGAGACGCGAGCGGCGGCTCGGTGGCCATCGTGCGGGTGGAGCAGCTCGCGCCGCTCCCGGCGCGGGGGATCCTGCAGGCGCTGGCCCCGTTCGGCAACGCCGACCTGATGTGGGTGCAGGAGGAGCCGGCCAACCAGGGGCCCTGGCCGTTCATGGCGCTCAACCTGCCCGCTCACCTCGGCGGCCGCCAGCTCTCGTGCGTCTCGCGGGCAGCGGCGGCGTCGCCCGCGGCCGGCTCGCACAAGCAGCACGAGCTCGAGCAGCGTGCGCTGGTCGAGCGGGCCTTCGCTCTCTAGGCGCGCGGGTGTACTTCACCGACCGCGGGATCGAGGAGCTGGAGGCCCGGCGCGGCGAGGAGACGGTGACCCTGGAGTGGGTCGCCGCGCGGCTGCAGGAGTTCGTCGACCTCAACCCGGAGTTCGAGATCCCCGTCGAACGGCTGGCCACCTGGCTGGCCCGCCTCGACGACGAGGACGACTGAGTCCCCTCCCGCACGCCCACCGCGCCCCACCCCCGGCAGACGCGATACATCTTGACTTTCCAGCAACGCGATATATCGTCTCCTTGACAGACGCGATACATCGCGAAAAGGAGAGCACCATGCAGCAGTGGCGCATCGAGCAGCCCCGCTCCCTCGACCTGGAGGGCGTACGGCGGCTCAACGTCCGGATCGTCGAGGGCAGCGTCGACGTGGTCGGGCGCACCGAGGACGCCGAGACCGGCGCGGCACATGTCGAGATCAGCGAGGTGCAGGGCACCCTGCAGCTGACCCTCGACGGCGACACCCTGACGATCGCCCACGAACGGCTCACCTGGGGCGGCCTGCTCGACTGGGTCGGCGGCCGCCGGACCCGCGCCGTCGTGTCGGTGTCGGTCCCCCACGACGCCCCGGTCGAGCTCGGCGTCGTGGCCGCCGACGCCGTCATCTCGGGGATCACGGCTCCGACGAAGGTCAAGAGCGTGTCCGGGGAGGTGACCCTGGACGGCGTACGGTCCGACATCACGGCCCAGACCGTCAGCGGCGACCTGGAGAGCCGAGGGCTCGCCGGCTCGCTGGACTTCACCACGGTCTCCGGCGACCTCACGGTCGTCGACGGCGCCAGCGCCCGGGTTCGCGCCAAGACCGTCTCCGGCGACATGACCCTCGACCTCGACGTTCCCCGCGACGGCAGCATCGAGCTGTCCAGCGTCTCCGGCGACCTCACCCTGCGCCTGCCCGAGACGGCAGGGCTGCAGGTCGAGGTCAAGACGATGAGCGGTGACCTCGACAGCGCGTTCGGCGCCGTGACCGCCGAGCGCACCCCCGGACGCGCCGTGCTGCGCGGACGGGTCGGCGACGGCAACGGCCGGCTGCGCGCCAAGACCGTCTCGGGCGGGGTCACGCTGCTGCGCCGGGTGCCCGCGTGACCCCCGTGTTCGCGCACGGACGGCTCCGGCTCTACCTGCTGCGCCTGCTCGACGAGAGCCCGCGGCACGGGTACGACGTGATCCGCGAGCTCGAGGACCGCTTCATGGGGCTGTACGCGCCGAGCGCCGGCACCGTCTACCCGCGCCTCGCTCGCCTCGAGGCCGAGGGCCTGGTCACGCACGACGTCGAGCAGGGGCGCAAGGTCTACCGCATCACCGACGCGGGTCGGGCCGAGCTGGCGGGTCGCCAGGGTGACCTGGACGACCTCGAGGAGGAGATCGAGGGCTCGGTGCGCGACCTGGCCGCTGAGATCCGCTCCGAGGTACGGGGCTCGGTCAAGGACCTGCGGGCGGAGCTGAAGTCGGCGGCCCGCGACGTACGCCGGGAGAGCCGCCACCAGGCCCGACAGTCACGGGCCGAGCAACGAGCCGGCCACCCGGAGCGCGTCGAGCTGGTGAGGATGGCCGACCGGTTCCGCGACGGCGTGCGCGACGAGGTCCGCCGCAGCAGCCCGACCCCGGCCGACGTCGCCGCGCTCAAGGACGTGTTCGAGGTCGCCCTCGACGAGGTACGCCGGGTGCTGCGCGGCGCGTGACCACCGGCTCAGGCGCTTGCACCCCGGAAGAGGGCGGTCAGGTCCAGCGACGGCACGTGCCGGCGGGTCGCGAGCGAGACGTACGTGCGAGCCAACGCGTCCTTGCCCGCGCCGAGCACGGTGCTCAACGCCGCGAGGGCGTCGACCAGGTCGCCCGTCAGGTGACTGGTGAGGAGCCGCCGCCACATCGCCTCCTCGAGCGCGTTGAAGGCGGTCTGCACCTCGACGAAGTCGAAGCCGGCCTCGAACCGCTCCCGCGCCAGCCCCTCGGCGTACTCCACCACGTGGGTCAGCTCGCGGTCACGGACGCCCGTGACCACCAGCCCGAACAGGTCGGCCAGGCGTTGCCGGGTGAACTCCTCGCCCGCCGCCAGGTAGTGGGCGCTCTGACTACGCCGCAACGCGGTGTACGCCTCGTCGACGACCTTGCGCCTTGCGTCCGTCAACACTTCAGCAGCATCCATTGCCTCGCCCTCCCGCTGCGCTCCACCGACAGCCTCCCACCGCGGTGGCCTGGCGCGTCCGGGGCGAACGTCCGTCCCACGGGGGCCAGGGGACCCTGACCCGCGCCCCGTCAGTCGGGCGCGTCCAAGGGGGTCGGCTGGTACAGCTCCAGGAGCCACCCGGCCGGCCCGCCGCCGAAGCGCTGCATGGCCGCCGGCGTCGCGTTCACCAGCGCCCGCTGCCAGGCCAGCGCCCGGCCGACCGCCCCGACCCGCAGCGCCAGCCGGCAGGCCTCGGCCAGGCCGGCCCGGTCGTGCTCGGCCGTCCACGGCTCGAGGTAGGCGTCGCGCAGACGCAGCAGCTCGGGCGCGCCGTACGGCAGCTGCAGCCGGTCGGCGACGACCCGCAGGCTCACGAGCAGGGTCGTGAAGGGGTGGGCGACCGACGCGTCGCCCCAGTCGAACACCCGGTAGTGCCCGTTGCCGACGAACAGGTTGGCGTCGTGCAGGTCGTCGTGCTGCAACGACGGCGCGACGCCGGTGGAGGCCAGGTCGGCACACCAGCGGGCGTACGTCGGGAGGTCGGCGCGCAGCCGGTCCAGCTGTGCCCGGGTGAGCCCGTCCGGCCGGCCGACGAGCAGCAGCTCCTCGTCGTCGAGCAGGTCGGCGAGCCGGGCGGGCAGCGCGGCGGGCCGCAGGTCGGGGACGCCGAGCGCGACCATGTCGTCGGCCCGCGACTCGACCCGCCGTTGCAGCTCGCCGTACTCGACGAGGCCGCGTTCCCAGTGGGCCAGGTCGGTGTGGCCCGCCTGCTGGGCCCGCAACGTCGTACCCCCGTCGGGCAGCAGCAGCCACCCGCGCCCGGTGTCGGCCGCGAGCGGCACCAGCACCTGGTCCGGCGTCCAGCCGGCGAGCGCGGTGAGCAGCGGCGCCTCGTACGCCGTGCCGCTCGCGCTCGCCTTGAACCACACCGGCCCCGCGGCGGTCGGCACCCGCAGGACCGTCGACCAGGGCCGGGCATGCGTCTGCTCGGTCTCGCCGGTCACGGCGAGACCGTGCTCGGCCAGCCGGGCCGCCACCCACTCCTCGGCGGCCGCCCGCCACGCCGGGTCCAGCCACGTCGGCGCGGAGATGTCGTCGGTGCTCACAGTCAGGCGGGCCGGGTGAACACGACCTTGCCGAACAGGTCGCCCTTGGCCATCCGCGCGAAGCCGTCACGCGCCTCCTCGAGCGGCATGCTCGTGTCGACGAGCGGCCGCGCCCCCGTCTGCGCGCAGAGCTGGACGAGCCGTTCGAGCTCGTCACGCGTGCCCATGGTCGAGCCGACGACCTTGAGCTGGAGGAAGTAGACGCGGCGCAGGTCGGTCTGGGCCTGGTAGCCGCCGGTGGCCCCCGAGACGACGATCGTGCCGCCCTGGTTGAGGCACTTGAGGCTGTGCTCCCACGTCGCCGCGCCGACGGTCTCCATCACCGCGTCGACCCGCTCCGGCAGGCGGGCGCCGGCCTCGAAGGCCTGGTCGGCGCCGAGCGCGATGGCACGCTCCCGCTTGCCCTGGTCCCGGCTGGTGACCCACATGCGGTAGCCGGCCGCACGGCCGATCGCGACCAGCGCGGTGGAGACGCCACCGCCGGCGCCCTGCACGAGCACGGTGCCGCCCGGCTGCACCCCGGACTGGGTGAAGAGCATCCGGTACGCCGTGAGCCAGGCCGTGGGCAGGCAGGCCGCCTCCTCCCAGCTGAGCTCGGGAGGCTTGGGCACGAGGTTGCGCCGCGGCACGCTGACCACGTCGGCGAACGTTCCGTCGTGGCGCTCGGACAGCAACGACCGCTTGGGGTCCATCGTCTCGTCGCCGCGGAAGTCCGGGTCGCCGATCACGGCGTGGACGATGACCTCGTTGCCATCCTCGTCGACCCCCGCGCCGTCGCACCCGAGCACCATCGGGAGCTGGTCCGCGCCGAGCCCCACGCCCTGCAGGCTCCACAGGTCGTGGTGGTTGAGCGAGGCCGCGCGCAGCCGGACCGTCGCCCAGCCGTCCCTGGGCTGGGGGTCGGGGCGCTCGCCGAGCTCGAGGCCGGCCAACGGGTCGTCGGTGTCGAAGCGGGTGGCGTACGCGGCGAACATCCCCCGACCCTAGCCCCGCCCTCTGGTCCGCCCGAGCCGCGGCCGGCTCAGAGTCGGGCGACGCCGTCGCGACGCGCCGCCGCGGCCACCGCGGCCGCGACGGCCGGCGCGACCCGCTCGTCGAACGGGCTGGGCACGATGAGGTCCTCGGTGACCTCACCGGCAACGACCTCGGCCAGCGCCTCCGCGGCGGCGAGCTTCATGTTCTCCGTGATCTTGCTGGCCCGGACATCGAGGGCGCCGCGGAAGATGCCGGGGAACGCCAGCACGTTGTTGATCTGGTTGGGGAAGTCGCTGCGGCCGGTCGCCACCACGCGCGCGTGCCGGCGGGCCACGTCGGGGTGGATCTCCGGGTTCGGGTTGGCCAGCGCGAAGATGATGGCGTCCTTCGCCATCGAGGCCACGGCGCCCTCCGGCACGACGCCGCCCGAGACCCCGATGAAGACATCGGCGCCGCGCAGGGAGTCGGCCAGGCTGCCGGTGAGCCCGCTCTCGTTCGTCACTGCTGCCAGCCGGCGCTTGACGTCGGTCAGGTCCGGGCGATCGTCGTGCAGGACGCCCTTGCTGTCCGACACCGTGATGTCGCCGATGCCCGCCTCCCGCAGGATCGTCGTCACCGCCACGCCCGCGGCGCCCGCTCCCGAGACGACGGCCCGCAGGTCGGCGAGCGACCGGCCGGTGAGTCGCGCCGCGTTGCGCAGTGCCGCAAGCACGACGACCGCCGTGCCGTGCTGGTCGTCGTGGAAGACGGGGATGTCGAGCCGCTCGACGAGCCGGCGCTCGATCTCGAAGCACCGGGGGGCGGAGATGTCCTCGAGGTTGATGCCGCCGAAGGCAGGGGCGATGCGTGCGACCGTCTCGACGATGTCGTCGACATCGGTGCAATCGAGGCAGATCGGCACGGCGTCGACGCCGCCGAACTGCTTGAACAGCACGGCCTTGCCCTCCATGACCGGCAGTGCGGCCCCTGGGCCGATGTCACCGAGGCCGAGCACGGCCGTGCCGTCGGTCACGACGGCGACCACGTGCGACTTCCAGGTGAGGTCGTGGACGAGCGCCGGATCGGCCTCGATGGCCGAGCACACCCGTGCGACACCAGGGGTGTAGGCGAGCGACAGGTCGTCCTTGTCCCGCAACGGCACCGTCGAGACGATCTCCATCTTTCCCTGCCGGTGCAGGGTGAATGCAGGGTCCTCGCTCATCGATCCGGTCGGCATCTCCTGCGCAGCCAACGGTTTCCCTTCCCACTCGACCTTGAGCCGGGCACCGGCGCTGCTGGTGCGCTGCGCCGCGCGGCTCGCGATGCGGGGGTTACCCGTGAGTAATGATTCTCGCACACCCGGTTCGCCGCCGCGGAACCGCCCCGAGCGATCCCACCGGAGCGTGCCCCACGAGCGATCCGCTCGGAGCATGCTGGGGAGGCAGGGGGAAACCCAGCACGCCGGACGTCCCGGCAGGACCTGCCGCTCGCCGCCCGGCGTCCATGCCGCACGAAAGAAGGCTCCCGATGAGCGCTCGCATCAGCACCTTCGGGACGGCCGCGCGAGCTGCGGCCGTCGCAGCCCTCGCAGCCCTCGTGCTCGCCGCCTGCGGGGGCGACGACACCGCCGAGACGAAGGCCGGCGCGTCGCCGACGACCTCGAAGGACACCGCACTGGCCGCGATGGTGCCCGCCGCGATCTCGTCGGACGGCACCATCACGGTCGGCACCGACTCGACGTACGCGCCCAACGAGTTCCTGGCCGCCGACGGCAAGACAGTGGTGGGCTTCGACATCGACCTGTTCAATGCGGTCGCGGCGAAGCTCGGGCTCAAGACGAAGTACGTCTCAGCGCCGTTCCCCAACCTCATCCCGAGCATGCAGTCCGGTAAGTACGAGATCGGGGTGTCCTCCTTCACGATCAACCCGGACCGCCTGAAGGTCGTGGACATGGTCGGCTACTTCTCGGCCGGCACCCAGTGGGCCACCAAGAAGGGCAACCCGTCGGGCGTCCTGCCCGACAACGCCTGCGGCAAGCGGGTGGCGGTGCAGAAGGGCACCGTTCAGGTCGACGACATCACCGCGCGGTCAAAGAAGTGCGAGAGCGCCGGCAAGCCGAAGATCACCATCGACCAGTACCAGGGCCAGGACCAGGCCACCTCGTCGGTCGTCTCCGGCAAGGACGACGCGATGCTCGCCGACTCGCCTGTGGCCGCCTACGCGGTGAAGCAGACGAGCGGCAAGCTGGAGCTGGCCGGGGACATCTACGACGCGGCGCCGTACGGCTACGCCTTCCAGAAGGGGCAGGGCCAGTTCCCCCAGGCCGTCGCCGGTGCGGTGAACGCCCTGATCCAGGACGGCTCCTACAAGACGATCCTCGAGAAGTGGGGCGTCGAGCAGGGCGCCGTCACGACGGCGCAGGTCAACCCATCGGTCAGCGGCTGAGCCAATGACCGCGACCACGAAGCCGGCACCGCCCGCACGGCCCGAGGCCATCAAGGCGGTGCCGGTCCGCCACCCCGCCCGCTGGGTCGCGACGGTGGTCGTCGGCGTGCTGACGGCGATGTTCGTCAACATGCTGCTGACCAACAACGCGTTCCAGTGGCAGTTCATGTTCGACAACATGTTCAAGCCGCCGGTACTCGAGGGCGTGCGGACCAGCCTGCTGCTCACCGTGCTCGCGATGGTGATCGGCGTCGCGTTCGGCGTCGTCCTCGCGGTCATGCGGCTGTCGCCGAGCCCGATCGTCACGTACGCCGCGTGGGGCTACACGTGGTTCTTCCGGGCCGTGCCCCGCATCGTGCTGGCGATCCTGTTCGGCAACCTCGGCATCCTCTACGCGAAGTTCTTCGTCGGGTTGCCGTTCGACCGCCAGCTGCTCGACCTGCTCGGCTTGGGGGGCATCGACGGTCGGCTCTTCGGCGTCGACGCGCGCACGATCGGCGCCGGCTTCATGGCCGGACTGCTGGCGCTCGCCCTCTCCGAGGCGGCCTACATGGCCGAGATCGTGCGCGCCGGCATCGTGTCCATCGACCCTGGCCAGACCGAGGCGGCGCAGGCACTTGGCATGAGCCGGCTGCTCACCCTGCGCCGGATCGTGCTCCCGCAGGCCATGCGCGTGATCGTCCCGCCGACCGGCAACGAGACCATCGCCATGCTCAAGGACACCGCGCTCGTGGCGTTCGTCCCGGTGACCAACGAGCTGTTCTTCCAGCTGCAGGCCATCGGCAACCGCACCTTCCAGGTGTTCCCGATGCTGGTCGCGGCCTGCATCTGGTACCTCGCGATGACCAGCGTCCTCATGGTGGCGCAGTACTTCATCGAGCGGCACTTCTCGCGCGGCGTCCAGGGCCGGGAGAAGCGCGTCCGGGTCCCCTCCGGCGGCATGGGCGGCGCCCAGTGACCGGCCACCCGATGGTGAAGGCCGAGCAGGTCTACAAGTCGTTCGGCCACACCGAGGTGCTCAAGGGCATCGACCTGGAGGTGGCCGAGCGGGAGGTGATGTGCATCATCGGCCCGTCCGGCTCGGGCAAGTCGACGTTCCTGCGCTGCATCAACCACCTGGAGGACATCAACGCCGGGCGCCTCTGGGTCGACGGCCAGCTCGTCGGGTACCGCGAGAAGGGCGGCGTGCTGCACGAGCTCAAGGACTCCGAGGTCGCCGCCCAGCGGCGCGACATCGGGATGGTCTTCCAGCGCTTCAACCTCTTCCCGCACATGACCGCGCAGGAGAACGTCATGGAGGCCCCTCACCGGGTCCGGGGCGAGAACAAGGCCTCTGCCCGCGAGCGGGCCCGTGAGCTGCTCGGCCGGGTGGGCCTCGGCGACCGATGCGGTGCCTACCCGTCCCAGCTGTCGGGCGGCCAGCAGCAGCGGGTGGCGATCGCCCGGGCACTGGCCATGCAGCCAAAGCTCATGCTGTTCGACGAGCCCACCTCGGCACTGGACCCCGAGCTGGTCGGCGAGGTCCTGGACGTCATGCGCCAGCTCGCCCTCGAGGGCATGACGATGATCGTGGTCACCCACGAGATGGGCTTCGCCCGGGAGGTCGGCGACTCCCTCGTCTTCATGGACGACGGCGTCGTGGTCGAGGCCGGCATCCCACGCGAGGTCATCGCCAAGCCGCAGCACCAGCGCACCCAGGCCTTCCTGTCCAAGGTGCTCTGAGACGCCAAGGTGCTCTGACTGGGTGTGTCCCATTGAAGGACTACAGCTCGCGCTCGTACGCAAGCATGACCGGACCGCCTTCGCCTTCGGTCCGGCGGAACCCGGCCGCTTCGTAGAGGCGTTGGGCGAGCCGGTCGTCCTCGCTCGTGACCACGAGCGCGTAGTCGGCACCTCGCTCGCGCGCGACCCGCATGGCCTCGGTGATTAGCTCCCGGCCGTACCCCTGGCCCCGCTGGCTCGGCACGACGTACAGCTCGGCCAGGTAGGCCTCCTGCGCCGGGCTCCACACCGACGGCTGAACCCGCAGCACTGCGACCCCGACAGCCGCGCCGGCCTCACGCTCGCGGGCGAGCAGGACCGTGACGTGGTCGGCCCCGATCAGTTCGGCCAGTCGGGCCGCCAGCTCGTGGGGCGGAGGCGCCGGCTCGTCGTACTCCGCGTTGAAGTCGTGCAGCAGTTGCGCGGCGGCGGCGACATCGTCGCCACCCGAACTCCCGGTTACCGCCTCGACCATGCTGACAGTTTGTCCTGGTGGCGACCGAACTCGCCTGCCCGAACGGCCGCTTGCGGCCACTAGACGATTCCGTTAGGACCGGTGTCCGGCCAGCCACCGACCAGGGCGATCGTGTGGAGGGTGGACTCCGACGTGCGCCATCTGCCCTGCACCGCTGCGGACTTGTCAGCGCCGTACATCAAGAACGCAACTCCGCTGAGCAGGCCGTAGGCGGCCAACAACATGACGGGCACCTCGTCCAGCACCAAGAGGCCCAACAAGAGGGTGAAAAACAGCGCCGCGGTGGCGAGCGCCAGGGGTATCCCGCTGGCGCCTGCCCTGCTGGCCGGTACAGCGCCCACGTACCGCACCTCCGATGCGCGCGCCCGGTTGCGCTCGTCTGGGTCGCCGAGCGAGTGGCGCCGTACAAGCGGATCCCACAACTCGCCGGGCTCGCCGGTGCTCGGGTCCTGCCGGCTGGTCGGGTCGACGATGCGCGCCTCGGTGTCGGGCAGCAATACGCCGACCGAGCCGTGCCGTGGGCCGAGTGGCGCACCGGCGGTGACTGCGGCCCGTCGGGACCTCGAGCATGCGCCCGAGTATTCGATCAGACCTCGGCCTGGTCCCAGCAGGCACCTGCTATGCGAGGGGTTCGATATCGGGCAGTCTCCACGTCTTGTCGAACCAAGGCTCCAGCGGGCCGTAGAGCCGGAATATCACGAACCAGGCCTTGCCGGGCAGCGTCTGGATCCAGTTACCGCTGTCGTTGGGCTGTTCGGGACCGAAGTGGACGTCGATGGACCCGTCGTCCTTCGTGGCGAGATCCTTGTCTTGGCTCGAAACCGACGGCCAGTCCTGTCCGGACTGCAGCATCGAGCGGGTCTGGGTGTCGTAGGCGATGACCGACCAGAAGTTCTTGACCGGAACATTCGCCGGCACGTGCAGCCGGTAGGCCCTGCCGCCGTCGAAGGGCGCGCCAGCGGCGTCGACGAAGGCATAGGCGTACTGGGATCCGGCGCCGACCATCTCGACCTCAAGGGCCGGACTGATGGGTGCCCCCGTGAAGTAGTACTGGGCGGCGGAGTCCAGCAGGGCGACGCCGTCCTGCTGGAACCGGTGGCCGCCAAGGAACGAGGTGCGCCAGGTACTGTCCGGGTAGTAGTAGGCCTCTGGCTGGCGGAACCGGTAAGCGAGGGCGCGGGCGGTGGCGTCGCCCACGGCAGCGGCCTCGGTGAGGATGGCCCGCATCCGGTCGTCGGGGTTGAACGGCCTGCCGTGCTGGATGCCGACCGAGGCGAACATCCCCAGTGTGAGCGGATCGGACGACTCGGGCGGCTCGGACTGCACGGTCTCGTCGAGCAGCTCCCACGCCCGGTAGTCGGCGGGTGGGACAAAGACCATCGGTTCGGGAGAGACACTCACGAACCGGAGCGGCGGCGGGTCGTCGGCCGCTGCCAGCGGATAGACCCGGGTCTTGGCCTTGATGGCCTCGACCCCGGGGTGAGGATCGCCGTGCTCGTCAACGAAGCCTCGCCACATGCACCACAGGACGTGGGTGCGAGGCCGCACCACGAAGTAACCATCGGGGACCTCTCGGTCGTCACCGGGCGGCAGGAACAGGTACTTGCCGCCCTGACCCTTGTCCGGCCCGGTGAGGCCGACGTCGACGACCCATCGCTGCCAGAAATCATTGATCATGCCCAGCACGCCCGCTGGGCTTTCCAGAACAAGCGGACCCTCGTGAAGGTCCATCAGCATGGTGCATACCGAGGTGTTGTTGTTGCCGGTAAGGACGACGGTTCGCGGGTAGATCAGGTCCTCCCAGATCACCATCGTCGAGTTGGCCGGACCCCACGCCAGCAAGGCCTTACTCGCCGCTGCCACACCCAACGCCGGCAGGGCCAGCAGATACGCCTGCACCGCCCGCTGAAAGTCCAGGTTGTCGAAGAGCGTCCGGGTCGTCGCGTCGTCGGGGAACCCGTCGAAGAACCGCAACGTGCCCAACCGGGTCTGCACCTCGTCTGGAATCTCGATCCCAGGCGGAATCGGCGTAGGGGTCGCATGAGTCGTCATCGCTTCCTCCTCAAGTCACCCGGCTCACCTAACGAGCATCAACCCCGGACGAGTGCGCTCGCTTCACCCGCTGAGGACGAGGCCCTATGCCGGGTCCTCGAATCCACCCGGGCGCAGCCACCGCAGGGTCATCCGGATCTCGGCATGAGAGCGCATTCCGAAGATCGCTCGGGAATGCCGGATCCGCTCGTCGACGGACCCGAAGGCCGACTGACCGTGGCGCACGCCGCGATGCTCCTCGTTCAGTTCAGACCTCCCCGAGCGCTCATGGCGGCGAGGGGCGCGGGGTATGGCCATCTGCCGCCCGAAGCGCGGCTGGCATTAGCCTCGGCGGGCTATGTCGAAGCGGAAGCGGCGCAAGGGGCCCCCTCACCGTCGGCGCCCGCAACCTGTCGGCTGGGCGGCTCGATTGGCCTGGGTCCGCCGGAACATGCTCTGGCAGCGACTGCTGGCCGTGGCTTTCTCGGTGGCCCTTCTCGGGTACGGGGTGATGACGCTCGGCGCCGAGATCTCGATCAGTCAGAACTCGGCCGAAGCAGTGGGCACAGTCGTCGGTGTCCAGCCGTTCCGGCGGAGCCCCGACACCATCACCGTCGAGTTTCCGACGCCAGCCGGCGTCGTTCGCGCCGACGTGGAAGATGACGGCTACAACGTCGGGGACGAAGTTGCGGTGCAGTACGACCAGGACCACCCGACAAGAGCGCGGTTCAAGGGAAGCCACGGTCAGGTTCTGGCGGGCGTTCTGTTCGGCGGCCTCGGCGTCCTCTCCGCCTACGGCGCCTTCAACCCGAGATGGGCGTTCCGCAAGCGCGGGTAGGCGCCGTGTGCCGACGCCTCTGCCATCCGGTGGCAGCGACGTCATGGCGGTCCCGCGCGGCGAGGCGCAGAGGGTGGTTCGCTTCCGCGTGCCCCGGCGGTGCCGGTGCTCGAGGACGCAGACCCTCACACCCGGGTGACGCGCCGAGAGCGGGGTGCACAGTCGACAGCCGGCGGACAGCTGCGTCACTCGGGTTGGC
>DASVBJ010000155.1:0-6595 GCA_036375895.1 Actinomycetes bacterium | reverse complement strand
GACGACCACCTCCGCTCGGCGGAGCTGTTCGACGTCGCGCGCTTCCCGGAGGCCACGTTCCGAAGCCGAACGGTGAGCTGGCGGGGCAGCCGCGGAAGCGTGCTCGGCGACCTGACGATCCACGGCGTGACCCGTCAGCTCTCGCTGGAGGTGACCTACGAGGGACACGTCCGCGATCCTTGGGGGGCCGACCGAGCGATCTTCTCGGCGAGAGGACGGGTGAACCGCGAGGATTTCGGCATCAGCTGGAACGTCGCGCTGGAGGCCGGCGGTGTTCTCGTCAGCAAGGACATCACCATCGAGATCGAGGTGGAGACCATCCTGCAACGACCGTGACGGCCGTCCGCGTCCTGCCGAGCCGTCTGGCCGGATGATCACCACCGGGTCTCCGCGTGGCCACGGTGCGGTCACACCGGTCACGGGCGCGCCACGGCTGCGCATCGGTTGCGGTCCGGGAGGGAACCGGCCGCGTCGGTCCGCGGTCTGATCGGCACAGTCCCGCCGAGTGGGAGCCGGCACGGGGCACCGTCGATCCGAGGGGGACACCCGATGCGCACCAGCCCGGCACGACGTACCACCGTCCCGGCCCTCGCCGTCGCGACGGCGCTGGCCGTGCTCGCGACCGGCTGCTCCGGGGGCGGCCCGAGCGACGGGTCGTCGGTCGGTGCGCCGAGACCGCACCCGGCGCCGGCCTGGCCGGACCAGCGCGAGCAGGCACCCCGGGTCGGCGGGGAGACGCGCACGGCCGACGACCCGGACTCGACGTTCGCGCTGGACGTCGACACCGCGTCGTACGGCTACGCCGCCCGTTCCCTGCAGGACGGCCGGCTCCCCGACCCGGGCAGCGTGCGCCCGGAGGAGTTCGTCAACGCCTTCCGGCAGGACTACCCCGAGCCCGCTGGTGACGGGTTCACGGTGCACGTCGACGGCGCGCGCCTGCCGTTCCCCTCGTACGAGGACACCCGGCTGCTGCGGGTCGGGCTGCAGACCCGGTCGGCCGACACCGAGGACCGACCCGACGCGGTGCTGACGTTCGTCGTGGACGTCTCGGGCTCGATGGCCGAGCCGGGTCGCCTCGACCTGGTCAAGGACACGCTGCACGTGCTCGTCGACCGGCTGCGCCCGGGCGACGCCGTCGGGCTCGTCGCCTACAGCGACAGCGCGCGGCCGCTCTCCCCGGTCGTCCCGGTCCGCGAGCGGGCCGACCTGCACCGGGCGATCGACCGGCTGCGGACAGAGGGCTCGACCAACCTGGAGGCCGGGTTGGTCACGGGGTACGACGTGGCCCGCCGCGGGTTCCGGCCGGGCAGCACGAACCGGGTGGTCCTGCTCACCGACGGCCTCGCCAACACCGGGGCCACCGACGCGGACACGATCCTCGAACGGGTGCGCGAGCAGGCCGGCAAGGGCATCGCGCTGCTCACCGTCGGGGTGGGGTCGGAGTACGGCGACCAGCTGATGGAGCGGCTGGCCGACGGCGGTGACGGCATCGCGGCCTACGTCGGCGACCGCGCCGAGGCCGAGCGGGTGTTCGTCGAGCGGCTGCCGGCGACCGTGGAGCTGCGGGCGCTCGACGCGAAGGCGCAGGTGTCCTTCCGGCCCGAGACCGTCGAGTCCTACCGGCTCGTGGGCTACGAGGACCGGGCCGTCTCCGACGACGACTTCCGCGACGACGCCGTCGACGGCGGCGAGGTCGGCCCCGGGCACAGCGTCACCGCGCTGTACGTCGTGCGGCTGCGGCCGGGGGCGGAGGGCGAGGTCGCCACCGCCACGGTCCGGTGGGCCGACCCGAGGACCCGTGAGCCGTCGGAGCGGTCCGCGACGGTGAGCGCGGACGCTCTGGCCGGCGCGCTGGACGAGGCGTCCCTGCGGCTGCGCGTCGACGCGGTCGCAGCGGTGCTGGCCGAGCGGCTGCGAGACGCGGCCCCGTGGCGGGGCGAGCACGGCCGCGACGGTCACGGCGCCGGGCTCGAGCGGCTCGTCGCGCAGGCCGACCGGGTGGCGGCCCTCACCGAGGACCCGGCGGTCGAGGGGCTCGCCAGGATGACCCGGCGGGCTGCCATCCTGCTCACGTGACGAATCGCACCGCCCCTCCTCGAGTGGACGCGGGCGCACCACCCGTACGGCGGGTCTGGTGACGGCGCGTCCCAGGGATCTCGGTCCCGTCGTGTCGAGGGCCGCGCTCGTCGTCGCGGTCGGGCTCGCGGGCGTCCTGCTCGCCGTGGCCGGCCGCTACGGCTACCACCGCGACGAGCTCTACTTCCTGGCCGCCAGCCGCCACCTCGCCTGGGGCTACCCGGACCAGGGGCCGCTGGTGCCGGCCCTGGCCCGGCTCGCGGACTCGGTGGCGTCCGGCTCGCTCGTGGCGCTCCGACTGCCGTCGGCGCTGCTGGCCGCCGGGACCGTGCTGGTGTCGGCGCTGGTCGCCCGCGAGGTCGGCGGCGGGCGGCGGGCGCAGGCGATCGCGGCGGCGTGCACCGCGGTGTCCGCCCTGGTGCTCGCCGCCGGCCACCTGCTCAGCACCACCACCCCGGACCTCTTCGCCTGGTCCCTGGTGACCTGGCTGGCCCTGCGCGCGAGCCGCTCGTACGGCAGCCGCCTGTGGCTCGTGGTCGGCGCCGCCTCCGGACTGGCCCTGCTGGTCAAACCGCTCGTCCTGTTCCTCCTGGCGGCGCTGGTCGCCGGGGTGGCCATCAGCGGGCCGCGGCGGCTGCTGCGCGACCCCTGGGTGTGGGGCGGCGCCGTGGTGGCTGCGGCGATCGCCACGCCGTACGTGCTGTGGCAGGCCGCCCACGGCTGGCCGCAGCTCGACATGGCCCAGGCGATCTCCAGCGGCAGCTCGGGCAGCTCGCAGCCGCGGTGGCTGCTGCTGCCGATGCAGCTGGTGATGGTGAGCCCCTTCCTCGCGCCGGTGTGGATCGCCGGGCTGGTGGGGCTGTTCCGCGACCCGGCGCTGCGGCGCGTCCGGTTCCTCGGCTGGGCCTACGTGGTGCTCGCTGCGCTGTTCCTGGTCACTGGCGGCAAGCCCTACTACCTCGCCCAGCTGACCCCGGCGCTGCTCGGCGTCGGCGCCGTCCCGGTCGCGCGCTGGGCGCGGACCACGACCAGGATCGCGGTGCTGGGCGCGGGCATCGCGCTGAGCGGCGCCGTCAATGCGGTGATCGCCCTGCCACTGCTGCCGGCAGAGGACATCGGCCCGGTGCTCGCGGTCAACTACGACGCCGGGGAGACGGTGGGTTGGCAGACCCTCACCACCGACGTCTCCCGCGCGGTCGACGGGCTGGCCCCGTCCGAGCGGGCGTCCGCGGTGATCCTGGCCGCCAACTACGGCGAGGCCGGCGCCCTGGACCGGTTCGGCCGCGGCCTGCCCCCGGTGTTCAGCGGCCACAACGGCTACGGCGACTGGGGACCGCCGGCCGAGAGATCCGCGCCGGTGATAGTCGTCGGCTACCGCGACCCGGCCCGCCTCGACCACCTCTTCGCCGAGTGTCAGCGGGTCGGCACCGTCGACAACCGGCTCGGCGTCGACAACGACGAGCAGGGCGCGCCGATCACCCGGTGCGACGGTCCGCGCTCGACCTGGGCGGGCATCTGGCCCGACGTGCGCCACCTCGGCTGAGCCGGGCGGGCCGGTCAGGCGAAGCCGGCGACCACGCGGGCCCGCCCGCCGCGCTCCTCGACGAGCGCGATGAACGTCCCCTCCGGAGCGAACACCGCGACCGGGCCCGGGCCCAGCCCCACGGCCGGCAGCTGACCGCCGTGCGCCACCTGGACGGCCTCGTCCGCGCCGACCTCGCGGCAGGGGAACGCGGCCCGGGCGGCGTCGTCGATCGGCAGCACCGCGAACGACTCCTCGAGCTCGTCGAGGGTGCGGGCGACGTCGAGGCCGTACGGGCCGACCCGGGTGCGCCGCAGCGCGGTGAGGTGTCCGCCCACCCCGAGCGCGGCCCCCAGGTCGCGCGCCAGCGCCCGCACGTAGGTGCCGCTGGAGCAGACGACCGAGACGTCCAGGTCGACCACGTCACCGGTACGCCGGGTGGAGCGCACGGTGAACTCGCGCACCGTCACCGGTCGCGCCGCCAGCTCGACGCTCTCCCCCTCGCGCACCCGCTTGTAGGCGCGCTGCCCGTCGACCTTGATCGCGCTGACCGCCGACGGGACCTGATCGATCTCGCCGGTGAGCGTGGCCACCGCTGCGGCCACCTGCGCGTCGGTGACGTGCCCCGCGTCGGTGGTCGCGAGGACGTCCCCCTCGGCGTCGTCGGTGACGGTCGTGACGCCCAGCCTTACCGTCGCGTCGTAGGCCTTCTCCGTCAGCGCGAGGTGGCCGAGCAGCCGGGTGGCCCGCTCGACCCCGAGCACGAGCACACCGGTGGCCATCGGGTCGAGCGTGCCTGCGTGGCCGACCCGGCGGGTGCCCGCGAGGCGGCGCACCCGGGCCACGACGTCGTGCGACGTCATCCCCGCAGGCTTGTCGACGACGACGAGGCCGCCGCGGCCGGGAGCGCCGGAGCGGCGCCGGCTCACTCGTCCTCCGCCTCCTCGGAACGCGGTGCGCGGTACGGATCGGCGTCACCGGCGTAGGACGCACCGGCGGCCTTGCGGTGCACCTCGGCGTCCGCCGCGGCCACCTTGGCGAGGAGCTCCTCGATGTGCTCGGCGTTCTCCGGCACGGCGTCGGCGACGAACGCGAGCGACGGGGTGTGGCGCACGCCGGTCTGGCGACCCACCTCCGAGCGCAGCACTCCCTTCGCGCTCTCCAGGGCCGCGGCCGTGTCGGACTTCTGCGTGTCGTCACCGAACACGGTGTAGAACACGGTGGCCTGCTGCAGGTCGTTGGTGACCCGGGCGTCGGTGACGGTTATGAACCCGAGCCTGGGGTCTTTGACCCGCGTCTCCAGCATCTCGGCCACGACGACCTTGATCCGGTCGGCCAGCTTGCGGGCGCGGGCGGCGTCTGCCACGGGTCTCTCCTGCTTTCACTCGTCGTCACTGTGGAGGAACTGCTGCCGGGCCGACAGCAGCTCGATCTCGGGGTGGCCGGCCACGAGCCGCTCGCACGCGTCGAGCACCTCGACGCAGTGGGCGCGGTCGGCGGCGACGACCGAGACCCCGAGCAGGGCCCGGCGGTGCAGGTCGAGGTGACCTGCCTCTGCTGCGGAGACCGCAAAGGTCCGCCGGAGCTCGGCCACGATCGGGCGCACGACCGACCGCTTCTGCTTCAGCGAGCGCACCTCGCCGAGCAGCAGGTCCAGGGTCAGCGCCCCGACGTACACGCGACCGACGCCCCCTGTCTTCCCGGGTCTTGGTGCGCCGCGCCGGCCCGAGGCCGGCGCGGCGCACCGAGATCGTCGAACCAGACGGTCAGACGCGCGCCTTCTCGCGCAGCTCGTAGGTCTCGATCACGTCATCGACCTTGATGTCGTTGAACGACCCGAGACCGATACCGCACTCGTAGCCCTCGCGAACCTCGGTCGCGTCGTCCTTGAACCGCTTGAGCGAGTCGATCGAGAGGTTCTCGGCCACCACGGCGCCGTCGCGGATGAGACGCGCCTTGGCGTTGCGGCGGATCTCGCCGCTGCGCACCAGGCATCCCGCGATGTTGCCGAACTTGGACGACCGGAACACCTCGCGGATCTCGGCGGTGCCGAGCTGCGCCTCCTCGTACTCGGGCTTGAGCATGCCCTTGAGCGCGGCCTCGACCTCGTCGATCGCCTGGTAGATGACCGAGTAGTAGCGCACGTCGACGCCCTCACGGTCGATCAGCTCGGACACCCGCTCGGCCGGCCGGACGTTGAAGCCGATGATCACGGCCTCGGACGCGACCGCGAGGTTGACGTCGTTCTGCGTGATCGCACCGACGCCGCGGTCGATGACCCGCAGCGCCACCTCTTCGCCCACATCGATCTTGAGCAGCGCGTCCTCGAGCGCCTCGACGGAGCCCGAGCCGTCACCCTTGAGGATGAGGTTGAGGGTGCTGACCTTGCTCTTCTCCAGCCAGTCCTCGAGCGAGACGCGCTTGCGGGCCTTGGCCAGCGCCGCGTTGCGCTCCATCGCCTGCCGCTTCTCGGCGATCTGGCGGGCGATGCGGTCCTCCTCGGCGACGAGGAACTTGTCGCCGGCATCGGGCACCGACGTGAAGCCGAGCACCTGGACCGGCCGGGACGGGCCGGCCTCGTCGACGTGCTCGCCGTGCTCGTCGAGCATGGCGCGCACCCGGCCGAAGGCGTCGCCCGCGACGATCGAGTCGCCGACCTGCAGGGTGCCCTGCTGCACCAGCACCGTGGCCACCGGGCCACGGCCGCGGTCGAGGTGCGCCTCGATCGCGACACCGCGGGCCGGCGCGTCCGCGACGGCGCGCAGGTCCAGCGCGGCGTCGGCCGTGAGCAGGATCGACTCGAGCAGCTGGTCGATGTTCTTCCCCTGCTTGGCCGAGACCTCGACGAAGATCGTGTCGCCGCCGTACTCCTCGGCCACCAGGTTGTACTCGGTCAGCTGCTGCTTGACCTTGTCGGGGTTGGCCCCCTCCTTGTCGATCTTGTTGACCGCCACCACGATCGGCACGTCGGCCGCCTGCGCGTGGTTGAGGGCCTCG
>DASVBJ010000148.1:0-2383 GCA_036375895.1 Actinomycetes bacterium | reverse complement strand
GCGCAATATTCCCCACTGCTGCCTCCCGTAGGAGTCTGGGCCGTGTCTCAGTCCCAGTGTGGCCGGTCGCCCTCTCAGGCCGGCTACCCGTCGTCGCCTTGGTAGGCCGTTACCCCACCAACAAGCTGATAGGCCGCGAGCCCATCCCTAGCCGAAAAACTTTCCAGACCGTGTGATGCCGCTCGGTCTCGTATCCGGTATTAGCTCCGGTTTCCCGGGGTTATCCCAGAGCTAGGGGCAGGTTGCTCACGTGTTACTCACCCGTTCGCCACTGATCCCCTCCCCGAAGGGAGGTTCACCGTTCGACTTGCATGTGTTAAGCACGCCGCCAGCGTTCGTCCTGAGCCAGGATCAAACTCTCCGTAGATGTCTATATGGCAACCGCGCACGAGGCGCGGGTGACCGACACATTGAAGAGCGCCCACGGTCTGGCGAGACCGCGGACAGATCTGGCAATGCAGACGTAACTAGCAAAATAGTTAGTTGTCTGTCATGTACCAAAGGAATCCGTTCGAGTGTTCGCCGACACGGTCGGATGACCGCCGTACGAGACCCCCGGACGGGGTATTTTTGGCATTGACTTTTGGCACGCTGTTGAGTTCTCAAGGAGCGGACGCGCACCGATCCGGGCCTTCCGGCCGTTCTCGGGGCAACCCCTCAAACTTACTGAGGTGACTTGCGGCTGTCAAACCGACTTCCGCCTGCCGTCCCGGCACGTGCTGCGACCCCGCGAGCGATTCCCCGCGGCTTGCAGTCGGTGTCGGGAGCCGCCCCGGGACCGGCCACCTTCGCGGTGTCCGTTCCTCCCTGCCGGGCGACGCAGAGAACATTAAGCAGTCCCGGGGCCGAACGCAAATCCGCAGGTCACGGGCTTGCGGGCCGGTCTCCGGGCCGGTTCTCCACGTCATGACAGCGCTGCGAGGCCGGTCGGCATTCCCCGTCCGCCGTGGTGCGAAGGCGGTCAGCCCGGCAGTACCTCGACGGCAGCGAGGTTGCGCTTGCCCCGCCGGAGGACGAGCCAGCGGCCTCCGAGCAGGTCGGCCTCGACAGGCACGTGCTGCTCGTCGCTCACCCGATGGTTGTTCAGGTAGGCGCCACCCTCGCTGATGGCCCGCCGGGCGGCGGACCGGCTGGGGCACAGGCCGGTGTCCGCGAGCAGCTCGGCCACGGTCGGCATCCCCGCACCGTCGGCTCCCGCCCGCGGGATCACGACCCGGGGCAGCTCGGCCAGCGAGGCGGCGAGCGTCCGCTCGTCGAGCTCCTCCAACGCCCCGCGGCCGAAGAGGGCATGGCTGGCCGCGACCACCGCGTCGCGCTCACCCTTGCCGTGCACGAGCTCGGTGAGCTCGTCGGCGAGCGCACGCTGCGCCTCACGGGCGGCCGGCCGCTCCAGCGTCGCCCGCTGGAGCTCCTCGATCTCCTCGCGGGTGCGGAAGGACAACAGCTTGAGGTACTCGACGACCTTGCTGTCCTCGGCGTTGACCAGCGCCTGGTAGAAGGCGTACGGCGAGGTGAGCCCCGCGTCGAGCCACACCGTGCCCGACTCGGTCTTGCCGAACTTCGTGCCGTCGGCCTTGGTCAGCAACGGGGTCGCGAAGGCATGCACGGCCGCCCCCTCGCTGCGGTGGATCAGGTCAAGACCCGCCGTGAGGTTGCCCCACTGGTCGCTGCCACCGGTCTGCAGGACGCAGTCGTAGCGCCGGTACAGCTCGAGGAAGTCCATGCCTTGCAGGATCTGGTAGCTGAACTCGGTGTAGCCGATGCCGATGTCGGAGTGCAGGCGGGCGTTGACCGCCTCCTTGGCGATCATCTTGTTGACCCGGAAGTGCCGGCCGACGTCGCGCAGGAAGTCGATCGTCGAGAGCTCCGCGGTCCAGTCGAGGTTGTTGACCATCACCGCACCGCCCTCCCCCTCGAACGACAGGAACGGCTCGATCTGCTGCCGGATGCGGTCCACCCACTCGGCGACCACCTCGCGGGGGTTCAGGGTGCGCTCGGCTGTGGGCTTGGGGTCGCCGATGAGCCCCGTCGCGCCGCCGACGAGGGCCAGCGGCCGGTGGCCGGCGTCCTGCAGCCGCCGCAGCGTGAGGATCTGCAGCAGGTTCCCGAGGTGCAGGCTCGGCGCGGTCGGGTCGAACCCGCAGTAGTAGGTGACCGGCCCCGAGTCCAGAGCCTCGCGCAGGGCGCCGAGGTCGGTGCTCTGGGCGATGAGCCCGCGCCAGAGCAGGTCGTCGAGGATGTGGGGCTCGCCGGTGGTCACGGTGGGCTCGCGCCTTCCTGGTCGGTGGCCGGCCCGCGGCCGGCGCGCTGTGCGGTGGAGGCCAGCCTGCCCGACCGGCCCCCCGTCCTGCGACGGGTTACCGCAGGACGGTACGCCGAGACG
>DASVBJ010000132.1:0-4249 GCA_036375895.1 Actinomycetes bacterium | reverse complement strand
GTGAAATCCGCATCGCTCGAGACGATGGCGAACGCATCCAGGGAGCGGGCGTAGAGCAAGTCCATCGCATCGATCACCATCGCCATGTCGGAGGCGTTCTTGCCTCGGCTGTAGGCGAACTGCTGGATCGGGCGGATCGCGTAGGCATGCAGCGTCGCTTCCCACTGCTTGAGGTTGGGATTCTTCCAGTCGCCGTATGCGCGGCGCACATTCGCGGCGCCATGGCGCGCGACCTCAGCCAGGATCACGTCGATCTTTGACGCCGGAGCGTTGTCGGCATCGATCAGCAGCGCGATCCGCTTCTCGCCATCGTCCATGTGAAGCACCACCTCGAGTCGGCTGAGCGTACTCGGCGGACGACGAGCCCGCCGGCCCAGCCGAGTTCGCCGCCTGACTCATTGCACTCGAGACCCGCGCGGAACGCGGTGCGATGGCGCTTTGTCCCTGGCAGGCCTTGAGCCGATACTGCCGGGGTGGGCGTGCGCAACTACCTTGTCGAGGGCGTCTCCGGGACGGGAAAGACCTCGGTGTGCCGAGAGCTGCACCGGCGTGGCTACCAGGCGGTCAACGGTGACAGGGAGCTGGCCTACCAAGGTGACCCCGAGACTGGCCAAGCGCTCGCTACTGCCGTGCACGAGCACCACCTCTGGGACGTGCATCGCGTACGAGAGCTGGCAGCCGACCAGCGCGAGCCCGCCACCTTCTTCTGCGGAGGCTCTCGCAACTTCACGAAGTTCATCGATCTGTTCGACGAGGTCTTCGTCCTCAACGTCGATCTCGACACGTTGTATCGGCGGCTAGACCAACGCCCGCATGATGAGTGGGGCTCGAAACCATCCGAGCGCGACCTGATCGTCCGACTCCACCGGACCAAGGAAGACATCCCCGGAACGGGCGTGGTGATCGATGCGACTCGTCCGCTCACGGTGGTCGTCGACGAGATCCTTCGTCACACGGGGTTGATCAACACCGACGCCGGCGGCTAGCGATGCCGGCCCGCCCGCTCATCGGCTGCTGAGTGCCCTTCGGCGTCAATAGGGACACACCTATTGAGAGTCTTCACACCACTGACGTCGCGGCGGGCTCCTGCAGCGGTGACGCATCCGCGAGCAGCCACTCCAGTGCCTGGCGGGCCGACCAGCCACCCGGGTGCGTGGCGACCATCCTGCGCACCCCCTCCAGCTCGGCCCCCAGGGTGACCAACGGCTCCTCGGCGTAGCCGTCGGCCCGGGTCTGTCCCAGATCCACGTTGGCGGTCAACGCATTGCACAAGCACGCCCGCCCGGCGGTGTCCTCCAACGTGCCTCCTTTACGGAGGTAGGTGTGCACCGGTTCGGCCGGGCAGCGATAGCCGACCGCACCCCCGTCCCGGAGGTAGGGGGTGCGCAGGTAGCCCAGGTCGCACAGGCGAGGGCGGGCAGCGCGCACCGCCGGGTCTGACAGCGTGCCGGGCAGCTGCGCGACCTTGAAAGGGAACCCGGTGGGCGACGCCGAGGCATCCGTGCGGACCTCCAGCGTGCCCGCCCGCAGCCGCGCCAGCAGGTCGGCCCTGAGGCCCGGCGCGACGCCGGAGTCCTCGCTCAGCGCGAAGAGAGTCCCGACCTGCACGCCGGCCGCACCTGCGGAGCGGGCAGCCGCCACGGCTTCAGGCGTGCCGTAGGAGCCGGCTAGCCAGAATGGCAGACCGAGCGCCGCGACCTTTTCGATGTCCGCGTCGTCGCGCGGTCCGAAGATCGGCTGGCCAAGCGCGTCGAGGACCAGCCGGCCACGTGGCGGCGCGTTGTGTCCGCCGGCCAGCGGGCCCTCGATCACGAACCCGTCGGGCCGGATCTGCTCGTCTCGCGCGAGATACGCCGCGAGCACATGCGCCGAGACGATGGCGAGGAACGTCGGTCGCACCAACGGCGGCAGGCCTTCGCCGAACAGTGCCCGCGGGTCCAGGTGTACGGCGTGGCTGCCTTCGGCGGCCCCGGCGACCGCCACTGGAAGCCGCACCGCGTCATGGCCGGCCAACCGGTCCAGGAGCTGCGGGATGTCGCGCGGGATGCCGGCGCCCATCAGCACGAAGTCGACCCCGGCCAGCATCGCGCCGTACGCCGCGGCGGGGGTCGCCATCTGCACCTTCTCGAGGTAGTTGACGCCCACCGGGCCGTCATGACCGTCCTTGGCGAGCCACACCTCGACGAAGTTGCCGACCACCGCCAGCTCCTGCGCCAACCGGCTCTGCCGCAGCGCCAGCCGCGGCACCGGCGTGTACGGCGTGCCCGGTGGGCGCCCGTCCGGCCGGAAGAACCGGGCCATGACCCGCTCCGTCACCGACGGCACCGGGAAGGCGGCAAGCGCCCGCCGAACCTCCCCACCCGGGTCACCGTCCTGCAGCCGACGAGCCAGCACGGTGTCCAGCGCGGTGCCCGAGACGACCCCGAGCTGACCGGTGCTGGCGACGGCCGCGGCCAGCCGCCAGGAAGACACGGCCACGCCCATCCCGCCCTGGATCACCAAGGGCAGCGGTCGCCCGGATCGAGGCGCGGCGGGGCATGTCGCGGTGGAGGGCGTGGTCACGGTGGATGCCTCTCGGTGTCTACGGTCACGTAGGTTACGGTGCCGTAGGTTTCCAAGATGGATCACTTCCGCGCTAGGGACGAAGGTCCCGCCTCAGGTCAGGCTCAGATGACGAACGCGGCGCCGCAGCGCGGACATCGGCTCGGCGGTCGGCCTGACTCCTCGAGCACCACCTGGGCCTTGCAGACGGGCGAGAAGACCATCCTCGGCCGCCGACGCAGCGGCAGCAGGTTGGTGCAGGTCAGCACGTCACCCGCGGCGAGAGCCACCACGACATGCTCCCCAGGCAGCGAACACACCTGGCCTGATCGGTCGGCTACGTCGACGGCAACGTGCGCGTCATCCGGGACACTGCGCAACACGCGGGCGGCCTCCACGCCTAACCTCCCTCGTCGGTTTCCCTTGAACGTTCCACTGAGGAGCCGCGGGAAACGTGGCGGGAGCGCGCGGGGCGCCCAGTTGTCGCGCTCGGGACACCGAGGGAGTTGTGCGCCGCGTGACGCGGTCGCTGTCAGCGGCGGCGGGTGACGCGCAGGATCATCCCGTCCTGACCAGTGGTCACGGTGATGCCCTTGCGCGTGAGCCGGGTCCGGTGCGGCTGGTTGGGATCCGGCCCAACCTCCTGCGGATCCGCCAGCACCGCCCGGATCTGGTCGTCGGTCAGCTTCATCCCCGCTGCGGCCTGCCGCGCCCCCTTGAGCATCCGCAGTGTGCCCGCCCCGGCCGCTCGCGGGGGACCGCTGCGGGCCGGCTCCCGCTCGGGAACCTCGCCATGGGACGGCCCACCGGGCGGGGCCTGGAACAGCAGGGTCGTGGAGCCGGCAGCGTCGCCGGCTGTGGTGTTCGTCATGGAGTCCTCTCGGTCGGGGCCGGTCACTTGTGTCGGTAGACCAGTCGGCCCCGGGACAGGTCGTACGGGCTGAGCTCGACAACCACCCGGTCCTCCAGCAGGACCCGGATGTAGTGCCGGCGCATCCGACCCGACAGATGAGCGAGCACCTTGTGCCCGTTCGTAAGGTCGACCCGGAAGTACCCGTTGGGCAGGGCCTCGGTGACGATGCCCTCCACCTCGATGCCATCGGTCTTCGGCATACAGCAATCCCTTCGGTTCAGGCTCCTGCCTGGCGGCGGATGGGCCGCGAGGCGGAACCGTGCAGCCAGGCACACCGAACGTGCGCCGCAAGCGGCTGCTCAACAACGGCGACCACTGACAGGTCGCCCGGTCTCGAGGACGAATGCCCGCGAGAGCTCACGGACACCCTTACGGACACGCTTTGGCCGGATGGGCCGGTGGGCTCTTCCGCGCGGTGCGAGGGGCCTGTCCGAGATCTTCGGGAGATCCCGTCCGGCGCCATCGCACGCCACCCTCGACTTGTGCACACCGCAGCCACAACGAGCTGGATCAGCACAATTAACTGAAGTCGACCCGAGCGGCCCCGCGATCTAACGGCAGATCAACGCCTTCACGGGGGGACGCCTGTTCGTGCTGCGCGGCTACCTGGTGACGGAGGTGTCCTGCGCGGTGCCGGCGCGCTGCCCTGGCACGGCCCCCTGCTGCTGCTCAGCCGTCATCGCCTCGATCATGTGCACGAACTCCTCGGAGTTCGGCGGCATGAACGGCTCGGCGTCCGGAACTGTCTCGAGCACGCGCAGGAAGTCCTCCATCGACGTGCCGCTGGCGGCCGGC
>DASVBJ010000042.1:0-2704 GCA_036375895.1 Actinomycetes bacterium | reverse complement strand
CCACCAGTGCCGCCTCGTAGCCGCCGGGGCCGCCGCCGATGATGACGACGTGGTCCTCGGCGCCGGGGCGTTCGGTCGAGGCCTTCGACACCATCACAGGTTGATCATGTGGCCGGCGATGCCCTCGACGGCCTCCTTCATCGCCTCCGAGAGCGTCGGGTGGGCGAAGATGTTGCGGGCCACCTCGTCGGCGGTGAGGTCCCACTGCTGGGCCAGGGTCAGCGCCGGCAGCAGCTCGGTGACCTCGGGGCCGATCATGTGGGCGCCGACGATCTCGTTGTACTCCGCGTCCGCGACGATCTTCACGAAGCCGACACCGTCGCCGAGCCCCATCGCCTTGCCGTTGGCGGAGAAGGGGAACTTCGCGGTCTTGACCTCGTAGCCCTTGTCCTTGGCCTGCGCCTCGGAGTAGCCGAAGGACGCGATCTGCGGCTGGCAGAACGTCGCCCGCGGGATCATGTCGAAGTTGATCTCCATGGTCTCCGCGCCGGCGATCGTCTCGGCGGCGACCACGCCCATCGCCTCGGCGACGTGCGCGAGGAGCAGCTTGCCGGTGACGTCGCCGATCGCGTAGATGCTCGGCACGTTGGTGCGCATGAAGCCGTCGATGGCGATGGCGCCGCGGTCGGTGAGCTCGACGCCGGTCTTCTCCAGGCCGTAGCCGTCGACGCGAGGGGCGAAGCCGATGGCCTGCAGCACCTTGTCGACCTCGACGGTGTCCTGCTTACCGTCGCGGCTCACGGTGACCTTGACCTTGTCGCCGCTCTCGTCGATCGACTCGACCCGGGTCGACGTCATCACCTTGATGCCGGCCCGCTTGTAGCGCCGGGCGAGCTCCGCGGAGACCTCCTCGTCCTCCAGCGGGAGGATGCGGTCGAGGAACTCCACCAGGGTGACGTCGACGCCGTAGCTGCTCAGCACGTAGGAGAACTCCACCCCGATGGCGCCGGCTCCGGCGATCAGGATGCTGCCGGGCAGCTGCTCGGTGAGGATCTGCTCCTCGTACGTCACCACCCGCTCGCTCAGGCTGGTGCCCGGCAGCAGCCGTGTCGTGGCGCCCGTCGCGATGATGCAGTGGTCGAAGCCGACGGTGCGCTGGCCGCCGTCGTCGAGAGACACGTCCAGCGTGTGCGGGTCGGTGAACTGCCCCCACCCGTGGATCTCGTCGATGCCGTTCTTCTTCATGAGGAAGTGCACGCCCTTGACGCGCCCCTCGGCGACCTTGCGGCTGCGGCTGTACGCCGCGCCGAAGTCCACCGACACCGAGCCGTCGAACCTGATGCCGAACGCCTCGGCCTCGTGCGTGACGAGACGCGCCAGCTCGGCGTTGCGCAGCAGCGCCTTGGAGGGGATGCACCCGACGTTGAGGCACACCCCGCCCCAGTACTTGTGCTCCACCACCGCCACGCGCTTGCCCAGCTGGGCGGCGCGGATGGCGGCCACGTAGCCACCGGGACCGGCACCCAGCACGACGACGTCATAGTGATCGCTCATAGGACGCACCGTAGTCCGCTGCCGGACGGGAACGGCGTCCTGGTTCCCCCGCCGGCGACATACTCGGGGGATGTCCGGCCCTGACCCGATCGGTGACGGACTGCGCCGCCTCACCCTGGCGCAGAAGGTGCGTCTGCTCACGGGCGCCGACTTCTGGGCGCTGCACGCGGAGCCCGCGATCGGCCTGCGCCGGCTCGTGGTGTCCGACGGGCCGGCCGGTGTGCGCGGCGAGCGGTGGGACGAGCGGGACACCTCGGCGAACCTGCCCTCCGCCACCGCGCTCGCGGCGACCTGGGACCCGGAGCGGGTCGAACGGCTCGGCCGCCTCCTTGCCGCCGAGTGCCGGCGCAAGGGCGTCGACGTGCTGCTGGCCCCGACGCTCAACCTGCACCGGACCCCGCTCGGCGGCCGCCACTTCGAGTGCTTCAGCGAGGACCCGCACCTGACGGGGCGCATCGGCACGGCGTACATCCGTGGCCTGCAGGGCGCCGGGGTCGGCGCGACGGCCAAGCACTTCGTGGCCAACGACTCGGAGACGCAGCGGTTCACCCTCGACGCCCGGGTGGACGAGCGGGCCCTGCGCGAGCTCTACCTCGCGCCGTTCGAGGCCGTCGTCCGGGACGCGCGGCCCTGGGCGGTCATGGCGGCCTACAACGGCGTCAACGGGCACACGATGACCGAGTCGCCGTTGCTGCGCGACGTGCTCGTCGGCGACTGGGGCTACGACGGCGTCGTGATGTCGGACTGGTACGCCGCGCGCAGCACCGAGGCGGCCGCCCTCGCCGGCCTCGACCTGGTCATGCCCGGTCCCACCGGGCCGTGGGGCGACGCGCTCGTCGCGGCGGTGCGGGCCGGTCGCGTGCCCGAGGAGGTGGTGGACGCCAAGGTGCTGAGCCTGCTGCGGCTCGCCGGGCGGGTCGGTGCGCTCGAAGGTGTCGAGCCGGACGGCCGCACCGCGGCGGCCTGGTCGGACGCCGCGGTGGCGGCGGAGCTGCGCTCGGCCGCCGCCGCAGGGTTCGTGCTGGCGCGCAACGAGGGCGGGCTGCTGCCGCTGAGCCGGGCGGCCCTCCGGCGCGTCGCAGTCGTCGGGCCGAACGCAGCGGTGGCCCGCACGCTCGGCGGTGGCAGCGCCACCGTCTTCCCGGCCTACACGGTGTCCCCGCTCGAGGGGCTGCGCGCGGCGCTCGGCGACCACGTCGAGGTCCTGCAC